>NZ_DATBTY010000025.1:0-32138 GCF_036516575.1 Cerasibacillus sp.
AAAAAAGAGTTATATTTAAACGAAATTCGTTTAATGTTTATCTTAGCAAAATTACTTTAAGAAAAACGAGGTTGTTTTTCTTGACATACTGGTTGTTCTGTTCAGTTTTCAAAGTGCAATATGTTTGTTTTTTCACAAGCAACTTTTACATTTTAACATATCGACAAAATCGTGTCAATATGTTTTTTGTGAAAAAATCGTTCGCTTCAACAGCGACTTTCTTATAATAACACGCCGTATATTTTATGTCAACAACTTTTTAAAAACAAAACTTAAAAAGTTGCATTTCGGTTGTTATTACGTTTTTTTGCGCCAGACATAACAGCGCAACGATATTTAATTTACCATGTTTCATCATAATAATCAAGTCTTTTTTTAAAAATCATTTTTTGTCGAATCATCCCAAACGTTACATGCTTTTTATACCGTTATCCTTTCACATACATATATAAGAATAAAAAGACCTTTGACTCGATTACACGATAAAATAAGTAACCAAGTATCAAAGGTCTTTATTTATAGTAGGAAATTATTTTGTACGCATCTGTGGGAATAACAATACATCCCTAATTGATGGTGAATTAGTAAGCAACATAACTAGACGGTCAATTCCGATACCAAGTCCGCCAGTAGGTGGCATACCATATTCTAATGACTCAAGGAAATCTTCATCCATTAAATGCGCTTCATCATTTCCTTGCTCTCTTTCAGCCACTTGTGCCTCAAAACGTTTTCTTTGATCAATTGGATCATTTAGCTCACTAAATGCATTTGCGTGTTCTCGTCCAACAATAAATAACTCAAATCGATCAGTGAAACGTTCGTCGTCTTTGTTTTTCTTAGCGAGTGGTGATATTTCTACTGGGTGACCATAAATGAAAGTAGGTTGAATTAATTTCTCTTCAATTTTCTGTTCAAAAAACTCATTGACAATATGACCGTATGTCATCATATCAGAAATTTCAACCCCATGTTCTTTTGCAAGTGCACGTGCTTCCTCATCGGTCATATCTTTCCAAAAATCAACCCCAACATATTCTTTAATGGCATCTACCATATGCAATCTCTTCCATTGAGGCGCTAGATCAATTTCATGTTCATCATAAGCAATCGTTGTCGTACCCAACACTTCTTGAGCAATATGCGCGACCATATTCTCCGTTAATTCCATAATATCCTTATAGTCTGCATAGGCTTCATATAGTTCAATCATTGTGAACTCAGGATTATGCCTTGTTGACACACCTTCATTACGGAAAACACGACCAATTTCATATACTTTTTCCATGCCACCTACTATAAGGCGCTTTAAATGCAATTCAATGGCAATTCGCATATATAATTCAATATCTAAGGCGTTATGATGTGTTTTAAATGGCCGCGCTGCTGCACCACCCGGAATGCTGTGCATCATCGGTGTTTCTACTTCCAAGAAACCTTGTTCATTTAAATAATGACGCATGGATTGGATAATTTTACTACGTAAGACGAAAGTTTGTTTACTTTCACTGTTCATAATTAAGTCTAGATAGCGTTGACGATAGCGCTGTTCTATATCTTTTAATCCGTGGTATTTCTCTGGTAATGGGCGTAATGCCTTCGTTAGGAGCTCAAATTTAGTAACCTTAATGGATAACTCTCCTACATTTGTTTTAAACATGACACCAGTAACACCAATAATATCGCCTAAATCAATTGTTTTATAAATCTCATAGGCTTCTTTTCCAATTTGATCTTGGCGGACGTAAATTTGTATTTGGTCACTTGCATCTTGGATATGAGCAAAACCTGCTTTTCCTTTTCCTCGTTTTGTCATTAAACGACCTGCAACAGTTACTTCTGTCTCATCTTCTTTAGCAGCTAGTTCTTCTTTTGTAAAACCATCATATAATTCCTTTAATTCACTGGCTAAATGTGTACGTGTGAATTTTCCACCGAAAGGATCTAATCCTTTTTCGCGATGTACTTCCATTTTTTCAAGGCGTACTTGCATCTGTTCCGTTAATTCTTCTGACATCTTTTATCACTCCATCATTTTATTCCTTAAAAATCATACCTACTGAATAACTGTAACCAATCATTCCAGGCCACATATAGGTTAAATGATTTATCTTTTCACTTTTTGGCCGAACAACGGCATTTAGTACTAGTATATAAGAGTTCAGGCAATCTTTCATCTAATTATATATGATACGCTTTTCCATTACGAATTTCACTATGTTTACAACAAGTAAAGAAATGGCTCTTCAAAAGAGCGCTCCCTTTCCGATTAAGTTAAAAGATAAAAATCCGCCAATAACGGGCAGATTTTTTCTTAACTAGCTTGCATTTTTCTTTCCATTTCTTCGGCATACTCATATAAAACGTCTACTAAAGCGTCTCTTGTTTCGATATCATTAATTCTTCTACGTACCCGCCCATTTCCTGGCATACCTTTTAAATACCATGCTGCGTGTTTACGCATTTCCATCATAGCGATTCTTTCACCTTTGATTTTAATTAAACGGTCAGCATGAAGGAGGCATACATCGACTTTCTCTTTTGGTGTTGGGTCTGGGATAAGTTCACCGGTTTCAAGGTATTTCACCGTTTTATAAATCATCCATGGATTACCTAAAGCAGCACGACCAATCATAATGCCATCAACACCTGTTTCGTCAAGACGTTGTTTAGCAACTTCAGGGCTGTCGATATCACCGTTTCCAATAACGGGAATATTGACCGCTTGTTTCACTTGCTTAATAATGTCCCAATCAGCACGGCCCTCATATAACTGTTTACGTGTCCGACCGTGGACTGCCACTGCGCTAGCACCTGCTGCTTCAACCGCCTTTGCATTGTCTACCGCATAGATATGATCTTCATCCCAACCACTACGCATCTTTACTGTTACGGGTTTATCGACATGTTTAACGACGTGAGAAACCATTTCATATATTTTATCCGGATCAAGTAACCATCTTGCACCAGCATCACATTTTGTTATCTTCGGTACAGGACATCCCATATTTATGTCTATAATACTGGCATTTGTATTTTGATCTACAAATTGAGCAGCCTCAACAAGTGTATCTTTTTCCCCACCGAAGATTTGTAAACTCATTGGCATTTCTGCTTCATCTATATAAAGCATTTGTAATGATTTTTTATCTTTATTAACAATACCCTTATCGCTAACCATTTCTGCTGTGACTAATCCTGCACCAAACTCTTTTACAGTTAGCCTGAATGCATAATTAGATACGCCAGCCATTGGGGCAAGAACAACACGATTTGGCACTGTAATATTCCCTATTTTAAACATATGTCATCCTCCTCTTCATCAGGTTTAGTTTTATCATTGTTGCCATACCTTCACATCATCTCGCTCTTGCTTAGGAAGTTTGTTTAATAATTTATCGATTGTTTCTTCACCGATTTTAATGTGAGGTGCAATTTCAGCTAATGGAATCAACACAAACCCGCGTTCATGCATACGCGGATGTGGAACTGTTAATCGTTCTGTTTTTATATTTTCTTCATTATATAATAAAATGTCAAGGTCAATCGTTCGTGGTCCAAAACGAATCGTCCTTTCTCTACCCAATTCTTTCTCTATTGTTTGGCATCGATCGAGTAACAATTCTGGGGAAAGTGTTGTCTTTATTTCAACAACCATATTTAAAAAGTCTGCCTGTTCTGTATAGCCGACAGGTGCTGTTTCATATCTATTTGACTGCTTAACGATGGTAATGGCTTCGTTCTGCTTAAGTTGTTCTAACGCTTTTTCTAGATGTGATTTCCTGGGTTCAATATTCGTACCTAGACCAAGGTAAACACGATTCATTGTTCTCTCTCCCTATAGATTTCCACAGCTACAGAGTCATAATGACCCGGAATTGGAGGATCTGGTTTAATCACTTTAATCATACACGCTTGTAGACGCGGAAATGTAACTAATAAATCCTGAGCAATTGATTCGGCAACCGCCTCAATTAAATTTCTCGCTTCACCTTCCACAATTGTTTTCACTCGTTCAAAAACATGTCCATAATGAATGGATGCGTTCATATCATCCATCTCACCAGCTTCTTTTAAATCAGCATATAAAATAACATCAACTAGAAAACGTTGCCCAAGTTTATTTTCTTCAGGAAACAATCCATGATAACCATAAAATTGCATCGTCTTCAAGATAATTTTATCCATTAATTAAAATCGCTCCCTCAACATTGCATCCATCACTTGTGCCATCTGTTTATTAACTTTAACATTGTGAACCCGAACAATATGTGCTCCTTTTTGAATACCGAGACATGTTGTTGCTCCCGTTCCATAGTCACGTTCATGGGGTTCGATATCAAGAATTTGCCCGATAAACGATTTTCGGGACGTTCCTAATAAAATAGGAAAACCGAGGTCGTGAAATTGTTCTAAACGATTCATTACCATTAGATTGTGTTCGGGTGTTTTTGCAAAACCAACTCCTGGATCTAGAACAATGTTTTTTTCACTAACTCCTGCTTTTAATGCAATCGTAATACTTTCTTCTAAATCACGCTTCATATCATCTATTAATGATGTGTAATTCATATCTGTTCGATTATGCATTAAAATAATGGGTACGTCCATTTCGCTTGCAACTGCTGCCATATCGGGGTCTTTTTTCGCTCCCCAGACATCATTGATGATGTCTGCGCCTGCTTCAATGGCACACTTTGCCGTTTCTGCCTTATACGTATCAATCGATATCGGTATATGAATATGTTCTTTAATCGCTTCGATCATTGGAACAACTCGGTTAATTTCTTCTTCCACAGATACAGATTCATGATTTGGACGTGTTGATTCTCCACCAATATCAATGATGTCTGCACCTTCTTGTTCTAATTTCTTCGCCTGCTTAATCGCATATTCGACTTCGGTATATGAACCACCATCAGAGAAAGAATCAGGTGTAACATTTAATATTCCCATCATATGTGTTCTTTTTTTCAAATCAAATGTAATTGACTTTGTTTGCAACATCATTTGCAATCGACCTTTCCATTATAATAAAAGCGCATTCGATTTAAGGTGACAAAAAATTTCTTTTTCTATCGTAACATACTTTTACAAAAATAAAAAAGGACTAGTATCAATTGTAACTAGTCCTTTAATCAAATCATTCCTCATCAAATTGGAACAATGCTGTTGATAAGTAGCGCTCGCCATTATCTGGTAAAATAGCTAACACTTTTTTACCTTTACCAAGCTTTTGGGCAACTGTTCTCGCAGCATAAATAGCAGCCCCTGCAGATATTCCTCCTAGGATACCATTTGAGGTCGCTACTTCTCTAGCTGTTGTAAAAGCCTCTTCAGTAGAAACTGTTATGATTTCATCGTAAATATCCGTATTCAATGTAGCTGGAACAAATCCTGCACCAAGTCCTTGTAATTTGTGTGGTCCAGGAGAACCCCCTGATAGTATAGGAGAATCTTTCGGTTCAACAGCGATTATTTTTATTTCAGAGAAGGCTTGTTTTAATACTTTTCCAGCACCTGAAATCGTTCCACCAGTACCGATTCCGGAAATAAAGGCATCTAATCCGTCAGACATTTGCTCGACAATTTCTTTGCCTGTCGTTAGTTCGTGAACTTTCGGATTTGCCATATTCTTAAACTGCTGTGGCATAAAATATCCATGTTCCTTATGCAATTGTTCAGCTTTTTCAATCGCACCTTTCATTCCTTGAGCACCTGGTGTCAAGACTAATTTCGCACCATATGCTCTTAATATATTACGGCGTTCCTGGCTCATCGTATCTGGCATTGTCACAATGAGTTCATAACCTTTTGCTGCAGCAACCATTGCTAGGCCAATTCCAGTGTTACCACTTGTTGGTTCAACAATTTTAGAACCTTCTTTCAGTTCACCTGATTCTTCAGCAGCTTCAATCATTGCTAAGGCAATTCGGTCTTTAACGGAACTACCTGGATTCATATATTCGAGCTTCACGTAAATATCAGCACTATTTTCATCTGTTTGCTTTAATTTAACAACTGGAGTCTGACCAATTAATTCAGCAATATTATTCTTCACACGCATTTAAAATGCCTCCTTATTTTAATCCGTAGTAATCTTATAGGATTTATATATAAAGTATACAATTAGCGAGAAAATGTCAATCAAAACTGTTTAATTGGGCGTCATAAATAGTCTGTCTTGTTTAAATGACCTCATTCATTTAAACAAAAATGAAAAAGCCCAGTCGTGCGGCTTTCTCATTTTCCTTGCACAACGAGGGCTTCTAATTCTTCTTCAGTAAAATAGTAAACTGAATTACAAAAATGACAAACAGTTTCTGCTCCACGATCTTCATCAATCATGGACTGAATTTCTTCCTTACCTAAACTAATAATCGCACGTTCAAATCGTTCTTTAGAACATTTACATTTGAATTGAACTGGCATTTTTTCATGAATGTTTAATTTAACATCCCCAAATAACCGTTCTAAAATCGCTTCTGGAGTCGCTCCTTCACTAATTAATGCTGAAATAGACGGGAAAGAAGCGATTTTCTGTTCCAATTGTGTAATAACTTCATCAGTTGCACCTGGCATAACTTGAACAACAAAACCACCAGCAGCTAAAACAGAGTGATCCGGATTGACAAGCACACCTGCGCCAACTGCAGATGGAATTTGTTCTGATGTTGCAAAATAATACGTGAAATCTTCACTTATTTCACCGGATACAATTGGAACTTGACCCGTAAAATAATCTTTTAACCCTAAATCTTTAACCACACTAACCGTTCCAGTTGTCCCTACAGCCCGGCGAACATCTAGCTTTCCCTGTTCATTTAATTCAAAATCAACATGTGGATTTGAAACATATCCACGAACGTCACCTTTTGCATTTCCATCTGTAACAATGGCCCCAATCGGACCATCACCTTCAACCTTTACAGTCAGTTCATCTTCACCCTTAAGCATAGCAGACATTAACGCGGTAATGGTGAGTGTACGACCTAAAGCAGCAGTCGTTGTTGCCCATGTATCTTGTTTTTTTCTTGCTTCTTCGACCAGTTGTGTTGACTGGATCGCATAAGCACGTACCATTCCATCATATGTGGTCGCCTTTATTAAATAATCATTGTTCAACGATTTGTTCTCCTTTGTTGCATATTTTTTTGATAAATGACGTGAAGCCCTTTTAACGTCAGATGGGAATCAACGATATCAATTGTCTCAGATGCATTCGCTACAAGTGATGCTAATCCTCCTGTCGCAATCACTTTAGGGCTTGTTTGTTTAGACTCCTTAATACGATTAACAATACCGTCCACTTGTGCGACATTGCCATAAAACACACCTGATTGCATCGCTTCTACCGTCGAGTTTCCAATTATATTTTGTGGCTTTTCAATCTCAATTTTTGGGAGTTTAGCTGCACGTCGATATAACGCATCCATCGAAATATCGATACCAGGAGCAATTAATCCCCCTTCATATTCTTCCTGTTCATTGACATAACAATACGTTGTTGCTGTTCCAAAATCAATAATAATGAATGGGGCTCTATGTTCCGCTAAAGCACCGACTGCATTGACAACACGGTCTGCTCCAATTTCTTTTGGATTAGGGTAACTTGTTTTTAGAAAGGATTGTACCGTATCTTTTCCAACAACAAGTGGTTCTATATCAAAATAGATTCGACACATTTTTTCTAATGCAAACATAATCGGTGGCACAACAGATGATATAATAACGCCATTAATATCTGAAAACGATAATCCTCTATATTCAAATAAAGATTTAACTAGCACCCCAAATTCATCCTCAGTTTTATAACGATCTGTTTTTATATGCCATTCGTGTTTTAATTCATTGTCTTGAAACACACCTAAAACTGTATTTGTATTCCCTACATCTAAAACAAAAAGCATGACATAATCCCTTCCTCAAGTAGCTCATTTTATGTATTTCTTTTTAAATATACCATAATTCGCATTTTAATTAAAAAAGTATATCTCCGATTAAAAAAGCAGTTTCCAATATATATTGGAAACTGCTTCATATATGAACTGTTCTTTTATTCCTGTTTTGGTGTATCGGAATCTTTATTCTTACCTTCTAATTCTTTAATTGTTTTAGAAAGACCTGATTCCTCTTCTGATTTCTCTTCGATTTCTTGTTTCAGTTTAGCATCTGACTTTTTCTTTATTTCCTCATATGTTGCATCATCTTCCTCTTCTTTTGATTGAATGTTTACTTTCACTTCATCATCATCTGAGGATTCTAGACTAGCAAGCTCTGGCTCTGGAAGAACACCGTCTTCAAAAAGAGATTTTATTTGTTTTGCATCTAATGTTTCGACTTCTAAGAGCGTTTGAGCAATTAATTCGAGCTGTTCTTTATGCTCTGTTAAAATTTGTTTTGCTCGATCGTAACAGTGATTAATAATGCCTTGAATCTCTTTATCAATTTCATGAGCAATCGCATCACTATAGTTTTGATCACTTTGAATATCTCTTCCTAAGAAGACTTCACCACTGCCACCTGAAAATTGTGTTGCACCTATTTTATCGCTCATTCCAAATTCAGTCACCATTTTACGAGCAATACCAGTTGCACGCTGGAAGTCATTCGAAGCACCCGTACTTACTTCATTGAAGATAATTTCTTCAGCAACGCGACCTCCTAATAGCCCAGTAATCTTATCAAGCAATTCAGGTTTTGTCATAAAGTAGCGATCTTCCTTCGGTAACATGACTGCATAACCGCCAGCTTGCCCACGTGGAACAATCGTAACCTTATGGACAACATCAGCATCATCTAAAACCATGCCGATCACGGTATGTCCACTTTCATGATATGCAACAATATTACGTTCTTTATCAGAGATAACCCGACTCTTCTTCGCTGGACCTGCAATGACACGGTCAATTGCTTCATCCACTTCGAGCATCGATATTTTCTTCTTATCTAAACGTGCAGCAACAAGAGCCGCTTCGTTGAGTAAGTTTTCTAAATCAGCACCAGAAAAACCAGGTGTACGCATCGCAATTGTTTTTAAATCAACCGTTTCATCTAATGGCTTGTTACGTGCGTGAACTTTTAAGACAGCTTCACGCCCTTTAACATCTGGACGATTAACTGGAATTTGTCGGTCAAATCGACCCGGGCGTAATAGTGCAGGGTCTAAAATGTCAGGACGGTTTGTTGCAGCAAGAATAATAATCCCTTCATTTCCTTCAAATCCATCCATTTCAACGAGTAACTGGTTCAATGTTTGTTCGCGTTCATCGTGACCGCCACCTAGACCAGCGCCACGTTGACGACCTACTGCGTCAATCTCATCAATAAAGATAATACATGGTGCATTCTTCTTCGCATTTTCAAACAAGTCACGGACACGGGATGCCCCGACCCCGACAAACATCTCAACGAAATCAGAACCACTAATCGTAAAGAATGGTGTTCCCGCTTCACCTGCGACGGCACGTGCAAGTAATGTCTTACCTGTTCCCGGTGGTCCTACAAGTAGCACACCTTTTGGAATTCGTGCACCAAGCTGTGAGAACTTGCGTGGGTCTTTTAGAAACTCAACAATTTCTACAAGCTCCTGCTTTTCTTCATCAGCTCCGGCAACATCTTTAAAGCGAACTTTTGATTTGTCTTCACTAATCATTTTCGCTTTACTTTTACCGAAATTCATGACGCGGCCTCCGCCACCACCTTGGGCTTGGCTAAGAATAAAGAAGAAGAACAATCCGAGAATTAGAAATGGAATAATCCCTGTAAGGAAAGTGACCCAACCACTTGGTCTTTCTTCCTGCTTAACATTAAGTACGCTTTGATCCATTCCTTTATCGGTAATTTCTTTAACAATATCTGTGTTATCTGGAACTTGGGTGATGAATGGCTTTTCATCCTTTACCATCGTCCCAGTAATACGCATAATGCCATGCGCTGGCTGCATCGTCATTTCTTTGATTTCACCATTATCTAATGCCTGCATAAACTCCTTAACATGCAGTTCATCCGATTGGTCGCCTTGATTATTGATTACACCGATGACACCAATAACAACTAATAACAGGAGTAAATAAAAGAACGTATTCCGAAATATCCGGTTCATTGCCTACCTCCTCCCAAACGGGGAAAAACTATATTACATAGTATCATAGTAAAAACTTATATGACAACTAATTATACTTATTCCTCATCATTTATAACATTATTTTTTTCAGTTTAAACTAACGGTTATAAATTTCTGGTTTTAAGACACCGATATACGGTAAATTACGATACTTCTCATCATAGTCTAGACCATAGCCGACAAGGAATTCATTTGGTACTTCAAAGCCAACGATATCAGCTTTAATGTCTGCAATACGTCCCTCTGGTTTATCTACCAGTGTGACAATTTTAATCGATTTCGCTTTCCGGTATTTAAACAAGTCGACCAAATAGCTAAGTGTCTGACCACTATCAATAATATCTTCAATAATTAACAAATGACGACCTTCGACTTTCGTATCTAAGTCTTTAATAATTTTGACTTCACCAGTAGATTGTAGGTTTTTCCCACCATAACTCGATACATCCATAAAATCCATTTCCAAATGCGTGTTAATATTTTTCAATAAATCGGCCATAAAAGGCAAAGCTCCTTTTAATACGCCAATTGCAAGCGGGAACTTCCCATCATATTCCTCTGTTAAGCGTGCACCTATTTCTTTACATTTTTGTTGGATTTCTTCTTCTGTAATAAGTATTTCTTTAATTTCTTGCTCCAACAACAAACCCTCCCTAAACATTGCCTTTAAACTGTAATTGAATAAACGATGCCCCATTAGATTCAAGATGATCTTTCCTTAGACCGACTAACCATAGAATTCGTCCACGATTGTCTGTTATGACTGGCCATGTGTTTCTTTTTTCTAACGGGATTTTTTCATCAATAAAAATGTCCTTTAGTTTCTTAGTCCCATTTAAACCTTTCCATGTCATGCGATCGCCCGCCTGCCTCGTTCGAATATGTAAAGGCAATTCTACACAATCTGCCGCACATGTATATGTAAACGTATCTTGATAATTGAATTCATCTGTAAATTGGGCGATAACTTCGCTCCCATTAGGTAATATAACCCGGTCTGGCACCTTTAATGTTTCGTGGAATACCTCTCGTTTACATTGTTCCTTTTCAAATGAAAAAGTAATAACTTGATACGTTCTCCTAATTTTCAATCGATTCGGGAAATCAATTTCAGCATTGCTCTTTGCCCTTTTTAACAAATCGAAAAAGTTCTGTTCATGGATATACGATAAATTATTGGGTATTTGATGATATAGATAGTTTAATATTAGATGATAGGCACGCCTTTGTAAAGCGGTAGGATATGAAGAAAAATCATCCACACTAAATATTGCTGTACGGTCCTTTTCATTAAAAGAAATGACCGCTCGAACCATCTTTTCTGCTTGTTTCTTTAAGTATGACTCATCGTCAGATAATGTTTCAGATAAATGCTGTACAGTCTGATGCATATTATTATTTTTTGATTTTAATAAAGGGACGATCGTTTTGCGTATATAATTACGTGTATAATCAATATTGTCATTACTTGAATCCCATCTTGGATGGAGATGATGCCTTTGACAATAATCTTCAATTTCTTGTCTCGTTAAGCATAAAAAAGGGCGAATAATCATTCCTGTTGCAAAGGGGCGCTTCACTGGAATACCTTGGAATGCACTTGAATCTGCCGTACGAATTAGTCGCATAACAAGCGTTTCAATCTGGTCGTCACCATGGTGGCCAAGTGCTAAGGAGTCTGCACATAAATGTTCCATCTGTTCACGAAAAAATTGATAACGCATCTTTCGCGAAGCAACTTGTGCATTTAATTGATGCTCTTTTTTATAGGCGGGTACATCTAAAGAAGTACCGACAAACGGAATATGCCATTGTTGACATATGTCTTGAACAAATTCAAAATCTGCTTTACTTTCTTTTCCGCGCCACTGATGATCAACAGAAAGTGCTGTTAATTGAAGATCCCACGTCTCCCTCATTTGCCAAAGATAATGTAATAAGGCTAAAGAATCTGCTCCACCTGAAACACCGACAAGAACATTGCTACCTTGTAAAAGCAAATGATTGTGTTCAATAAACTGTACTACTTTCTGCTCCATCTTCTGTCCATCTCCATTAACTATAGCGACTTACTACTTTATAAGTATAACATAATCACTCTGTGAAAGCTTACCTTTTTCATGTTATTCTGACTCATTTTACAATCCATTATCATAGTGAATTTTAAGGTACTAGAAAAATTGATGCCAAATATAATCCGCCTGCAATCACACTAATACCAAGCGACTCCACTACAAAGGGCAATAACTCCTTTTTTGTTTCTTGTTGTCTCTTCTGTTGCATGTTATAAAGTAAAGCATGCATCTCTTGTTTCATCTCTTGACTTGATGAATATTGACCTAAAAGGGCTTTTCGTAAAATCGGTTGGTAGGAGGTTAGTGCCTTTGTTTCATCAAGTTTTTTTAATAATGTCGTTTTAGCATCTTTTCCTCTTGAAAATTGCCTTCGATGAAAAACGGATAAAAAAACAATCACAAAAGCAAATAAATCATAACTCGGCTCAGCCCGTCTTGAACCAAGTCCCCAATAACCTCGATCATAAACTTCCGTATATTCTTTTATCGAGCGCCCTATTCGCGTTGTTCCGCCAACATCAATCCAACGTAGTTTAGGTGGACGATACTCGACAATTAAGTTTTCAATTTTTAAATCACCGAATACCCAACCCCGTTGATGGAGCTTTTCTAAATCATCCAGTAACTGTAACATAAATACGCCTAACCATTCTGTTCCATGCCTCCGTAAAAACGAGCGTAAATTGTCACCTTTTATATATTCCATCACATAAAATGTATAAGTTGTCCCATCTACTAACACAAAATCATCAACATCTATTAAGGAAGGCCCAAGACGATGTTCTTGGGCCTGGGTTAACGATTTAAGTACATTAACTTCTGTCATCATCGACGAAACATGTTTACTAATTTTGAGTGCGACATCTCTTCCACCTTTATGACAGAGGTAAACCGTCCCTACAGCACCACTCCCTAGTTTCCTCTTAATGATATAGTGATGGTGGTGCCATTTCCCTATGATTTTCTTCCCTGGTTGAAAAAATGTGCTATGCCTCTTCCATAAAGTCATGGCGTTTATAACCTCTTAATAAGCTTTTCTTTCCGAATTGATACATCGCCTCACGCAATGCAGGCCCTGTCGGTGTCACACCACCGCTCGTTAACTTAGGGAATACTTGTGCGACACCTTCTAACTGTGGTGACCAATCAAAAATGCGTTCAATCACTTTTTTCTTCTTTCCAGGAAAGGTAAACATCGCAAAACGATTTTGACCGATACGCGCATTTAAGCTAATTGATAAATCTAGCAACGCTTCTTTAACCATAGGGAGTTTATTCGTCATACTCGCACTTGTATCAATTAAAACGAGCACTTCTAAATCACATGTTTCACCTAAATCTTCAACGACTTCCATTATCTCACCACGTTCTTCAGGTGGAAGGTCTTCCATCGTCTGCTTTGAACCTAAGATTTGCCTTAATTCACTATTAACGAATCCTTGTAATGTATGTGTCATAGCCTGCTTTGTCACCATTTGAACTGTTTCTGGTAATGCTTCTTTATAAACGAGTTGACTCATCCCACCACCAGAAGAAGCAATTCCTTCTACTTCCTTTAAGCCAGATGTCTCCCTAGATTCAGTATCATCCAAAATTCCAATCACATTAACTGTCATACCTTGTTCATGAGCTAATGCTGCAACTGCGACAGGATCTTCTCCTTGATTTGAACAGCCATCTGTAATTAACAATATTTGTTTTAATGTTCCCATTTTCACCGCTAACACCTCCATTTTTCCACTACTAGTTTCGCCAAAAAATGGAAACCCTATACGCTCAAAGAACATTTTCATGTATGATTGGAACTGGGGACCATTTCGGAATATGCTTATCTACTTTTGTAACAATGACAGTCATATCGTCCTCAATTGAACCATTTTGTGAACGAACAACTTCCTCTAGCAATAAATCAGCAATTTCTTGTGGATCATTTGTTTCCATATCAATTAACGTCTGTTCAACCCATTGGTCTTTATCATCAACACCCTTAGGTCCGTCATAAATACCGTCACTCATCATAATTAACATATCCCCTGAATAGAGCTGTTCACCAATCATTTCAACTTCAAATTCTTGAATTATTCCCATCGGTAAATTAGCTGCTTCTAATTTAATGATACGATCGCCCCGTTTAATAAATGTGGGAGCGGAACCAATTTTTAAAAGGCGGACGAATGCATCATGTAAATTGACAATGGCCAAATCAAGTGTTGCAAATATTTCATCGGTCGTACGCAATGAAAGGATTGAGTTTATCGTTTTGATGGCTACCTTTTCTGCAATCCCTGTTTCTAATATTTTATGGAGTAAGCGTAATGATTCACTACTCTCTTCCTTAGCTCGTTTTCCATTACCCATACCATCACTAATCGCTAACGCATATTTCCCTTCACCGAGTTCTATTGTAGTATGACTATCTCCTGAGATGAGCCCACCTCCTTTTGCTGCGTAAGCGATACCTGTCGCTACAGTAAATGACCGTGCTGAGCCGAATTTAAGAAATGATGATCCACCTGGAAATGGCGAAATATCTTCCTCCTTGACTTCAATTGTCTCATTTAGAATATCTGATAATACAGGCGCAATGAGTTTGGCACCTTCCCCGTGGTAATCATGAAAAACAAGTGAGATTTCAATGTCGATATTCCCTTTCTCCAAACGAAAAATATCGAGTTTCTCGACTTCAAGCCCCATTTGTTTTAATGCCTGATATATTTGTTCTTCTTGTGTTTCATGTTGTTGACGTTCTTTCATAATCTCTACTGCAAAGTCTTCCATCACTTCGGAAACACCTTGTAATTGTTCCGCTACTAACCGCTTGCTCTTTATCACTTGCTGTTTTAACTTACGATTCGCTTCAAAGTAAGTGAGTTCTTCTTCTATCTTGTCAATGACTTTATTAGATTTAATACAGTAGTTTTCAAATTTTTTACGGATTCTTAAGTGAGTATCTTTCTGATCAATATAACTGTTCTTTAACATTTCCATTAACGAATATGTTTCATCAAACTGGTTTTGCCAACAGCGTTTTTTCATAAAACATAGCTGACATGTCTTTTCAGTTACGCGGCTTAAGAAAAAATCTGTTTCCCTCTTCATTTCCCTTTTTTCATCACGTGTTGATTCCTCTGTTAAAAAGCTTTTCGACAAGGCCTCAAAAACATGTGAAAATTCCTCAACTCTTCTAGCCGTAATATGCCGTACTTTTTGCAAATATTGTGCCTGTTCATGTGTGTACTCCTCTGTACCTGGTATATACCGTGAGATTTGTTTAATCCAGCTAGCGGGTGTAATGAAAAAAAGAAGAATAGCGAATGAAGATTCCCATAAAAACGGAATAAAATGACCTGTATCACCATAAATTCCAACAAGCAATGTTCCGATCATCAAACCAATGGCTACACCTAGTTTTCTACCTTCTTTGAGTAACCCTCCCAATAAACCAGCAAATGCTAGTAATCCGATTTGATAAATATTCGCAACATGAGCTAAAGATAAAATAAGTCCTGTTACAACACCAACAGTTGAACCAATTGCAGCTCCTCCAACAAATGCTAGTAACATGACTAAATAACGAGAGAATATCTGATCTATATTGATTCCATTAATTTCCCAACCAATCATGCCCGTTAATATTGAAGCGAGTAAAATCATTAAACAGACAATCTCCTCATTATTTAATGTTAACTTATAGCGTTTTGATGATAATAACGGGATACTTTGCATAAATATTAAAACAAGGACCATCCCTAAAAATCCTTCAATCCCTATTAATAGCCATTCATAGGATGTCAATTTTCCTGCTAATGAATATAAAAACAAACGCGATGCACTTGTAGACAGAAAAGCAAAAAGTGGAATTTGTACATGTTGATATGATGTTTTTTGGAAAAAACCGACGAGAAGTAAGAAAACAACCATCGCTAATCCGATATGAAAGCCTTGTGTAAATGAAACAGTAAATCCTCCAATTAGCATGGCGGTGAACGTTTTTAATAGTCTCTCCCTTTGCAAAAGCCATATCGTAGCTAAAAAGGCTACTGAAAAAGGTGATGCAACAGATAGTATAATCGCACGTCCTAATAGAAAACCGATTATATACAAAACCCAACCTCTTTCAATTAACAAACCTTTCATCCGTTTGAAAAATGTTTGACGAAGTTTATTAAATTTCGTTTTTCCTTCATTTAATCCTTTTGTTTGCACATGTGGCATTGTTTCCATCATTCCTTGTCCCCTCCCTTAAAAGCTATTAAAACATATGTAATCTATATATTTTGTCAAATTGATAGAGCAAACAAAAAAATATTTCGACTCCTTTCTAGTTATTTATATCTCTTTTCTACATTTCTGTTCATTTCTAGTAAAAAGCCCCTTTTTTCTAGCAAAGTTTTCTTGCTTATTTTTGTCGCAATGTCGGTATTTGCTCTTATATTTCTTTTTTCGTAAATCTATTGACAGATAGATTGCGTTGTTGTATTATTATTTCTGTTGACTTTATTTGGCGGCGTAGCTCAGCTGGCGAGAGCGTACGGTTCATACCCGTGAGGTCGTGGGTTCGATCCCCTCCGCCGCTATCAAAAAAAACCGACATTCTTTCATTAGAATGTCGGTTTTTTGATTTTGTATTTAAATATAAAAAATAGGTGCTATACGTTCGTATAACACCTACTATAAAAATCCACTTCATTTTTTTTATATGACATAAGCTAGAGCATCTAAACCGTATAATTATCTATATAGACAGCAACTGCTATCCCCTTTTAGCACCTCGACCTCCACGTCTGGACTCTGTGTGCTTCTTTAAAGAGGCTAGACGATCTTCTGAATCCTTAAGGAAGCGACTTAGCTTCGCTTCAAATGATTCAACGCGTTCTCTAGAATTTCTCTGACGACGTGGTTTATCTTGTGCTTTTTTAATAGATAAACCGATTTTGCCATCTTTTTGGACATTAATTACTTTTACTTTAACTTCATCGCCTACACTTAAGTGGTCATTAATGTCTTTTACATACTTATCGGCAACCTCACTAATATGGACAAGACCTGTTTTACCTTCTGATAGTTCGACAAAAGCACCAAAATTAGTGATCCCTGTTACCTTTCCTTGCAGCTTGCTGCCTACTTCAATTGACATAAAAGAAATGCTCCTCCTTAGATTATTTAAAGATATATCATGCCGTCCGTATAGAACGGCTTATATATAGTATAGCCAACAGAATGAAAAGGTGTCAATTAGATGAGTCATCTTTATCGTGTGTGAAGATGATTTCACCTTTTTTCGAGAAGAAATAGTTCGTACGAGCTAAATCTAATAAATATTCCTCATCATTTAATAACTGAATTTCTTCTTTTAGACTACTTTCTTGTTTTTTCAATACTTTTAACTCATTTTGTAATTGATCATATTGTTCCGTTTTAGCTTGTCTTAAATCTCGCTGACTGAAATGGTAAGTAGTCATGGAACCAACGATAAGTAATACAACCGTCGCTAAAAGAATTAAACGCGTCTTTAATCGTTTCTTTTTTCTCCTAAGTCTTTCTTGTTGAACCTCATATTGTTGTATGTAATGGGAATTGATTTTCGTAACGGTTTTCTTTTCTTTCAACATGAACTACTTCCTCCTTTTCACAATAAAATCTCTCACCTTAATATATATATATTCTATCTTACTATAAAATCCTGCTTTTTTGTGTAAATATTGTGTAATTCTTTTTGGCAAGAGAGAATAAATGTGTTTTATTAGCCATTTTACTGGTGCAAATAAGATTTTTAAAAACGGCCTTAGGAGGAAAGTCACGATTCGTAAAACCATTCCTATTACAGCTAGACAAAGGCTTAGCAGAAACATAATGGGCTTAATGATAGACCACTCTATTAACGACCCGATAAATTGAAAAACCGTTACAACTAGACGGATTATTTTTGCTAGTACTCGTTTATAAAAAGAAGCAATGAGCGCTTGATAAGTAGCAAATCCTAATAAACAAGCTAAAAAAATATAAAGGCGAAGTTCGCCGAAATTTACTAAAAATAACAATGTATATAAGATGAGCGTTTGTGATAGCCAAAATAGGATTTCCATCACATAATTCAACCAACTTTGATTGACCCAATGGCGCGCAAAATAGAGATACGTATCACGGACCATTCCTAAATAGATGCCACCAGCGATCATCGTTAACATCGTTGTAAACTGCATATGAAGTGTCATCGAAATAGCTTGCTAAAGATTCCTTTAGCCTTTCCTTGTCCATCTTCATCCAGATAAGTTAGTTCATATATTTTCCCCTTAATTGAAACGATTCCCTCAGTAACATCAAGGTTTTTTAATTGCAAATGCTGCCCACGTATGACTAAATAGCCCATGACCGTTTGCAACAAAAACTCCTCATTATCAAAACTATCAACTTCTTTAACTCCGGTAATTTCCAATATCTTCCGCTGATTTAATTTTACGAGATGTTCTTTTTCTGTATGATTGCGAATCTCTTTTTGATATCTATTCATCGTCCCCATCCTCCTTATCATTATTAGCTTATGAGAATTGGGACAAGGATAGAACAATTTATTCAGTGATTTTTTCTTCTTGAATGATGCGGTACATCGACTCAGCTTCCGCCTTCTTAACATTCTCCTTCAAATCAAGCACTTCAAGAGTGACTAACTTCTGTCCAAATCGGATTGCCAATTCATCTCCAATAGCAACACGCGATGCTGCTTTCGCTTGATTTCCGTTAATCGTTACACGTCCTTGGTCAGCCACTTCTTTTGCTAACGTGCGACGTTTTATAATTCGTGATAATTTTAAAAATTTATCTAAGCGCATAATCATGACTCCTTTCGCTTTGCTTCATCCCAATACATATCCATTTCTTCAAATGAAACATATTTTATATCCTTTTGTTTTTCAGAAAGTTTCTTTTCAATGTAAGAAAAACGTGAAATAAACTTTTCATTCGCACGGTTTAAGGCTATTTCCGGATGAATTTGATAATACCGTGCTAGATTGGCTAAAACAAAGAACACATCACCAAACTCTATCTCAATTTCTTCTTTATCATCTGTTTGAATCGCTTCTTTTACCTCTTTTAACTCTTCTGACAACTTGTCCCATACGGGGTCTACGTGATCCCAGGTAAAACCGACTTTAGCGGCCTTTTTCTGTATCGTATATGATTTTAATAACGCCGGCATTTGCTTCGGAATACCATCTAAAATAGAGTTTCGATTTTCTTTACCTGCTTCCTCTTGCTTTAGTTCCTCCCATTCCTTTGAGATATCCATCATATTTTCTATCTCACGATCTCCAAAGACATGTGGATGTCGATAAATCATTTTTTCAGTCAGCGTACGGATGACATCATCAATTGTGAAGTAACCGACATCTTCCCCTATTTGACTATGGAGCATAACTTGCAATAATAAATCACCAAGTTCCTCTACAATTAAATCGTCATCTTGCGAGTTTATAGCTTCAATCAACTCATAAACCTCTTCAAGTGCATATTCTCGTAATGACTCATGGGTTTGTTTGCGATCCCATGGACAGCCATTTGGACTTCGTAAAGTATGAATCACTTCTTTTAAACGGTAGAAATGATGATTCAATTCATGCTTGTGAACAGGAGGTACATAAACACTAGTTAAGTTACTTTTTTGGAATGAGTGATCGAATACTTCTAAAGGAACGGTCTCAATTCTTTCCTGTTTACTTCCGGCGGCATCGATAATCGTCACAGGATAATCCGGTGGTAAATCTTCCAATAATGCTAGTTTCACATCTGAAGCGATAAACTGGTCATAGACCTGACAAAAAATCAAATGACTCCGATAATCAAGTTGGCGCCGTTCAAAAGACGTTCCATCAATAAATTGAAAGCCATCAATTGGATCAATCTTTAATGAAGTAAATAAATCATCAAGATAACTTTGCCCTCCTAGTATATCTACTTCATAGTCTGTTTGTTGTAACAAGAGTTGAACAGTCTTTTCAGCTAACATCGGATGCCCTGGAACAGCATAAATCAGCGATTCTTTTTTAACATGTTCTATTAATGTATCCGCCATTTGTTCATAGACGACTTGAAAATCTGTCGCTTGTTTATATAGATAATCGAATGAAATAAACTGAACCCCTTCTTCAGATAATGTTTCAATAACTGGATGTTCGAGTGTACGTACGTAAATCGGCTTATCACTTCTAATTAGCTTTTTATATAAGCCAAGAGGGAGTTGCTCAATATCTCCTGCACCTAAACCGAGCACTTCTATTTTATGCATCATTTGATTCTCCTTTTTTGCTTTGCTGTAAACAATGTTGGTGAAATTGGTAGCAAATCAAGTTCTTCTTTAGAAAACACATCTAACTTCATAAGAATAAACAGATAAATACTCGCTCCACAGAAAACAATCAATAATGTGATGAACAGAAGTGGAAGTCTTGCAATTGTTTCAGCTGCAGGTAATAGCCATTTTATCACATATAAAAAAATAGCCATCGAGCTACTCGCCATTAACAAGGCGCCTGCATTAATGCCATGTAAGAGCTTTAATTTAGGTAGTTGCCGTTTAAGTTGCCATAATACTAACATACACAAGATAAATAAACTACCAACCGTAGCGATAGCACTGCCAATCGTTCCCCAAAAAGGGACAAGAAACTGATTCAAATACCATTTCACTAAAAAGAGAAGACCTATAAAACAAGCAATCATGTTGGCAGCACCAATGCCCTGTAAAATGGTAGCAGACGTAATAGCAAGTGAGCTTAATAAAACGCTGATTGCTAAGATTTGTAAGCTAGTGTCTCCTTGATGGTCCTTAAATAATAAAACATTAACCTCAGGGAAAATAATCAATAATCCAATCATTGCTCCCGTTGCTAAATAAATACTGAATGATAAAGCTTTCGATATTGCTTGATAGAATTCATCGGTTCTATGCTTTTGTTTTGACAATGATGGAATCAATGCCAAAGCAAATGATGAACCTAATACCGCTCCGAGTTGAATTAATGGGTAACCCCGATCAAAGACACCTTTCGCCACTCGTGCTTCATCAGGCAGTAGGCCATAATCCATTAGACTAGGGACTAGAGTAAAGGAATCAACGACTTGAACAACTAATAAGATCATATGTATAAATGAAGCAACAATCCCAAAAACAAACACTGTTTTAATATATAACTTCCAAGGAATCGTATAATGACAATTTGACTTCGGTTTATATTTAAACCAAAAGCCGACTAACACAATGCTCGCACTTAGTATACCAAGAAATGAAGCGATGTTCGCAGCAAATCCGATGAAGTAAATATCCTTACCGTATAAGGCAATATACACACTTGCCACTATAATGATTACGACACGAACAATTTGTTCACTTACTTGTGAGATTGCCGTCGGTAACATCATGTCATGTGCCTGAAACCCACCACGTATGAGTGCAATAAACGGGATCAATAAAAAAACAAAAGCAGTCATTTCATAAATGCGCTCTAATTTCAAATCACCAACCACTTGAGCAAAAGTAGATGCGCTCGTAGAAAAGATAATAAATAAACAACCATTAATAACCATTAAAATAATAAATAACGGAAGATAAAATTGACGTATACTTAATGCTTTACCACCTGCTCGTAAATCCGCACCCATTTTGGAAATGGCAGAAGGAAAGCCATATAGCCCTAATATCATCGCCATGCTCAAAATGGGGTAAATTTGTTGATAAATATAAAATCCAAAGTCCCCTGTTAAATTTTGTAAAGGAATGCGGTATCCCGCACTAAGTATCTTACTGACAATCCCCGCTAACGTTAATACCATCGCCCCTTTAACAAGGGTACTTGATTGTTTTTTATCCATATATTACGCCTTTCTCTAAATATGGAATCATTATAACATAAGGGATATAAAGCGGTCATGATTCAATAAAATGAAAAAGACTGGGACTAAAGTATTTTATCAAAGAAAAACCGAACGAAGTACATATTCATGCTTCGGAAATATACATCGCTTTCCTCGGGTGGCCGTACCTAACCGGCCAGGAATCTACGTATATTTCCTTCGCTAAAATAGTCCAATGTTCGGCTCTGAGTTGAGCATATTATTTTTGTCTAAAATATCTATTCCATTTGTTTTGCTAAAAAACTCGCTGCTGTTTCGACTACTTTTTGTTCCACATCGCCTAGCCCTTTATCTTCGGTTGTAAACATCACAACACTTCCAATTGGGTCACCGTTAGCAATGATCGGACAACATACATAAGCTAGTTCCTCTTCTTTACCTTGTACTAATTCAAATGGTTTCACAGAGCTTTCTACATGTAATACGCGATTTTCAATAACTTGTTCAATATCATTGCCTATATTTTTATTTAAGTAATCTTTTTTAGATTCTCCTGCAATAGCTATGATTTCATCGCGATCACTAATGAATACTGGGATATGAAGAGAATCAAAGAGAGCTTCTGCATATTCTTCAGCAAACGTACCTAATTCATTAATTGGTGAATATTTCTTTAAGATGACTTCACCATCTCGATCAATAAAGATTTCTAATGGGTCACCCTCACGAATCCGCAACGTTCTTCGTATTTCTTTTGGTATGACAACTCTTCCTAAATCATCAATGCGGCGTACAATACCCGTTGCTTTCATTCCATGGAGCCTCACTTTCTACGTAAAATAATAACAATCCCTTTTCTTTCTCTTGGTCATAAAATACCATTGGTGTTAATTATTATTAAACATATTGTGAGAACTATTCATGAAAACATCATTTCTATTCGTCACGGTTGACGTCTTTTAATTTTTTAATAAAGCTTTCAATTAATTCATAACGCTTTTTGACTTCATTTTTTGCCGGACGGAAGACAATTTTCAGCTTATTATGTTCCGTTCCCAGCTGAATACTACGTCCAAATTCATGGGCTAACTCAAATAGTTTTGCACCATCAATTTCTTGACTTCTTTCTTCGGTTAGAAGGAGAGTCATTTTATTGTTTTTCTCCGTTATTGTATCGACATATTCACGTTTTGCTACATACCTTAACCGAGCTACCATTAATAAATGAGCGACTTCTTCTGGATAATCACCAAAACGATCGATTAACATATCATTTATTTCCAACATATCTTCTTGAGATGAAATACCTCGAATATGTTTATACATATCAATCTTTTGCTTTTCATCCTGAATATATGTTTCAGGGATATAAGCATTCACATCAAGTGAAATCTCTGGTTCGAATACTTCTGCTTTTTGGACATGTTTGCCTTTTTTGCGAGCATCAATGGCATCTTTTAACATTTGTGAATACATATCAAAACCAACTGAGTCAATAAAACCATGTTGCTGAGCGCCTAAGAGATTTCCCGCTCCGCGAATTGACAAATCGCGCATAGCAATTTTAAAGCCAGAACCAAGTTCAGTAAATTCTTTAATAGCTTGGAGTCGCTTTTCTGCTTCTTCGGTCAATACCTTATCTTTCTGGTAAGTAAAATAAGCGTAGGCAACACGATTTGAACGACCGACTCGGCCACGTAACTGATAAAGTTGGCTTAACCCCATATGATCGGCATTATAAACAATTAATGTATTAACATTTGGAATATCGACACCTGTTTCAATGATTGTCGTACTTACTAAGACATCATATTCGCCCTCTAAGAAAGCAAAAATAACGTTTTCTAATTCACTTTCATTCATCTTCCCATGAGCAATAGCAACCTTAGCATCTGGAACGAGCATGCTAATTTGTCTAGCCATTCGGTCAATATTCTCAACACGATTGTATAGGAAGAACACTTGCCCACCTCGCCCCATTTCACGTTCAATTGCTTCCCTAACGAGAATCGGATCATACTCCAAAACATAGGTCTGAATCGGAAAACGATTTTCTGGAGGTGTCTCAATGACAGATAGGTCTCGAACACCTAGCATCGACATATGAAGCGTTCGTGGAATTGGTGTTGCGGTTAGTGTCAGTACATCGACATTCGTTTTAATCTGTTTGATTTTCTCTTTGTGTTTGACACCGAAACGTTGCTCCTCATCAACAATTAATAAACCTAAATCACGATATGTCACATCTTTTGATAATAAACGATGTGTTCCGATGACAATATCTACTGTGCCTTTCTCTAATCCTTCAATCGTCTCTTTCTGTTGTTTACGTGTACGAAAACGACTTAATAAACCAATTGATACTGGATAGTCTTGAAAGCGCTCTGAAAATGTTTCGTAATGTTGTTGCGCTAAAATAGTTGTTGGAACTAAAACGGCCACTTGCTTTCCATCTGCTACCGCTTTAAATGCACCACGAATAGCGACTTCCGTCTTACCATAGCCAACATCACCACAGAGGAGACGATCCATTGGGCGGTTTTTTTCCATATCACTTTTTATTTCCTCAATACAGCGTATTTGGTCCTCTGTTTCTTGATAAGGAAAAGATAGATCAAATTCACGATGTAAATCTGTGTCTTTTGAAAAACCATAGCCTTTACGTGATTCTCTTTCGGCATACAACTTAATCAAGTCATCAGCTATATCTTCGACAGATGACTGAACCCGCCGTTTAACCTTCGTCCATTCTGTTCCACCTAGTTTATAAAGTTTTGGTTGTTTTCCTTCTGAGCCAACAAACTTCTGCACAAGATCAATTTGGTCAATGGGCACAAAGAGCTTATCATCTCCTGCATATTGAATGAGCAGATAATCTTTGTGTTTTCCATTAACCTCCATTGTCTCGATTCCATAATAACGACCGACACCATGATTGACATGAACGACATAATCACCAATCTTTAACTCCTGATAGCTTTTGATTCGTTCTGCATTGGATATTTTTTGTTTCTTTCGTGGCGTACGTACACGTTTCTTAAACAATTCTCTTTCCGTAATCAGCGCTAGTTTATGCATAGGTAATTCGATTCCTTGTGACAATGTGCCGACTGTAATCGTCGGTTTTAAAACAGGAATTGTCACATCTTGAGCCAAATCTGCTTCCATTTTATAATCAGCTAAAATAGATTGTACTTTTTTGGCACGACTTTCATTCGGTGCAAGAATAATGACTGAATACCCGCCTTTTTCCCAGCGTTCTAATTCATTTTTAAATAAATGCATTTGGCCATGGAATTCTTGCATCACTCTTGAAGAGAGGTTAACAATATTTTGTGGATTTGTATTTGCTATATGACGTAAAAAGACAGAAAAATAAATCCGCGTATGCGTTACTTTTTCGCGAACGGTTAACCAGTCAAATGAAAATTCATGATTTCTTACCATCTTATGAGCTTCTAACAAACTACTGTACCATTCGGCTTCTTCGCGATCGAGGGTTGATGCGGTGTCTATAATTCTACTCATTTCATCCATAATAACGAGGCCATCTTTAGGTAAATAGTCTAATAAACTAGATGGCTGTTCATATAAAAAGTTACTATATTTATTAATTTCCGAAAAATGTTCCAAGTTTTTTAATCGTTCTATATCTGGTACAATAGCTTGCGATAGCGTTTCCTTCGCCTCTTTTGTTGATAGTTTTTTTAGAGAAGTACGAAGCGCCTCTTCTAAACGAGCTGCACCAGATAACATGTCTGTTTCAGTCAATAACATTTCCGAGGCTGGCCCAATTGTTATTTTATTAAGCTTTTCTAGAGAAAGTTGTGTTTCTGCATCAAAATAACGAATGGAATCAATTTCAATATCAAATAGTTCAATCCGCACAGGATGTTCTTCCGTAACTGGATAAAGATCAATAATACCACCACGTCGGCTAAATTCACCCGGTGTCGTAACCATTGAAGCATGTGAATAGCCCATGGTTACTAAAGAGGCAAGAAACGCTTCTACATCTATTTCGTTTTCAATGACCAATTCCTTTTGATAGCGATGCCAATATTCAGGTGGAGGAAGCATGCGTTTAACAGCAGCAACTGGAGCAATGAGAATGCCCGATTGCTTACGATGCCACTTCATCAACGCTTCAATACGTTGGCTTCTCAATTCTGGGCTTGCAACAGCTGTTTCTGAAGCCACCCACTCATTAACAGGATAAAGATAAACATGTTCTTCCCCGCTTAGTGCAATCAAATCATTATATAATTCCTCAGCTTGAACAAGTTGATAAGTTATAAGTAAAATCGGCCGTTGTAGAGATTCGTTTAAAATCGATACAAGAATACTTCGACTCGGTCCCGACAAACCTGCAACGAGCTGTTCCTTAATCCCGGACTGAACACCTGTAATGATTGATTGCACATCTTCTTTTGATTGTAAATAGTGATTGATTCCCTTCATAAAAATCCCCCATACAAACACACATTCATTGTCTAAAGCCATATTAGACCATTTAGAATGCCATGTTAAAATAACTACAAAAACGCTTTGGTTCATTAACCAAAGCTCTCATCTAAAACAAATAATACGATATATTAGTGGATAAAAAAATCAAGTTCATGATATTCCGGATGGTGTCCCAGCGTTTCCTGACAGTCTTCACAAATCGATTGAATGAATACATCTCCATTCGGTTGATAGTGAATCATTTTCTTACGGTCCTCTAAAGACAAATGACTCCACCCTAATTGTAATGTATCAATAAAACGCTGATTTAATCGCCCTATTTCACAGCCACAATGACGACAGTTATAAATAATGGCCATAAAAAGACCTCCTCGAATAAGACTTCTATACATCAGTTTATCCGAAAAGCATCCTTTTATACTATATGTGACTTGTCTAGATACCATTACTTATTCCACTCATTCATGACTTCAATAAAAGGGCGTTCCATCCATTCCACACATGCATCTGCAGCGCGTTGAATACTATCCTCTACATCATTGATTTCTTCTTTATTAAATGTGCCTAGAACATAATTAACAATTGGCATTTGTGTCGTTGGACGACCAATTCCTATTCTAATTCGATTAAAAGCTTTCGTCCCTAGCTGATCGATTGTTGAACGAATCCCATTATGCCCACCATGACCACCTGTTTGTCTTAAGCGAATCTTTCCTGTCGGTAAATCTAAATCATCATAAATAACAACCATGTCTTCTGGACTGATGTTATAATACTCCAAAATCGGTTTAATGGATTCACCCGACAAATTCATAAATGTTTGTGGTTTTAGTAACAGACATTTTTCACCGTTTAAGTGGGTCATGGTGTAGTCGCCCTTGAATTTACTTTTATCTAACGTCAATTGTTGTCGTTGTAATAGTTCATCTATGACCATAAATCCAATATTATGGCGTGTATGATGGTACTTTCTCCCAGGATTTCCTAGCCCTACGATACATTTCATCATTCACAACTTCCTTTTTAAAATAATAAAGAAATCAAAACAACCCCTCCATTAAAGAATGATGCTTTTTAATGGAGGGTTATGGTTATTCATTCAATTATGCTTCTTCTTCAGTATCTTCTTCTGCACCGATTAATTCAGGTTCAGCATTTAAATCAACTTCTTCCTCTTCAACCTCTGACTCAGGAGGTAGAACAGTTGCAATCGTTGTATCTTCATCTTCAAAGATTGTATATTCATCAGTTGTTTTTAAGTCTGCTACAGTTATAACATCACCAATTCCGAGTGATGATACGTCAACCGTAATATCATCAGGAATTTGGTTTGGTTTTGCACGTACAACAAGTTCAAATACAGGTTGTTGTAGGATTCCACCATCACTTGCTCCGATTGGGTCACCAACAATAGCAATTGGAACTTCTACATCAATTTCTTCATCCATATCAACGGCAAAGAAGTCAACGTGAACTAATTCATTTCTAATTGCATCCATTTGATGATCATGGAGCATCACTTCTACCGGGTTTTCCTCACCAATTTCTAAGGAAATAATCGCGTTTCGACCTTCGTCACGAAGTAATTTAAGTAATTCAGGACCGTTGATTGCAACAGACTGGGTATCGTGTTTCTTTCCATACACAACGCCAGGAACAAGGCCTTCTTTTCTTAATTGTTTCGTAACAGATAATCTATGATCATCTCTTTTAACTGCTTTTAATGTTGCCATCTTTCATCATCCTCCATCTAATTAAACGAAATCAGTTAAATATCTATTATAACAGATGTTCTACTTTTATTCGTTTCTTAATCTTATGTCATTTTGGCTTCATTTTTTGATTTAGTCAAATAAAATACTAACAGACTTTAATTCATGAACACGTACGATTGCTTCACCAATTAATGGTGCAACAGACAATTGCGTTATTTTACCAGTTTTCTTTTCCTCTGGTAATGGAATCGTATTTGTAATCACGAGTTCTTTAATCTTTGAATTCTCAATTCGTTCAATGGCTGGGCCTGATAATACCGGATGTGTACAACAAGCATATACTTCTTTTGCTCCACTTTCAACTAAAGCATTAGCGGCTAAAGTAATCGTTCCAGCCGTATCAATGATATCATCAATTAGTATAGCTGTTTTTCCTTCGATATTTCCAACAATGTTCATAACCTCAGCCACATTCGGGCGTGGACGACGTTTATCAATAATTCCAATCGGTGCTCCAAGGCGATCTGCCATTTTTCGCGCCCGGGTTACACCTCCATGGTCTGGTGATACAACGACAATGTCCTCTAAATTCTTTTCCTTAAAATAGTCGGATAAAATCGGCACCCCCTGTAGATGGTCAATCGGCACATCAAAAAACCCTTGAATTTGCGGAGCATGTAAGTCAAGGGTAATGACCCGATCTGCTCCCGCCGTTTCTAATAAATTAGCCACAAGCTTAGCGGTAATAGGTTCGCGTGATCTTGCTTTACGATCTTGTCTAGCATACCCGTAGTAAGGCATGACAATATTAACTGATTTTGCTGATGCCCGTTTAACAGCATCAATCATAATTAATAATTCCATTAAATGCTCGTTTACCGGTGCCGAAGTAGATTGGACAATGTAAACATCACACCCACGAATACTCTCCTCAATATTAATTTGGATTTCTCCGTCACTAAATCGAGAGACAGAGCACTTACCAAGTGGTATACCGATATGTCTCGCAATTTCCTCCGCCAATTTAAGGTTTGAATTTAAAGTAAATACTTTTAATGACTTGTCACCATAGGATGCCATGGAAAATTACCCTCCGTTTAATTTTTTTTTCTACTTTTTAATTGGTTGACATAACCTTCTTTATTCGTTTGCCGTGAACGTGCAATTGATAATGCATCTTCAGGAACATCATCTGTTATCGTCGATCCTGCTGCGACATAAGCTCTTTTGCCAATGGTTACCGGGGCAATAAGGTTTGAATTACAGCCAACAAACGCATCATCTTCTATTGTCGTGACATGTTTGCTTTCGCCATCATAATTTACTGTTATTGTACCACATCCAACATTGACATTGTCACCAACAGTCGCATCGCCTAGATAACTTAAATGAGATACTTTACTATGCTTACCAATTGTTGCCTTTTTAATTTCTACGAAGTTACCAATCTTAGCTTCGTCCTGGATCTGTGCCTCTGGGCGGATATGTGCAAATGGACCGATTTGGACCCCAGCACCAATCACACTATCAATGGCGACACTTTGTTTGATTACCGTATGTTCTCCTACTGTACAGTTAATGATTTCGGTATATGGACCGATTTCTGCATGTTGTTTAATAATGGACTTTCCTTTAATAATGGATCCTGGATAAATAATAGCATCTTGTTCAATCGTCACATCTGGATGAATATACGTTGTTGCTGGATCAATAATGGTTACCCCATTTAATAAATGTGCTCGATTAATGCGTTCCTTGAGAATTCTTTCTGCTTCTTGTAATGCAACCCGGTCATTAATTCCTAATGTTTCATCAAAATCTGGTGTTAGATATGCTGAAATTTTCCCAGCATCCTTCTTAATGATTTCAATGACGTCAGTTAAATAATATTCCCCTTGTGCATTATGATTGGAAATCTGTTTTAAAGCTTTAAATAACGTCTGATTATCAAAGCAATACGTACCTGTATTAATTTCATCTACTAATCGCTCTTCATCTGATGCATCTTTGTGTTCTACGATACGTTCTACTCCATTTTTAACATGACGAATCACACGTCCATACCCTGTTGGGTCTTCGGCTTTTGATGTTAAAATCGTTGCTTGAGCTCCTGCCTTTTCGTGGTATTCCAATAATTTCTCGTATGTTTCTTGACGAATTAAAGGGGTATCTCCACAAACAACAATGGTCGTTCCTTCCTTATCACCTAACAATTTCTCTGCTTGAATAACAGCATGACCTGTACCTAATTGTTCTTCTTGCAAAACATATTCACTATCATTTCCAATATATTCCATCACAGAATCAGATCCATGGCCTACAATCGTCACAATGTTATCAACATCAATGGCTTTAATATTTTCAATAACATGTTGCACCATTGGACGACCTAAAACGGGATGTAATACTTTATATAATTTAGATTTCATCCTGGTTCCTTGACCAGCTGCTAGAATGACAGCATAACGTTTTGTCATCAGGAAACCTCCATTCTGATTAATCCACTCTTTGATAAGCGAACATGATTTAAAATATGTTTGTTCTCATTTTATCATTCACTTAAAACGGTAAACGAATCTTTATCCATTATTGAATATATCTTAAAAAAGCATGTATTTCAACACATACAGGCTAGAGATTTAGAGATTAGCTGCGATCCATATTTTTCCCTAAAAAAAGAAAAAGACCAATCGTAATGATTAGCCTTTTAATCATATCATAATAATTAGGAAACACCTGCTTCTTCAAATTCAACCTCTTCTCCTGCACGGCGATATGCTTCTAATACAGCATCTTGAATTTTAGCACGTGTATTAGAATTAATCGGATGCGCAATATCCCTAAATTCCCCGTCAGGAGTACGCTTGGAAGGCATGGCAACAAACAATCCATTATTTCCATCAATTACACGAATATCATGTACAACGAATTCTCCATTAAATGTAATTGAAGCGATTGCTCGCATTCTTCCTTCCGTATTAATACGGCGTAATCTCACGTCAGTGACTTCCATGCTGCTTCACCACCTTTTTCCATTTGAACTTACTTATACTATTCAACATAATTGTCCGAATTCCTGCTAAAATTTTAAAATATTTTTATTTTCGCCGTAAAAATACCAAAAATAGTAAAAACCCCCTATAAAAAGGAGGTTTTTCTAATGTTTTTTTAATATACTTAGATAATTTCCTGGTTGTACTTGGATGCTCTTTTTTCTTTGATCTACTTCAGCCAATTTTACTAAAGAAACATAATCTTCAATAACACGATCCTCTTCTAAATCATCAGCTTCGGCTAGAACACCGATTGCCGCTAATTCAGCGTCAAATTCAGATAAAAGATTAATCATGCCATTAATCGTGCCACCAGCTTTCATAAAGTCATCCACAATACAAACGCGATTACCAGCTTGTAAACTTCTTTTTGACAAAACCATTGTTTGAATTTTTCCCGTTGATCCAGATACATAATTGATACTCACTGAAGAACCTTCCGTCACTTTCGGATCCCGCCTTACGATAACAACAGGCACATTCAAATAAGAAGCAACAGCATAGGCTAATGATATACCTTTCGTCTCTACTGTCATCACGACATCTATGCCCTTATCCGCGAAAACAGTCGCTAACAATTTACCGAGTTTTTTAACGGTACTTGGTTCACTCAGAAGATCTGTCATATATAAATAACCACCTGGAAGAATACGTTTCGATTCAGATAGACGTTCACAAAGGTTATGAATAAAATGTCCACTCTCATCAAATGAAACAACTGGAACAAACATAACCCCACCAGTTGGGCCAATGACACGTTTTATATAACCAATCCCCTGTTTCATAAATATGTCATCGATGATATTGATATCTTCACTAATTGTCGTTTTACCTGAATTAAATTGCTCAGCGA
>NZ_DATBTY010000026.1:0-51739 GCF_036516575.1 Cerasibacillus sp.
CCCCAGTCGCGTTCAACAAGTTTAACAAATGTTGATCCATAACCGGTACTTCCTCGGAAATTAGGTGCAAAAATGGAGTAACCGCGATTTAATAAGCATTGAAACATCGCTCGAAATTGCTTACGTTCTGCAGCTTGTGGCCCACCATGTGGCCAAAAAATCATATGCCCATTGTCATTTTCAGGTTTCGCTTTAAATAGTAATGCTTCAATCTCCATATCATCAAAAGAAGCATATGTGATAACTTCAGGTTCCACCATATCATCACTTGTTAAACCTAGTACCCGATTATCGGTTAATTGTTTCCACTCCCTACCATCGATAGACTGGAAAATATTTTGCGGGATAGTTGCACTTCGACCTAGAACATATAGATGACCTGATTTCGTCACTTGTACTTGTTCAACGATATCAATTGGACAAGTGAGCTTTTCGATTTTTTCTGTTGCTATCGAAAAACGATATAGATGGTCAATAACCCCTTTTTCAGTTATGATATATAATGTTTTACTTTCTTTATGCCACTCTAAAAAATTGATGCTTTCTCCTTCTATTTCATATACTTTAGAAAACTGTCCCGTATCTATCTCAAACTTAGCTAAATAGCGATAGTCACTTTCATAATCTGTCGTAAAATAAATCGTATTTTCATTAACAAAAACAGGCGAAAAGACAACATGAACCTTGGTCGAATCTGGAGTTAAATTATAGTGCTCATCACCAACCTGAACAAAAGAGGTAACATATGTATTTGCAAACATTCGTAAATAAACAAAGGCGTGTTCATTTTCCGATACAGCCGTTAAATAAGTCGGTGACTCTTCCCCAACATAAATGATTTGATCAGTGCCTTTTTCCAAATCACGAACGACCGTATTTAAATAGCTAGGGTTATCTTCTGATGTCATATAATAAATGCGCTTCCCGTCTTCACTTAGATGGCTAAAATAAAATTTGTCTGCCTTATCACCCGTGACAAGTGGTTGTGGGAGACCACCTTCAGTAGGCAACGCATAAATATGGTAATTTTCATCGCCATCGCGGTCAAATCCTGCTAGAACATAACGATTTTCCGGGTCAAAGCTAATAAAACTACATGATTCATCATGATGTGCAAATAAGTAAGGAAACGTATCTGGTAAATCCATTCCCCATAGATTCATCTCCCCATTTAAGTTTGAACTGAATAATAACTTTTTCTCATCATCACTTACTTTAAAATTCGTAATGGTATACGTACGGAAAAATTGCTCTACGGTTGGCCGTGGAAATTTTATCATATAAACCTACTCCCTTTTGTTAGTTTAACTGCTAAAAACAATAACTAACCCTATACTCAGATGCAACCCCTTTCATATTTTAATCCATCATATCACGACTGCGCTCAACATGACACCTGCTAAAGTACGATAGTATTTCAGTCTCGAGTCGGAGATAAGACTTTTGGAATCGTTACTTGAAATGTTGTTCCTTTTCCTCGTTCACTTTCAACCATAATGGTTCCTTGATGTAATTCAATAATCTCTTTAACAATGGCAAGACCTAATCCTGTGCTATTATCTGTACGTGTCCGTGCTTTATCCACTTTGTAAAATCGTTCAAACAGATGTGGCAGATGTTCTTTACTTATGCCAATACCCGTATCTTCAACGGTAACAATCACAGCTGTTTGATCTTGTTTTGTCGTCAGTGTGATAACCCCGTGTCTATCCATGTATCGGATGGCATTCGTCACTAGGTTCATCCATACAAGCTCCATTAATTGTGGATAACCCCTAACGATTGATGGTGAAATATTCAATTCAATCGTGATTTCTTTTTGGCGCCATTGATATTCAGTGGAAGAGACCGTTTCTCGTAATTGCTTAGCAATATCGAATGATTGTACCGCTTCATCATCCAGTCCCTTATTCAAAAACGATAAAGTTAATAATTGTTTACTTAATGATGAAAGGCGTTTGCTTTCTTTTTCAATAATAGACAAATAATGTTGACGCATTTCCTCAGGAACATCATGTTCACGTAATGCCTGGGAAAAGCCTTGAATCGATGTCAGAGGTGATTGAATTTCGTGAGACACATTCGAAACAAATTCTTGGCGATTCTGTTCGGTCTCGGCTAAGCTCTGACTCATTTTAGAAAAGTGATTAGCTAATCTTCCAATTTCATCACGGCGATGGACATCTAATTTCAGATGATAGTTTCCTGCTGCAATCTTTTTCGTCGCTTCTGTTAATTTTTTTATTGGGCGCACAATATAGGACGTACTAATCACTATAGATAAGAAGCTAATAATTAATACAACGCCAATCGATACAGCTAGAAAGATGCGCATCTCACCAAATTGTTGAACCGTATTCGGACGAACAAATAATGCGAGTGTTTCCCCGTTTGTTTCGACAGGTATACCAATTGTATTTAGCAACTCATTATCAAAGAAACCAGTCACCAATAATTTCCTCGGATTATCCCTTATACCATGGTATATATGACCTGTTAAAACACTTTCTACTGTTTCACGGTCGATATTATACTTTCTAAAAGGTGCTCCTAAAAGCTCGCTGTTGCCTCGACCATCTATTAAATAAAATTGGTATCCTAAAACAGTTAAAGTTGATAAATAATCACTTATATTAGCGAAATCACTTTCTTCATAAATTTCAACAACATTCTTAGCAATTTCAGTTATTTTCTCATCATTTTCTTGTTTTAAATAATGATGATAATACGTATTTGCCACCATAAATGAAATAAGAGCACTTATAATCATGATGGCCATCGTCGTCATAATAATCCGAACATACAATGTGCGCATGCTTGTTGTCCTCCATACGTTTTACTTCGTTTGTTCTAATTTATATCCGAGTCCTCTAACTGTTTTAATGGTAAAACCATGTTCTTCACTAGAAAAACGTTCTCTTAATCTTTTTATATGGACATCTACCGTTCGATCACTACCTGTAAAATCATGACCCCATACTAAATCAATCAATTGTTCTCTTGTAAACAGACGATTGGGATAGTTTGCTAACTGGGCAAGTAGCTCAAATTCCTTTAATGGGAGTACCATGGCTTTATTTCCTATCTCCACTTCATAATTATGACGGTTAATGACAATGTGACCAATATGAATCTTATCCTCATTAATCATTTGAAAACGTCGTAATAGAGCTTTTATTCGAAATAACACTTCCTTTGGTTCAAATGGTTTGACAATATAATCGTCCGTCCCCGCGTCATAAGCCATTTCTTTATCGGTGATTTCTCCTTTAGCTGTAATCATCATGACGGGAATATCATAGTATGAACGGATATCTTTACATAACTCATAACCATTCACATGTGGCATCATAATATCGACTAATGCTAAATGTATTTTTTCTTCTTCTAATATGTCTAATGCTTCCTTACCGTCTCCTGCTTCTATTGTCTTATAGCCATCTCTTTGTAAATAAAAGCGTAAAAGTTCACGAATATGTGGATCATCATCGACGATTAAAATCGTTAGCATATTGATGCACTCCCTTACATTCATTATGAGAGAAAAAACTGCTCCCAGTCATTAGAGACTAAAAGCAGTTTTAACCATTTATGCTTCCTTTGAACCGTATAACTGTTCAACAACTGAAGCGATTTCTTTAGTAAATTGTTGGCATTGTTCTTCTGTCTTCGCTTCAACCATGATCCGTAATAACGGTTCTGTACCTGAAGGTCTTACAAGTACACGACCTTCATCACCAAGTTGTTTCTCTACCTTTTTAATGACCTCTTGGACTTGTGGATGATTCGTCACTTCATGTTTATTAATGACTTTCACATTTTTTAACACTTGTGGATAAACGCTCATCTCAGCTGCTAATTCTGATAATGGTTTACCCGTTTCTTTCATCACATTGACCAACTGAATAGCAGATAAGAGACCATCACCAGTTGTATTATGATCTAAGAATATAATATGTCCTGATTGTTCTCCTCCTAGGTTAAATCCACCTTTTCGCATTTCTTCCATCACATAGCGGTCACCTACGGAAGTTTTTTCACTGCGCATGCCATACTCTTCTAATGCTTTATAAAAGCCGACATTACTCATGACCGTCGAAACAATTGTATGATGATTTAAGAAACCTTTTTCATTCATATGTTTACCACAAATGAACATGATTTGATCGCCATCAACAATGTTACCTTTTTCATCTACAGCGATTAATCGATCACCATCACCATCAAAAGCAAGCCCTACATCGGCTTCCTTTTCTAAAACAAATTTCTGCATTGCCTCTGGATGAGTAGAACCACAGCCATCGTTAATATTTAACCCATTTGGAGAAGATCCAATCGTAAATGTATCTGCTTCTAAATCGGCAAATAAATGTGTCGCTAAACTAGAGGCTGCTCCGTGGGCACAATCTAAGGCAATTTTTATACCCGTAAAGTCATGGTCAATCGTATCTTTTAAATAAGATAGATACTTCTGTCCACCTTCAAAATAATTACTTACAACCCCTACATCTCCGCCAATTGGGCGAGGCAGATTATCATCTTCACGCATCAAGCTTTCAATTTCTTTCTCTTGCTCATCAAGTAATTTAAAACCATCTGGACCGAAAAATTTGATGCCGTTATCCTCAACCGGGTTATGTGAAGCCGAAATCATAATGCCACCTTGGGAACTTGTTGCTTTCGTTAAATAAGCGACTCCCGGTGTTGTAATAACACCTAAGCGCATTACTTCTGCACCTATTGACAATAAACCGGCGGTAAGAGCTGCTTCTAACATATGCCCAGAGATACGTGTATCTCTCCCAACAAGAAACTTTGGTTTAGTTATATCTCTTGTTAAGACATAACCACCAAAACGTCCTAATTTAAAAGCTAGCTCAGGTGTAAGCTCTTCGTTCGCAATTCCTCTTACACCGTCTGTTCCAAATAATTTAACCATTCTTTTTACCTCTCCTTTTTCCTTCCCTATTAAACGAATTGAGAGCATGTTTTACATTGACTATTAATTAATTTCAATTGTAAAATTATCTAGTTCTGGTTTTATTGCTAATTGATCCGGGCCTTCAATGATTGGCTTTACTTGATGTGTTCCACCAACTAATCCTTCAACATCAACTGAGATACGTAAATCATCTACTTTTACATTTCTTACATCTGCTTCGTTACCAGTAATCGTCACGTTAACTTTCTTACCTTCTGGCTGCTTAAACTTAATTGTTCGATCATTTTCGAGATGCCTTACTTGTATGGGCACCGCTTTAAAAAGCTTTGTCTGTTCCAATTCGATTAAGACATCAATTTGCTCTTGTTCAGGAGCATAAACACCTTTCGGCAAATCAAGTGTTGCTTGTACTTGGTCGGTTTTGTTAACCTTTGAAAGATTAATATTCGCCTTAACCTCATCAATTCCCGCTAAAACATGTGATGTTCCAAAAATCTCCACTTCTTCTACATCAGATGTCATTGATGTTAACTCGAACCCTTCTGGAAGTTTTCCAGTCGTTTCAAGTGTCACTGGAACAACCTTACTCGGATTATTTATTTCAGCCGAAACGAGTGCATTTTCTGGTTCCATACGAACCCGTAATTCATTGCCTTGACTATCATACACCTTAATCGGCACTTCCCGGTTTTTAATCGGCTCTTCCACTCCTGCCACATTTACAAACACTTTAACAATAGAAACCTTGTCAATAACACCCTTCGAACTGGTAATCATCACTTCTTTCGGTTCGACTTGATAATCACCTACTTCAAATCCTTCTGGTAACTGGTGTTGGTTAATAAAGTCAACAGTAATCGGGAATTTCCGGGTTGAACGTTCTTCGATGACAATATCAATCGTTTTCGGTTCAATAAAAACAGCAACGTCTTCCGATATTCGTTCATATTGTACTTCTACCGTATGTTCGCCCTCACCCAGTTTTGTTAAATCAACATATATATCAAAGTTTCTCTGTTTAACAACTCTTGTAACAGCACTATTCGTTCCCTCGACCGTAACAGTAACAGCTTCTGGTATACCGCTGACAACATATTTATCAGCATTGATCCTTACACTTACGGGTACATCTTCCATTGTTTGTGTTTCAGATGTATTCCCAAAGAAATCAATGTCTTTTCTCTCTTTATCATCCTCAGTATAAACGACAAAGTATAAAGAAACAGCTAGCACTAGAGCTATCGCGCGTACAAACCACTTACTTTGGAACCAATTATCCATTCTTTTTCCCCCTCCATTTCCATGATTTCTTTTCAGGGGATTTTAAATGTAATGATAAATTTTCCCGTAAAATCAGTTTTAACTGTTCTTCAGTCAGTTCACGATGGAGTTCGCCATTTTTTGCACAAGATATTTGACCAGTCTCTTCCGAAACAATAATTGTTAATGCATCCGTTACCTCACTGATTCCCATTGCTGCTCTATGTCTTGTTCCTAGCTCTTTCGAAATAAGTGGGCTTTCTGATAACGGTAAATAACATGCTGCCGCGACGATTCTTTCTCCACTTATAATAACAGCACCATCATGTAATGGGGTATTCGGTGTGAAAATATTCGTCAATAATTGGTGAGTCAGTTTCCCATTAATCGGGATACCCGTTTCAATATATTCACCTATTCCTGTTTCTCTTTCAATCGTAATAAGTGCTCCGATCCGCCGTTTAGCCATGTAGCTACAGGCTTCTCCAATATCTTTAATAATATTTTCTAGTATTTCCTCCTCCGTGCGCGTACTCCTAACAAAAATATTCCCTCTCCCAATTTGTTCCAACGCTCTTCTTAACTCAGGCTGGAACAATATAACGATAAGGAGAAATCCCCAATCAATCGCTTGTTTTGTTAGCCACTGAATGGTTTGTAAACCAAAAATAATACTAATAAACCGAACCGCTATAACAACGACTATTCCTTTTAATAGTTGGATAGCCTTCGTGCCTCGGATAAGCATGATTAATTTATATAAAACATACCAGACGAGGCCGATATCAACGACAATATTCATTAGGTCTATAAAAGTAAAATCCCCATCGAGCATGTTTGCACTTCCTTTTTAAAAAACACTTTTTTCTATAATAGTCATTATACCACAAAACGCTTTTCTGACACATGCGATAGGGGTGTTTTTTACAAGTACCATTACCATCACTTAATAAAGCAAAAAAGCCCGAGAAATCCTCAGGCCTTTATTCTGATCCGAATGAAAAAACACCTGTAACGAAGCGCTTCATACTGTACCAAATCCAATCAAAGATTTCATTCACGCTTTCAAACTCACCACTAACTTCTCCCGCAGAGGCCATTAGACCTTCTCCATCAAGGAGTTGGTCATAATCGTCATGGATAAGTTTCCCTTTAATTAACGTTACTTTTCCATCTACTTTTCCATCTATTTTTAAATTACCGTTTTTGACGACTAAGTCGCCCTCAACCGTGACATCTTCCGGAACAATAACCGTGTCACCTTTAATAATCAAGCCTTCTTGTTTAGAGACAACAAGCCGATTATCTTGATGCCATGTAGATAAAATACCACTAAACATAAAGATAAAGAATATGGCGGCCGCAGTTAAAACTGGATGTGCTCTAAACCAGCGCATATATTTCATACGCTTTTTCTCTGTCGGTAAATTTTGCATCACTTTTTGCGTAAAACCTTCAGGAGCTTCCTTTGGTTCAGCAGTACTTTTTATGAGTGTTATCGTCCGCTTTAATTCATGAAAATGCTTCTGACAATCTGGGCATTGTTCCAGATGCTGGCTCAGCTTCATTTCCTCTTCTTTTGTAATATCGCCGTCTAAATAGATATGCATTAAGTGAACAGCTTCATGTTTACAGTCCAAGTGGATCACTCCTTTACACATAACGAAGCTTTTTCCGTAAAGCTTCTCTTCCCCGATGAATTCTTGTTTTAACTGTCCCGAGGGGGAGATCCATAATTTCGCTAATTTCCTTTAGGGAAAATTCCTCTAAATAACGCAAAGTGATGATACTGCGATAAATCGGTGGTAAATTAGCGATCTCCTGATAAATATAATTCTGAAGTTCCATTCCCTGAACCTCTTCCTCAGGTAATCGGGCATCTGTAGCCAATTGTGAATACATATCTAAGCCATCCGTTCCCTTTATTTCAGCATCTAAGAAGAAATCCGGCTTTCGCTTTCGCAATCGATCAATCGATAAATTTGTTGCAATACGATATAGCCATGTGGAGAATTTCCGCTTATCATCATAAGAGTGGATGTTTACATATGCGCGAATAAACGCTTCTTGAGCGATATCCTCCGCCTCGTGTGCATTACCTAACATCCGGTAACAATGTTGGTAAATCCTGCTTTGAAATAAGACGACGACATCTTCAAATGCAGATTGATCCCCTTTTTTGACTCGTTTTATTTTCTCTCTAATGATATTATCCATTAACAGTACCTCCGCTATTCTATGCGGCATTATTAATACGTATTGCCTCTTTAAAAGGTTTCATTTAAAATGAAACTCTCCATTATTAATGATTATTAATGATAGAAATCTATTTAATTTTAACATTAAAACGAGAATCTCGCACAATTTAATAGATACTCACAATCTTTTATCTGTTCCCTCTTGAAAAAATATGAATTATCACATATTATATGTTATTGGATAGGAGGACAATTTGATGAATCCAAATTTATTAGAGAAGATTGAGCAATATCGTAAGAAAATGATTAACTTAACGACCAATCATCCATTTACATCAAATGCCGTCGTACAAACAAGTAAGAAATTAGACGAATACTTAAATCAATTACAAAAAAGCAACCTAAAATATTAAGCTTTAGATCGTTGTTTCCTATTACAAATAAAAACATCCGTTTTAAAACAGATGTTTTTAAAATAAATCGTTTATTTTAATGTTTCCCCAAATAGTGAACCGATCAGTCCAACCGCCAATGAGGCGGTTTTATTTTTTTTGTCTAAGATGGGATTGACTTCAACAAACTCTGCTGATGTGATGAGTTTTGCTTCAGCTAACATTTCCATCGCCAAATGGCTCTCACGATAAGTCAAACCACCAATCACTGGTGTGCCTACCCCTGGTGCTTCTGTTGGGTCTAACCCATCTAGATCTAAACTTAAATGAACACCGTCTGTGCGCTCCTTTAAGTAAGCAATTGTTTCTTCTATAACTTGTGGCACGCCTAAACGATCGATTTCATGCATGGTGAACACCTTTAGATTATGTTTCCGTATAAAGTCTTTCTCCCCCGGATCAAGGTCTCTTGCACCGATAATAACAACATTTTCCGGCTTCACTTTCGGTGCATAGCCATAAAGATGGGTTAAAGTATTATGGCCAAATCCAAGTGATGCTGCGAGTGGCATACCATGTATATTTCCAGATGGTGATGTCTGATCTGTATTCAGATCACCGTGTGCATCATACCATATAACACCTAAACGTTGATAATGCTTAGCAATGCCCGCAATCGTTCCTATTGATAGACTATGATCCCCTCCAAAAACAAGTGGAAATGATCCTTTTTCAATTTCATTATCAACCATCTTGGCAACGCTTTCATTTATGTCAATAACTTGCAATAAGTTTTTTAAATTGTTTGTGGTATGTTCTTGTTGATCATGACGATTTGGTGTCGATACATTTCCAAGGTCTGTTACTGTATAAGATAGGTTTTCTAGACGTTCTTTAACACCTGCATAGCGAATCGCGCTAGGTCCCATATCAACCCCACGTCGACTTTGACCATAATCAATTGGCACACCAATCATTGATATTCGTTTTTCATTCATATGTATATAACCCCCTAGTATAATATGTTTAGGCGTTATCTTTTCCGCCTTTTCAATCTGACTCATTCATAAAAAATGTATCTGCTAGTGCAACCGTTACTTTCCACTGCAGGCGGATCCTTTCGGCGACATGACTTGAGCCCTCACTCGCAAAAAACGCTCGTTGCAGAGTTTCAAGACTCATGCTATTCCCGCAGGAGTGGCCGCTTTCCGTTTCAAGTAACTCGGTTTGATAAAATAGACATCACAGCAGGTCTTTTCTTTTATTTTATCCGAAAGAACCTATATGACTCAACTGGACATTTTTATGTATATATATGCAACATGGGTGTTGACTGCAGTTGACGTAAGAGCCAATTGTCATGTCAATACAGTAAATAGCTTTTCCTATTTTATCGATTATGGCTTATACTCTAATACCATCAAATAAAAAAATCAGGGAGAACCCCCTGATTTGTCTGTCTACTTCTTATGAATGGTAAGATTTAAAGGCTTAATACCTGCTTGTTGCCAAGCATGCAGTAATTGTTTTGCACTTTCCTTAGTGGGCATAAAGGCGATACCGCTATCTCCACCACCAGCACCAGATGGCTTGCCTGCTCCACCATGTGCTTCAGCTAAATCACATAAATTTGTTAATTGTGGTGTTTCAATCATGACATTGGCATCTTCTCCGACTGTGCGTAAGGCTTGTCTGTTTTCCTTTATTCCTTCTAAAATAAGATCTATATTTTCTTGTTCCATCCCGTTAATGAATTTATCAACAGCCTGTTCACTCGCTTGGAGAAAAGCGTTAAATTTCTCTGACTGTGTTTGTTTTAATTGAAGCACTTGATCAACAAGCTTAGGTGTAGAAGCTGGCTTTCCAGTCCAACCGATACAAATATAGATATCTTTCGGGACATTCAGTGGACGAAGAGAAAGATATGGCCACTTCGCTTCAACCAAATCTAGTAGCCGGTCTGTTTTCTTATATTGCTCATTTAACCAATAAGCTTGGAATGAAGCATATTGCAAGACCCCACCGAAGCTTGAAGCTGCAACATCCGCCCCTGAACCGTTTCCTTGAGTTCTTGCATGTGATAAAGCTCCTAAGCGAAATACAAGTTCACTTGTTACTTCATCAGGCATGAACATAGTCAATATCGCTTCAACAACAGAAACAGTCACAGCTGCACTTGAGCCGAGTCCATATTTAACTCCAGATGCATCATCTAATTCACTTTTAACTGTCAGTTTGAATGGTTGCCAAGGGATTTGACTCTCTTCCAAAAATTGAAGAGAAACCGACATGGCACTTTCTACAAAGTGAACACGTTTATCTGACGTATCTATGTGGAGCTCCTTATCCTCAAAATGCCATGCTAGATTTATTAAATTAAAATTAACTAACGAAAGTGAGCATGTCTCCTGCTTTTCAATCATTGTTGATACAAAGCGATTCACTGCCATGACCGCTAATTTCTTATACGGTTCTAAAACGGCGAATTCACCTGCAATCATCAATTTTCCAGGGGTTTTTATCGTCAAACTAGATTTAGACAACTGTTCTCATCCTCTATAAATAGCTTATACCTTGTCCAGCCTTACTTAAAATAACGTCTGTCACACCAGGAATTGACTCTAATTCACGTTTAATTTCCACTTCATTTTCGGGTAGGTAAAGGACTTTAACATTAGGACCTGCATCAATTGTAAAGTATGCTGGAATACCCTTTTCTCTCAGCATTTGTACATGCTGCATGACCTTAAATGTCGTATCATACCAATATGTGAACGGCGGGTTTGCCCCCAATGTTGTCGCATGCATTTTTAGACAGTTTGCTTCAGCTACAGAACCTACTTTTTCAAAATCACGTTCTGAAATACCAGCTTTAATTTGTTCAAGATCATGCGGGATGCTATCGACCCAACCTTTAAAGAAAGGTGATGTATCAACTGTTCGCTTCATACCAACCCGGCTCGATACTTTCTTCATGTCTGCATGTAATACGACAGCAGCGACACGAATATCCCAATAGTCTTGTGGTTTAATTGGAACAGCGAAAGAATCAGATCCATCTGACAATTCGCCTTTTTGCCACTCAGCAAAACCACCATAAATTGAACGGCATGCAGAACCGGAGCCACGTCTTGTTAAACGTGATAACTCCTCATCATCCAAAGTTAATCCAATCGCTTTTGAACCTGCTGCTGCAAGGGCAGCAAAACCAGATGCTGATGATGCGAAGCCTGCTGCTGTTGGTACCTGATTCGTTGATCGTACTTCAGCAAAGACATGTTTACCGGCTTTCTGTCTAATTATATCTAAAAACTGGTTCACACGATTGTACGGAATACCGCTGACACACTGATTGTTTAAATAAAATAAATCACGTGTTAAGTCTTCGCGAAATTCTACGGTCGTCGTTGTGTAAAAACCGTCCAGTGTTAAAGAAAGACTATTATTTGTCGGCAAAATCAGCTCTTCATCACGTTTGCCCCAATATTTAATTAAAGCGATATTCGTCTGTGCTCTAGCTGTCGCTTTCATCATTTTATCCCCTTTACACCTTTTATTCGTGGAAAAAGCAGGGATCAATTCACCTGCTTTTAACATCGTTAATCTTTTTTCTTTAAAACAAATGGCCACACAGCTGCTGCTCCAAACTTCTTAAGCTTGTCAGCTAGCTGTCTAGAATGTACTTCATTTTGTGCTAATGCGATGATACATCCGCCAAATCCTGCACCAGTTAATTTCGCACCTAAAGCTCCTTCTTGGCGCGCAAAATTAATCAATTTATTTAATGTTTCATCACTGACACCTAGTGCTTCAAGTTCCTTCTGCGCTTCATTTAGTAATTGCCCCAAAAATTGCTTTCCTGCTTTTTCTAAAGCCTCTTTTGCTTGGTATGTTAATTCCCCTAAGCGTTCAATTTTGTTCGTAATAATTTTTGGTGCAGCTTTTAATAAACTTGTCACAGATTCAACCGCCGAACGTGTGTCACCGATATTACCTGAATCTGCGACGATAAAATGAAAATCATCATTCGGTTTAATATAATCGACTGGATTTTCTTTCTCAAACCACACAGGACATTCAGAGGTAATCGTTAGTGTATCGATTCCACTTGGCGCTCCATGTGCATGTTCTTCAGCAATATTGGCTAATTGTAGCAATTCTTCTTTCGTATATGATTGCTCCTTATAAGCAAATAATGACTTAACGACAGCAATCGCTACAGATGCACTTGAACCTAATCCTTTTCCTGGTGGTATAGACGAATGAATTTGAATCAGTAAGTCACGTTCCGGTAACTTTAAGTAAGCTAATGTCGCTCGAATACTTTTCACAATTCCTTTTAACGAATTCGGAGCAGAATCAATCGGGCCATGATAGAACGTACTGTCAATTTTAACCAAACCAGGCACATATTCAACGATTGATTCGACACCAATCAATGGAAAAGGGAGTGCAATTGCAGGTTGTCCGTGTACAACTGCATGTTCTCCAATTAAAATCAACTTACTATGGGCAAGGCCTACAGCCATTCGTTCTGCGGTTGCTACTCTTTCTGCGCTCATTTTGTATACTGTGCCACCAATTCTTTTGCTCGACCAACACGGATTTCTTTTTCTTCGATTAATTGCTGAGCTATCATATCAATCATCTCCCCAGTTGCTCCCGCTGCAACCGCTACAGAGCGAGAGTGTAATGCCATATGTCCCTTTTGTATTCCGTCCGTTACCAGTGCTTTTAATGCGCCAAGGTTTTGGGCTAAGCCTACAGCAACAATAACTTGGGCTAATTCTTCTGCCGATTCCGTGCCAAGAATACGTAAAGCTAATTTAGCCATCGGATGAACACGGGTTGCACCACCAACCGTCCCAATAGCCATTGGGAGTTCTAATTCGCCAACAAGGTTCCCTTCTTCATCCACGGACCATGTTGTCATTGAACCATACTTTCCAAAACGTGCTGCATAAGCATGTGCTCCTGCTTCAACGGCACGCCAGTCATTACCTGTCGCAATAACAACAGGATCGATTCCATTCATAATACCTTTATTATGCGTGACAGCACGGTATGGATCTGATGCTGCAAACTCATAGGCATGTACAATACCATCACGTACTTCTTCACCCGAAAAGCCTTCACTTACTAATAAATGAGGCGGAATAACACATGTTGCTTTTGCTAAGCTACGATCAGCATAATTTGACAAAATTCGTAAATATACTTTACCATCTGTCAATTCTTCAACAGTAGGAGCTAATGCCTCTAACATTGTATTAATCATATTTGCTCCCATTGCATCACGCGTATCGATATACATATGCAGAACAAGCATTTTATCATATTTAGATTCTGATGATTCATTTAATATACGTACATCCATATCTTGCGCACCGCCACCTCGTTTAACGATGCTAGGATAGGCTGTATTACAAGCTTTGATTAGCTGTTCTTTATGTTCTAATAATGTTTTTTTCGCTAATTGGAAATCCTGACAACCAACAACTTGTATTTGACCGATCATGACTCTGCCTGTAGATTCAGTTCTGAATCCGCCAGCGTCACGTATGATCTTAGCCATATAACTGGCCGATGCAACGACAGAAGCCTCTTCAATAGCCATTGGAATAACATAATCTTTCCCATTAATCAAAAAATTTAACCCTAATCCTAATGGGAGCGAATATGTTCCAATGACGTTTTCAATCATTTTATCAGCAAGGTCTACCGGCAATGACTGCTCTCTTGTTAGAACACCCATTTCATCTTCAGAAAAATCGTTCAGACTTTGTAAAATCTCCCTCCGTTCATCGACGGTCTTATTATAGAAACCGGGAATTCTGGAAGATTTCATATCTTTTCATCCTTTTTCCGCCTTTATCATGCTGTCCAATTAACTTAGATCGAGCATCAGGCCAATTTTATTATACTATCTTCTTTTAAACGGTATTTATTTTTACATTTATACTTTAAATTATAATATAAAATCACTGATTGTGCAGTATAGACGTATTCAAATTCTTGCAACACTCCTCTATTATGTAAAAAAACCGTATAAAATGCAAATAAACAAGGTAGATTACCTTGTTTATTTGCTGTAACATATATATTTTGTTCATATTTACATAATAGATGAGCCATACAGGATTCGAACCTGTGGCCCCCTGATTAAAAGTCAGGTGCTCTACCGACTGAGCTAATGGCTCGGATGAAGTAAGGATGCTTTTTGGTTTTTGATATTCTTATTTTCTTGTAATGACTTTCGCATCATTTATTCAGTCAACGCGGTAGATTTCTTACCCGTTGCTCCACCGACATGGCTAATAATTGAAACAGAAAATAAAAAAAGCTGGGCTACTAGGATTCGAACCTAGGCTCACGGGACCAAAACCCGTTGCCTTACCGCTTGGCTATAGCCCAATGATAAAGATGGTGGAGGGGGGCAGATTCGAACTGCCGAACCCAGAGGGAGCGGATTTACAGTCCGCCGCGTTTAGCCACTTCGCTACCCCTCCACTATTGTGTGACTATATTATTTTTATATACATCATAAAAATGGTGCCGGCCAGAGGACTTGAACCCCCAACCTACTGATTACAAGTCAGTTGCTCTACCAATTGAGCTAGGCCGGCATGGTGACCCGTAGGGGATTCGAACCCCTGATACCGCCGTGAAAGGGCGATGTCTTAACCGCTTGACCAACGGGCCGTTATAACGTTTTTGTAAAGTCAACGATTTATATTATATACAGGATTTTTCATTTTGTAAAGGGTTTTTAATACTTTTTTTAAAAAAAGTAATATTTTTTTGCTTTTATCGATAAAAAGCCCGTTATATCAACATCTTCTTTTTTATATTACTTATTTTTTTGATGCAAGTGAATAAAATTCTGTGATTTCTTCCTTACAGCAAAATTTTTCAAAAACAATGAGGAAATTCTTCATTATAACACCCCTTCATAATGAAAGTGTTTCACCCTATTTACTTTTTGTTACCTTGATACTAAGATTAGGTTATAATTAAACAAGAGATTACTTTGGAGGTGCTGGTCAATTGACTAAATTACTAGAGGGAAAAAACATCGTTGTTATGGGAGTAGCGAATGAACGAAGTATTGCATGGGGAATTACGAAGTCACTTCACCGTGCGGGTGCTCAACTCATTTTTACCAATCGTCAAGAACGTTCTTATAAGAAGCTAAGCAAATTATTAGAAAAACATGATATAGAAGCAAAATTAATGGTGAATTGTGATGTTGCAAATGATGAAAGTATTCAACAAGCTTTCACACAAATTAAAGAAGAAGTCGGTGTTATTCATGGTGTCGTACACTCTGTTGCCTTTGCGAATCGTGAAGAGCTAAAAGGCGCTTTCTACGACACATCTCGCGAAGGCTTTCTCTTAGCACATGACATTAGTGCCTATTCACTTGTCGCCGTTACAAAAGCAGCAAGAGAACTAATGACAGAAGGTGGAAGCATCGTTACTCAAACCTATTTAGGTTCTGAGCGTGCTGTGAAAAACTATAATGTCATGGGGGTTGCTAAAGCAGCACTTGAGGCAAGCGTCAGATACTTAGCAGAAGATGTTGGAAAAGAGGGCATTCGTGTTAATGCTATCTCAGCCGGCCCAATTCGTACACTCTCTGCAAAAGGGGTATCCGGATTTAACGAAATTAATTCTATTATAGAAGAAAAAGCTCCCCTTCGTCGTAATGTCGACCAAGATCAAGTCGGAGATGCGACCCTTTTCTTCATAAGTGATTTATCACGCGGTGTCACAGGTGAAGTTCTTCACGTCGATTCCGGGTACCATATAGTTGGTTAGACATTACACAAGATCTATTCACAAAATGAGCGGGGAAAATATATCTATTTTCTCCGCTTGTTCTTTTGGATTAATTTTTAAACTGAACGCTTCAATGCGAGATAACTTCAACCAAGGTCACTGACTTACGTATCATTGAACGCCCCAATGCGATATAACTCCAACCTAGATCACTGACTTACATACCATTGAACGCTCCAATGCGAGTTAACTCCAACCTAGATCACTGACTTACATATCATTGAACACTCCAATGCGAGTTAACTCCAACCTAGATCACTGACTTACATACCACTGAACACTCCAATGCGATATTGTAGAAAAAAACACGGTATATACGTACAAATTCACGGCACATTGGGTGAAGATCTCTTAAAAGCAATTGAAAAAAGACTAAACGGCCTTAGCTCTCTTAAATACAGAGCTAAAGCCGCTTAAGACGATTTTTATTATTTCTACTATCTACTTGACAAAGACAAGTTCATTTTGTCCTGGTCTCTTCTCTCATCTTTATAGTTTAAACTGTTGGACTAACCCATTTAGTTGTTCCGCTAATTTAGCTAGTTCTTGTGAGCTTTGTGTTACCTCTTCCATCGAAGCACTTGATTGTTCGGAAGATGCGGAAGTCTCTTCAATACCTGCTGCAGCCTCTTCTGCTACCGCAGCAATATCCTCAATCGAACCATTCATTTCCTGACTTTGTCCCATAATACCTGTCAATTTATCACGGACGGATGTGATAATATCGGCCATCTCAATGATGGATTCATTAATACCATCAAATTTCTTACCTGTCTCTTCAATTTGGTTCGTTCCGGCTTCTACTTCTTGATAGCCACTTTGTAGGGCTGTCGCTACAGTGCTAGATTCAGCTTGAATATTTTCCACAATATCTGTAATTTCGACAACAGATTCCGACACTTGTTCTGCAAGTTTACGTACTTCATCGGCAACAACAGCAAAGCCTCGACCATGTTCGCCAGCTCGTGCTGCTTCAATCGCCGCATTTAAAGCAAGTAGGTTTGTCTGATCAGCAACATCTTGAATCACTCCAACGAGTTTTGAAATCTCTTGGGATTGAACATCTAAACCTTGTACTTTTAAGACTGCGTCGTGGACAACCTGATCGATTTTATCCATTTGTTCCTTCGAAGCACGCATGAGCTCGCTTCCCTCATCTGTGGCTACTGTAATGCCTTCCGAGAAATCATGAATATCATCACCGTTTTTATGCAATTCATTAATATCTGACGCAAACGATTGCATCATGGATGATAAATCAGCCGTACTGTGTGCCTGTGTTTCTGACCCTGAGGCCAGTTCTTGCATCGTAGAAGATATTTGCTCCGAACCTGCTTTGACTTCGCCAGCAGACTGCGTTAATTCTTCACTTTGACTAGAGACAGTTGTAGCAACCATATTAATTTCATATAATAGTTGACGCATATTCTCGTTCATATCATTTGTTGATTGCACGAGTTCACCAATTTCATCTTCTGATTTCTTCTCTAGTGGGGGTTGGCTTAAATCGCCTGCTGCAATTAATGTCATACGCTCCATTACAGAACGAATAGAGCGAGTGATTTTTCGCGCTATATATAAAGAAACGGATACGGCTATAGCAATAATAATGACTAATGAAATAAGAATTGGTACAAATATTGTCTGAGCTTGTTTCTTAAAATCTACTTTATTTGCCGCGCCAGCTAAAATCCAATCTAATGTAGGGTTTTTCACAAAACCAATCACGAATTCTTTTTGATCGACATTAAATTCAACAGTTCCTTGTTCACCAAGCTCCATCATTTCTTTATAATAACTTTTTTGGGATTCATCGCGACCAATCTTTTCTTCTTCAACATGTGTAATCCACTTACCTTCTGTATCATAGATAACCGCATAACCAGTTTCTCCAATACGAATATCTTTCACTAAGTCGACTACCGTATCAATGAAAATATCCGCTGCCATGACACCGACTAATTCATTGCCGTTATAATATGCTTTTGAAGCTGTCACAACCATACGCTTTGTCTCTACATCCTCATACGCATCAGACCAAACAACTTCACCTTCCGCTTCAACAGCTTCTTTATACCATGGTCTATCTTTAGCAACGTAGTCATCATCTAAATCACCTTGCGGAAGAACATCTCCCGTTTCTGTACCCGTGTATAAATGACCAATTTCATCATGAGCTTCCTGTGTTTCTAATAAATATGCCACGATATCTTTTTTCTTATCAGCATCATATTCGACAAATAAGTCGTTTTCCGTATAACGATTTAAAATATTTTCGACATTCGTAAAAAATAGTTGAAACGTGTCATTTAAGCTTTCCATTTGAACTTCAACATTTTTAGATAATTCTTCTGTCGTATTATTAACACTAAAATAATAACTTACGAATGATATCGCGCCTCCTGTAAACAAAATTAATATAATAAACGGGATGATAATTTGATTCTGTAACGATTTTTTATAAAACGACAATAAACCACCTGTTTTTTTCTGTTCTTTTTTCACGATCCATTTCCTTTCTGTATCATTCTATTTGCCCCATCATGACATCATGATCGCATTTGATTATATATGGCAACAAGCACAAAATGCTTAAGGTCAGCTATGATTGCTTTTTGTTACTTTTCTCCCATCGCACCTCCATAAAAAAAAGACTACCTCACCTTATCGTGACATAGCCAAAAACACCAAAAAGTTTGGTAGTCTGGCAATCATTGTACGAGTTGTACATTAGACCCATAACTTTGCGTCCTATCCTTTCGAATAGTTTGCCCTTTTCAAATGAATGGCATGTAGTTCATAAGACCTATTCTATCCTGTCTTACATAAATATGCCAATCATATTATTTCAACATCTAAAATGCAATCTAAAGCAAACTTTAATGATTCTTCCCGATGATGAAGATAAACATATCCCGCTTGAACCGCCGTTATTTTTCCGATTACCTTCTTCTTCATAAATTGACTATAGACAATCATCTTAACATCTGCCCCAGAAGATAATGCCTCTGTTAATTTTCGATTCATTTCTATTAAATGTTGTTCATCTAATAATGGTTTCTGCTCTTTCTTTTCATCAGCTAACAATTGCTTTAATGCCTTAACATGCTCTGGTAACATGATGGAGGTCCACTTTTTTGTGCCACGATCTTTGATATGCTCATTCATTTACACAACTTCCCTTCTCGTATCGTAAACAGGTATAAGTGCTAATATATTTTTCATTTTGAACAGTCGCGTTGCGTTTCTTAAATAGCAATAAGCTTGAACACAATCTCCTTTAATTTGAAGGAATTTGATGCGACGCTTTGTCGGGATCCCTTGATCCGATAAATACAATATATCCGCCAACTGATGATAAATCATACACTTCATCACTTCTTTTCGCACGTACGTTCCCTCCCTAGATACCATTTTATCGAACATATGTTTGTTATTCAAGTAGTATAAGATATTAAAAAATCATGACAAAAGTCTATTTTTCGTATAAAATCAAAATAAAAAAGGTTTAGGGGTAATTGCATTGACACGCAAAAAAACGAGGAATTAAATGTCACGAAACATTAAAACCCTTATCACGCCACCATATAGTCGCACTACATATGGCATTGAAGTTAAAACGCTGGAACAGATAAAGGTAATCTAACAAAAATAGAAATAAAACACGAGCTCAAAGAATTTTGGGAGCAGGGTGGACGAGAACATTTCCGAGAAGAAGAAATTTTACTTCCAACGTATGCACAGCACACCAATATCGATCAACAAGAAATTATTGACATGTTGTTAGAACATGTCAATATACGTGCATTAATAGATAAAATCAGTACATCAGAAAATATTGATATCGCATTGATGCATGAATTAGCATTCCTACTTGAGAAACATGTGCGTAAAGAAGAACGCATCATTTTCCCAATGATTGAAAAAGCCCTGCCAGAACATGTTTTACAAAAAATGGCTCCCTATTTACATGAATAATGAATGTTAAGAAAAGGAAACCCGCGAGAGCTTATCATCAATTAAATAATGAAATGGAGAGACGACCAATGAAATTAAGAATAATTATAATCGCAATTGTAGCTTCCTTCATATTAGTTGCGTGTAATAACGCAAGTACGAATGAAGAAAACAGTAATGAAAGCCAAGAAGCCGAGGATATTAAGCAATTAGTACATGACTATAGTATTGGAAAAGCAAATGATGAATCCGCTTCAATTACATCAAAACACTTAATCATTACTGACGGTGATCAGGAGGAAACCATTCTTGATTTACCTAAAGATGAATTTTTTGTTTCCATTGCGCCTTTTATTAATGAAACACATCCATGTACAAATCATAGTTTAACGGGCTGTCAAGGAGAAATGGTTGAACAAACATTTGATGTTTATATTGAAGATTTAGATGGCAAAGTAGTCATTGACGAAACGATGCAATCCCTAGAAAATGGATTTATTGATTTATGGCTACCACGCGATCAAACATTTCGTGTCAAAATAACACATGAAGGAAAAGAAGTTGAATCGGAAATTTCCACTTTTGAAAGCGACGGAACATGTATTACAACGATGCAACTATCGTAGATTCACTTATTTGTATGTGTTCAACCATCTTGTCGGAGTAGCCGAAAAGTCCACTAGAATTAGCAAATGCGGAGAGATACGTTTCAGTTTCTCCGTATTTTGCTTAATAAAAAGATGAATAATATATGATGTTGTACAATTCTAATTGATTACAAAGCTGTTAGAAATGACTCGACGTCATATAAGGCGAGTAACGATACCTCAATTGAATGACTTAAGATTTCCCATGATTGAGTCTAATCGTCAAATCCTCCCCCCAAAAACATCGTTTAAATATTTCAGTACCATATCCCACATCTGAAAGGCACATTTCTGTACCGTTAATGCGAAAGTTAAGACTGCTCGGATTATTATTTTTAAAACAACAAAGACTAAGTGATAAATCAATTAGAAAGACGGTGTTACAAATGGATATCGAAATGAACTATGGTGGTGATTATAAATATATACCCGCACTCTCAATTAGAAGCGGGACAGGAATAGAGGTATTGCCTGATTTATACCAACACACCATTCAAATTGTAAATATCTTCTTATATGGTCATCCTCAAAAAGATGATTTTGTCTTAATAGATGCCGGTATGCCCCATTCAGCTCAAAAAATCATATCTGTAATTCAGGAACGTTTTGGAGAAAACAAGAAACCAAAGGCAATTATTTTAACACATGGTCATTTTGATCATGTCGGTGCGATTATTGAGTTAGTAAACCATTGGAATATTCCTGTCTATGCACATCCATTAGAATTACCATTCTTAACTGGTAAAGAAAGCTATCCTGAACCAGATGCGACAGTAGAAGGCGGACTCATTGCAAAAATGTCGCCCATGTTTCCGATTGAGCCGATTCAATTAGGCAATCATGTACACCCCCTTCCAGCGGATGGTCAAATACCGTATATGCCCGATTTCCACTGGATTCATACGCCTGGTCACTCCCCTGGCCATATTTCCCTCTTTAGGGAAAACGATGGTCTCTTAATCGTTGGCGATGCATTTGTAACCGTCAGACAAGACGCACTATTTAATGTGCTTATCCAACAGAAGGAAATCAATGGACCACCAAGATATTTAACATCAGACTGGCAACAGGCTTGGGATTCTGTCAAAAAATTAGAAGCTTTAAATCCACAAATAGCTGTAACAGGGCATGGTCTTCCAATCAGCGGGGAGGAACTAACGACAGATTTGGCAAAACTCGTGCTTCATTTCAGGGAAATGGCCATACCTGAGTATGGGAAATATTTGAACTAACAATGTTTTGAAAATGTGGATTCAGTCTAAAAAAGAGCCTGCGTGTGAAAATCTCATCACACAGGTTCTTTTATCGTGACATCGTGAAAAATCATTTACATACTAGCTGTGAGTGTTCGTTGTTTCAAAAGAAAAACATTAGACTTTTTGTCGTTCAAAATTTTATCCATAATCTCCTCTACATACAACATAAATTCAGTTTGGGTTCGTTGACGGGGTCTTGGTAAATCAATATGCCTATCCAAACTAATGAACCCATTCTCAATAAGAATGACCCGATCTGCAATAGCTACGGCTTCTTCCACATCATGTGTGACGAGAATCGCTGTAAATTTTTTCTGGTGCCAAAGCGACTCAATTAACTGTTGCATTTCTATTCGTGTAAATGCGTCAAGTGCGCCTAAAGGCTCATCCAGTAATAATAATTTCGGATCATTTACTAATGCCCTTGCTAAAGCGACTCGCTGTTGTTGACCTCCAGACAGTGTTCTTGGCCAATCATTCGCTCTATCTTCAAGCCCTACATTGCGTAAAGCTTCAATTGCTTTTTCCTTTTGTTTATTTGAAATGCCAACCCGTACATTATCAATGACTCGTTGCCACGGAAGCAGCCGGCCATCTTGAAACATTAACCGGGCATTCGTATTTAGATGTTGTAACGGGCTACCATTAATTACAATCGCGCCACTGCTAGGGCCTTCTAATCCCGCTAATAAGCGGAGCAACGTACTTTTACCACAGCCACTCTTACCAACAATCGCGATAAACTCCCCTTCTTGAATTTCAAGATTAATATCTTTTAACACTTCCAACTCTGAAAATGATTTTTGAATACCCGTCAGTTGAATATGAACGGCTTGATCTCTAGCAATCGTCATTGATTTCCCCCACTTTCATTAGGTATCCCATTTTAGTAATTTCCCTTCAAAATACTTGGCAATGACATCAGACAGTTTACCGAGTAATGCATAAAGGACAATACTTAAAACAATGACATCCATTTGCATAAACTCCCTCGCATTCATGGCCATATAACCTATACCTGAATGGGTAGAAATGGTTTCTGCTACAATTAAGGTTAACCACATAACCCCTAATGAAAATCGAATACCTACAAGAATGGAGGACATAGCTCCAGGGAAAATGACCGTAAAAAACAACGTCCTACCTTTAAGACCATATGCTTTCCCCATCTCAATGAGCCCTTTGTCTATCGATTTTATGCCATGATACGTGTTTATATAAACCGGAAATAATACTCCCAATGCCACTAGAAACACTTTGGATGTTTCATCAATTCCAAACCATAAAATAACAAGTGGAATTAATGCGAGATGTGGTATGTTTCTTAACATTTGTACAGACGTATCAAAAAGCAGCTCAGAGTATCGGGATATCCCATTAAAAATACCTAACAAAAACCCAATCATTCCCCCGATGAAAAAACCAAGTAATGCTCTACCTAAACTGACAGATAGATGTTCTAAGAGCTCTCCGGTAGACAAAAGCGTACCTGCAGCCTTAATCACTTCCATCGGTGCTGGTAAAACTCTTTTTGGAATGACTCCAATTGATGAGAGATATTGCCAAAAAGTTAACAAACATAGAGGAACAAGCCAAGGAACCATTTTAGTTGGAAAGTTTTTCAGTCGTTGCTTCAACGTTCAACCTCCTTACTTGTTCATGACATCCCTAACATCAACTTTTTTAGGGATGATATCCAAATCATAAAACAAATCAGCAATATCTTGCTGTTCATTGATAATGTCTTCACTTATATCATCAATGCCGTACAAACGTCTTTCAACTGCTACTTTGACGGATTCCTCATCAAGATTAAGAATCGGAGCGAGCATCGCAATTAATTCGTCATGATTATTATTGGCCCAATCAGATGAATGGGCTACTTCTTCAATAACGATGTCTGGAATATCTTGATGAGCGTTAGCAAATTGTTCTGTCGCGATAAAAAAGTCACGATCTGTTGTCAACCCTTCCCCATCTGTGAGCAAGACACCATCTGAGTGAAGTTCTGTTGAGGCAGTAAATGGATCCCAAACGACCATCGCATCAACATTACCCTGTTCAAAGGCGACACGCGCATCTCCTGGTTGCAAAAATGACGAAGAAATATCGGAATACGCTAAACCCGCCTTCTCCAAAGCTTTAACAATTAAATAATGTGAACTTGATCCCTTCGCAAAGCTGACCCGCTTCCCTTTTAAATCTTCTAGAGAATTAATTGATGAATCTTTCGGTACTAATATACCGCTCCCATGGTATTTTGGTTTTCCAGCTGCCAATGTGACAAAAGGAGTCTCGGCTACTTGAGCAAAAATAACCGGTGTATTTCCAGTTCTACCGATATCAATGCTACCCGAATTGAGGGCCTCCATTAAAGCCGGACCAGATTGAAATTCTTTCCACTCCACTTTGTATCCTAAAGGTGCAAGCCGCTCCTCAAGCGTCCCCAAACCTTTTAAGATAACAAATGGACAGTTTTTCTGATAGCCAATCCGAACAACCTTTTCTTCATATGCATCCGTTGATTTTGCTTCGCCTTCCTTATCACTACAAGCAGTTAAATTGACCATGAAGAAGAGGAGTAAGATGCTGAAACATAATATGGTTACCTTTTTTCTCATACTTTTCCTACCCATCCTTTATCAATAATTGAAACAATACTGATATTAGCCTATGTATGAACAAATAGTAGGTTCCTGTCCATATTCATTTAATTTTCTCCGTAATCACCAATAGAATGTCATCCATTCTAACAACAAGTCGAATTGAGAAAAGAAAGAAATGAGGTTTTTTAAAAAGGGGGGTTGGCGCATTTTTTAAAAGCGAATAGAACGGTAACAATTTATGTCACCATCTAAATCAATCATCCATTTTTATTACGCCAATCAAGCGTGTATACTTCATAATATTGATAGCTATAAATGATATCAACAATGCGTGTTGAGATCCATTGGCTAATCAAAGCAAGGAAAATGATTTCCCAACTAATCACGGCTGCAGTTATAAAGAAAATCGTACAATTAAAGAAAAAGAGTGGCTTTCCCGGGGCGATATTCCGCTTAAAGGCTAACATATAAGCAAGGACACCAAATCCTCCATTAGAAACACCTTGACGCATCAATAATCCTACTCCTATACCAAGAATCACTGAACCGATCACAAGATCGAACAGCAGGTTTCTCTCAGGGATAATCAAATACGTTTCAAAGAAATCAATCGACAGGGATGCAACCGTCATGCCAAAAACAGTCCAGACAGCAAATCGCTTACCAAGATATGTTATACCGAACAATAACAACGAGAAATTCGCCATCCATAGAGCAGGCCCCATAGGAATATTAAATAAATGATTTAATAAAATCGCCACCCCACCTGCACCACCAGATGGAATCGATTGCGGAAACAAAAACAATCCCATTGCTAACCCTTGAATGATTCCACCTAAGAAAACAAATGTACTTTTTTTTGGAAAATCATTCATAAGGTGGCCTCCTCCAAAGACGATTGTTACAAAAAGAACGGACAAACCTTCTTCTCTATTCTTATTCTTACTGATGACGTATCATGACTTGGAACTTTGAAAATCAGAAATGATTGACAATTAAATATTGTTTTTATACACTGCATATAAGGAAAAGTAAGGATTAATCTATATTTACTTTTGATTGGAGGTAAAAAATGTATGAAGCAAAAATAACGAGTAAAGGACAAATTACCATTCCTATTGAAATTAGACGACTGTTGAATCTTCATACGGGTGATAAAATATCATTCAAAGTATGTGAGAAAGGTGTCTTGCTTGATAAATCGTCACGGCCATTAACCATACAGGAACGGTTTGCAAACTATGACTTTAGCCAATTGAAAGAAAATGAAGCAATGAAAGAAATCAATACGGGGGAAGATATAGGAGAGGAAGAAATATGAGTTACAAGGCTAGGCAAGGAGATATTATCATGTTAAACTTTAATCCTCAAAAAGGCTATGAACAAAGCGGAAGAAGACCGGCCGTTGTCGTTAGCAATAACTTTTTCAATCAGCTTAGCAGTCTTGCTTTAGTCTGTCCGATTTCCAACACCGCCTATGACTTCCCACTCAACGTCCCATTAGATAAACGCTTAAAAACAACTGGGTCCATCCTATGTCCCACATATAAAATCACTTGATACAAAAGCACGTCATTCCAAATTCATTGAACAAGTTCCAGATGATATTCTGAGAGAAGTTTTAGAGATTATCCAAAGCCAGTTCTTAATTGAATAATCAAAAAGGAAAAACCTTTTATAAACAACAATCCATTGACTCTTGTCATACTCAAGCCAATGGATTTTATTCACATGATTATTTCTTCATCCACGCTCTTTCATTTCCCACTCTTTTTGTGTATCCTAACGTATCGAATAGTTCCAGTAGTGGAACTAAATTTTTACGGGTGAGTGGTAAAACTTCTCTCGCAGTTTGCAAGTTAAAGTTTTGAATACCCGTATGTTCACTTAGTTTGCTTAACGCTTCGTCTGTCGCTGTTTTAGATATAAGTCGCTCATCATCAAACACATATGCTCGATCTGTTTGAGTAAGAAACAGATAAAATTCCTTTTGTATCTGTGCTGGTATATGGTGTTTGTTAAGGAGTTCATCCCATCTGTTTACTTCAACACCTTGGGCAATCAATTCCTTCTCAACTTGCTTTAACCGTTTCTCCCATTCAGGTGGTAGTGACGGAGACATATGAAACAATGAAATATATTGATTTATTGTTTTAATCATTTCGGCTTCAATTAACTTATTAAAAACAAAGTCAATGAGCTTAAGCGGATATGCTTTTAATTCAGATACAATCTCCGCCTTATTCATCCCGATGCGCATCGGAAATTGCTTATGAAATGTTTGTATAATCGTCGTTATTTGCTCCACAATATATTGAACTGTTGAAGATAGCGTATAAAGGTCACTTTCCACTTCCAATAAATGCTCTTCGACTTCGTTAAATTCCTTTTCCGATATAGCAACTTGTTTTAGAATGTCATCACGTGTTAACATTTTTTCTTCTTCTAATAGCGAGAAGACCCTGTCCTGAGCTGTTCCTTCCTTTTTATGTTTTAACGCCTCGATTGTCATTTCTCCGAAGCGATGTTTTGTTGCGTTTGGCTCAATAACCCAGCCACCACCAATTGTCTCTTTAGGTGTTGGTCTTCTTATGATAAAGCGATCCCCTCTTGTGACAACGACTGGCTCATTCAATTGCAATTGGCACAGAATTTCTTCAGATTCATTCACATTGACTTCATTTCGGTCAAAAAAGATAATTTTTCCCATCACTTCTGCCGTTCCAATATGCAATTTAATCAGTTGACGTTGTTTAATTTTATACTGAATATCTTTTAATGGATGAAAGACAATATCAATCCAGTCGGAAACCGAGAAGAAATCATCTCGAACAAGGACATCTCCTCTAGCGATGTCTTCATAAGAAACACCACCGAGATTAATCGCTGTACGCTGGCCTTTTGAAGCCATTGTTTTTTCTTGATGATGTCTTTGAATTTGGCGGACACGTACTTCTTGACGACTCGGTAAGACGACTAATTTGTCACCCTGTCTGACCTCACCATCGTAAACTGTGCCACGGACAACAACACCTTGACCTTTAACCGTAAACACTTGATCGATTGGCAAACGAAAAGAAGGTTTTGTTTTCCCTTTTTTAACTTCTGTCAACTGCTCTCGTAAGGCAGCTTTTAATTCCGGAATGCCCTTCATAGATATGCTGTCGACAAAGTGTATTGATGCATCTTCTAGAAATGTATTTTTCACATGTTCTTTTATATCATCTAAGACTAAATCAAGTAATTCTTGTTCAACGACATCAACTTTTGTAATGACAATACAGCCTTTTTCAATACCTAATAATGTTAAAATATCTAAATGCTCTTTTGTTTGTGGCATCACACCTTCATCTGCCGCAATCACAAGTAAGACCATATCAATGCCAGCGACACCGGCAATCATTTGTCTAATAAAATCTTCATGGCCGGGAACATCAATGATCGATACTTCAAGCTCATCTTCCTGGATAAAGGGCGCAAAACCAGGTTCAATCGAGATGTTTCTTTCTTTTTCCTCTTTTAAGCGATCTGTCTGGACACCTGTTAACGCTTTTGTTAAAGCCGTCTTCCCATGATCAATATGTCCAGCCATGCCTATCGTAAAATAATTGCTCACAAAGCCCACCTCTTGCTTAAAAAGTTATTATAGTTGTATAATAGATTTAGTATTCATTCACGGGGTCGGATGAGGTACTGGTGTTCTCCTTGGTCTTCAAAACCAATTGGGAGGCGCGTGTCGTCTTCGGTGGGTTCGATTCCCACACGGTCCCGCCAATTAAATACCCCTCATATTTCTTCTTCCATCTGTAAAAATGCTTCAATGACGATATCCAATTCATCCATATGTACCGTTCTAAAGTCCAAGATAACATCATCATGTTTTACGCGAACGATAATGGGGATACGATTAAATCGTAATTTCTCCGCTAGTTCCTTACTTGTATATTGCTGATGATTGACCTTCACGACAAACGTATCAATATCCACATCAGGCATTGTCCCACCGCCTACTTTGGACTTATCACGCTCAATATGAAATGTAAATTCTGTTTCTCTTGACGATACCTTTTCAATAAATGTCTGAGCCTTTTCTAACACAGAATGATCCGTCTCTAATATATCACGAACCGTTGGAATTTCATTTTCGGCCTGTCCTTTTAAATAAGGCTTTAATGTGCCTTCTATTCCAGCTAATGTAAATTTATCGACACGCAACACCCTTGCTAGTTGATGCTTTTTCATTTTTTCAATCAGAGGTTTTTTTCCTACAATAACACCTGCTTGCGGACCACCTAGTAATTTATCACCACTAAAAGAAATCACGTCGATTCCTAAATTGACCTTTTCTTGCACAGTCGGTTCTGTGCCAATCTGATGTTTTTTAAAATCAAACAATGTGCCACTACCGAGATCTTCATATATAGGAATGTTTTTCTCTTTTGATATGTTTACAAGTTCAGTTGTATCGACATCTTTTGTAAAACCAATTAATGAGAAATTACTCTTATGGACTTTCATAAGTAGTGCTGTTTCTTCTGTAATCGCGCGTTCATAGTCACTAGCATACGTTTTATTCGTCGTTCCTACTTCTACTAATTTGGCTCCGCTTTCTTCCATAATTGCCGAGATTCGAAAGGAGCCACCAATCTCAACAAGCTCGCCACGAGACACAATAACCTCTTGATCACAAGCAAGCGCTTTTAGTACTAAATAAACAGCTGCCGCGTTATTATTCACGACCATCGCCGCTTCAGCACCGGTTATTTGTTTTAAATAATCTTCAACGATATCATGCCTTGAACCACGTTTACCAGTTGATAATTGATATTCGAGAGTGGAATAAGAAGAAGCCGTATTCGAAATATGCTCAATCGCTCGTTTACTCAAACGCGCTCTTCCTAAATTTGTATGTAAAACAACACCTGTCGCATTCACGACTTTTTGTAAATTGTTTTTTTTGAACGCCTGTACCTTCTGTTCAAGCGCATCAAAAATAAGCTCAGTTAACTTTTCTCTATTTAATGTTTGGTCTGTTATTTTATTGCTTCTTATTTTATTTCTCATGAGATCTACTTGTTCATCCAGCCATTCCGTCAGCACATCTTCTGCTATGTCTATGTTTAAAACCATTTCTGTAAAACGCGAATGTGCTTTTAATTCATGAATCGCTGGCAAATGGCGAAGAATATTCATTATGCACACCATCCAAATTCGTTTATTCGCTTTTTTCTGTTAGACAAACTATACTTTTATTATGACATATATATTTTTATTGTACAAAAGGGGGGTATCAAAATGAGCGATCAAGTAAAGTTAACGACACTATCTACTAAAGCAGGATGAGGCTGCAAAATCGGTCCAAGTGACCTAGCGCAAGTTTTGCGTTACTTACCTCAAAATCATCATGATCCAAACGTCATTGTCGGGTTAGATCATGCCGATGACGGTAGTGTGTATAAACTAACAGATGATATCGCACTTATTCAGACGGTTGACTTTTTTACCCCTGTCGTAAATGACCCTTATAAGTACGGGCAAATTGCGGCTGCCAACTCATTAAGTGATGTATATGCAATGGGAGGTACACCGAAGACGGTGTTAAATATCGTTGCCTATCCAATGCCTGATATCGGTCCTGAAATATTAGCTAAAATATTACAAGGTTCTAGTGATAAAGTGAAAGAAGCTGGCGCACAAGTTGTCGGTGGACACTCTGTTATTGATAATGAACCGAAATTCGGTCTCTCTGTTACAGGTATCGTTCATCCTGAAAAATTTTATAGAAATAGTGGTGCAAAGCCAGGAGACGTTCTTATATTAACGAAACCAATTGGCATAGGAATTCTGACAACTGGTATTAAACGCGGTGTTCTATCTGACGAGAAAACTGAACTCGTAACTGAAGTGATGTGTACATTAAATAAATACGCGGCTGAGACGTTAAGAGATTTTCACCCACACGCTGTAACCGATATTACGGGATTCGGATTACTCGGACATGCTTATGAGATGGCTGAAGGTAGTCATGTCAGCTTAGTAATTGAAAATGAAGAAATCCCTGTCTTACCTGGGACGAAAGAACTCGCTGAAGAACACGTCATTCCAGGAGGCTCTTGGGAAAATCATCGCTGGCTCATCGATGTCGTTCAATACCCTGAAAACATGGCAGAGATTGAACAAGTTATTTTATGTGATGCGATTACATCTGGTGGTTTACTCATCAGTTTACCAAAAGAAGAAGCACAGCCATATATCCAACAACTTAAAAACAATCATGGCATCGAAGCGAAAGTGATTGGAGAAGTCATCGAGCAAAAAGAAAAAGCTATTTACGTCAAGTAAGCACTCCCTCTACACCCTTTTCATCATGTTTGATACGGATGTAGAGGGAGTAATTTATTGACCATTATTTTTTTACACCTTATAATACACATAGCCCTATATGTATTATTTATTTGTTGTTCATAGGATTATATTAGGAGCGTGATGATTGTGGAAGATAAAAAACAAGATTGTCAACTAAATGGAGGATGAGGGATTAGCAAAAAGAACCCCACACAAAAAAGCTTCCCTCCGATTTGACCTGGGGTACTTGTTTGGCTCCTGGTAGGAGTCGCCATTTTAATTTCCAAGATTTTTTTCTAATGATGAATTGAAACATCTATCATCCATACACTGAAACATACGATGCTCTTAATATGAAAAATCATGTTATTAAGGAAAATAGAAAGGTGGAATTTACTGTGATTAAAGTGACAGATGCTGCAATGAAGCAGATTAAAGAAGAATTAGAAAACTTTGAACCAGAAACGAAGGAAAGTTACCTCCGCATTCATATGGGCTATGGCTGAGGTGGTCCAAGACTACAATTGGCTCTGGTAGAGTCAACAAGCCCTAATGATTCAGTCACAGAAATTGATGGCATAAAATTTGTTGTTGATAAAGGTCAAGCCGTATATTTCGAAAATACTAAATTAGATTTTGTAAAAAGTATGTTCGGTTTTGGCGAATTTCGACTCGTCAATCGTTAATTAAGCAAGAAACAGCTGCACCATTCCTTTTGGTGTGGCTCTTTTTGTATAAGTAGAACGCATAGAACGAAGATTGTTAGGGGGAAGCGGTATGCAAGAGATGTATCTAAAATATATTCACTCAACAGCCATGCAAGAAAAATTATACAAACGGACACTAACAGTCGTTGTCATGTCACAAATTTTCGGCGGGGCAGGACTTGCTGCTGGAATTACCGTCGGAGCATTAATTGCTCAAGATATGCTCGGGACAACGAGTTACGCCGGACTTCCAGCTGCATTATTTACACTCGGATCTGCTTTATCTGCTTTTCTAGTCGGTCGACTATCACAGCGTTTCGGACGGAGACAAGGGTTATCTTTAGGCTTTATTACAGGTGGAGTTGGAGCGATTGGTGTCATCATAGCAGCTGTTATAAACAATATTTGGCTGCTCTTTTTTGCATTATTTATCTACGGAGCCGGTACGTCGACGAATTTACAAGCACGATACGCCGGAGCAGATTTAGCAAATGAAAAACAACGTGCCACAGCAGTTAGTATTGCTATGGTTTCAACAACGCTCGGAGCAGTAGCCGGTCCAAACATGGTCACACCGATGGGAAAGGTTGCATCATTAATGAACATCCCCCCACTAGCTGGACCGTTTATATTAGCAGCGGTAGCTTATATTCTTGCAGGGCTAACATTATTTATCTACTTACGCCCTGATCCATTTTTAGTTGCGAAAGCCATTGCTGAAGAACGAGAAAAACAAGCACATAACATGGGACAAGAAACTGACGAATTGAGCGAAGCCAAGAGTAATCGTGTTGGCATTGTTGTCGGTGCACTCGTACTCGTTTTGTCACATGTCGTTATGGTTGCGATTATGACAATGACCCCCATCCATATGCAAGATCATGGAACAGGTTTAACAGCAGTTGGTATTGTCATCGGTCTACATATCGCCGCCATGTACTTACCTTCTGTTTTGACCGGTCGGTTAGTCGATAAACTTGGACGCCATGTGATGGTCTTTGCATCCGGTATAACACTTGCCATTTCTGGATTAATGGCTGCTTTTGCACCTGGTGAATCCCTCTTTTGGATGGCTTTTGCCTTAATTTTACTAGGTATTGGTTGGAACTTCGGACTTATTAGTGGAACAGCCATTATCGTTGATTCAACAAATATGCAGATTCGCGCCCAAACACAAGGTTCTGTCGATGTTTGGGTCGCCTTAGGTGGAACCGCCGGTAGTCTTCTATCAGGTGTTATCGTAGCATACTCTAGTTATGCCATGCTCGGCTTTCTCGGTACGTATTTATCGATTTTATTAATTGCTATTATTATTTGGGAGCGAATGAAAGATAAACGACATGTAGATAGTTAACAACTAATGAAGAGAGTCGGACATAACCTAGAAATAAGCATGTTTTATAGTTTTTTCCTTATGCGTGCGCCAGCCTCTCTTTTTACCAGTGTTAAAGTGACGGGGTCATTTGAGTTACCTAGCGTTTTCGGATCCAATGTGAGGTAATTCGAGAGACCAACACAGACTTACATGCCATTGAAGACTTCAATGCGAGGTAACTCAAGAAACCAACACAGACTTACATGCTATTGACGGCTCCAATGCGAGGTAACTCGAGAATCCCAGACCGACTTACATACCATTGGCGACTTCAATGTGAGGTAACCCGAGAAACCAACACAGACTTACATGCCATTGACGGCTTCAATGCGAGGTAACCCAAGAATCCCAGACCGACTTACATACCATTGACGGCTCCAATGTGAGGTAACCCGAGAAATCAACACAGACTTACATACCATTGGCGACTTCAATGTGAGGTAACTTGAGCAACCAACGCAGACTTACATACCATTGACGGATTCAATGCGATACTATAGAAAAAAGACACGATATAAACGAACAAATCAAAAGGCGCCATTTTTGAATATTTCCCCAAAGTCATTGATCCATATACCTTTATAACAGTTATAATAAAACGGCTTTAGCTCTAAATACAGAGCAAAAGCCGTTTTTATTATTTCCACTGCCTACTTAATAATCGGCAGTTCACATTTTGTCCCAGCTTCTTTTAACATCATCGATTATTTAAAAAGGTCTATCAGTTTAGCCCAAAACCCTTTTTCTTCCGTCTCCTCTTCTTCAACCGATTCTACTTCCTCTATTTCAATACGTTCAGTTTGTAACACGAATTGGACAACACCGATGTTCTTATTTTTGTCTGACATAAATGATACGGGTTCAAAATCAGAGAAATCATACGCTTCTAATTTCTCCTTGATTTCTGATTCCATTTGACCTGGTAAATCAGCGGTAGACTCTTGTAATGCCTTCGTACCATTATACAGTTCACCTGTCCCTTTACTTAAAGTAGAAACGCCATCTGATAATTGTTGAATGCCATCATCAAGCTTATCATAAGATGTCGTTAACGTACTTACGCCCCCTGTATAACGGACTAAGCCGTCATGGAAAGCTTGATATTCGGTTGCTAGAGTCGATAAGCCGTTCTGTAACTCTTCTAGTAAAGTCAGTTGCTCGGTGTTTTTCATAGCCTGATCCATCGCATCGGACATTGTCTTTAGTTGATTTTCCATTTCATATATTGGATAAGATAGGTGTTTCAACGTCTCGGATACAGCGTCAAACCCGTCCTTAACAGCAAGATATGTTTTTTTAGCTGTTTGAGCGGCGATATATGTTTTAACTAGTTGATTGACAACTTGAGCATCTGCATCACTTTCATATAATGCCTGAATTTGCTCTTCACTAATAGACCCCTCTGGAATTTGCAGCATAACCCGATCTAATTGGTTATATACTTTTCCGTAGTTTTCTTGTAGCATATCGAGTCCATTAGCTGTCTCTTTTAAACCACTAGCGATTTTTCGTAGACCTTTCGGAAGAGCTTTCATCTCACTTATGTCTGGTACATCCATATTTTCATGCATAGAGCCATTTACCATTTGTAAAATATCACGAATTTCTTTGGAACCATCAACTAATTGTTGTGAAGATTGATCGAGCTTATTAAGTCCATTCCGATAATCTTTAGACCCCTTACTTAATTCTGAAGCACCAGCATTAAGGTCAGTAATCCCTTTATTTAATTCATAAACACCATCATTCACATCTTTAATCGCATCAGATAAGGACTGCATATCACCTATCATAGTTCCTAAATCCGGATCATCAATCGCTAAATTAGCAGGCAGTGCAGAAATATTAATCGGATCCATTTCAAAATTTATTACATGAGTCGTTATAATAAATTCTTCTTCCTGTTCAGGCATCACTGTAAACGTGATTTGTTTATCCTTTCCGACATTTGCCTCTGTTCCCTCTGGAGCTTGAATATTGTTACATATAGCCGGATCCAATGTAAGCGATATTTGCAATAAATAATTTTCAAAGAATAAAGGATTTACTTTCTTATTAGCAGATGTGGCGATTTGAATCTCAAGAAAACCACTTTGTCCTGCTAATTCTTCTACTTCTACCTTTTTACCATCTAATAAATAATTTATTACAATATCCCATGGAAGTGATTGATGGTGTAACTCACCTTGATAATAAAATTCCCCTTCATCCGCGTGAAATTGAACTTTTCCATCTTCGGATTGCTTCATATCCGTTAAGTCAGTCAAATTCCGTATATCTATATACGCACCGTAATCCTCAATCATTCCTGGTTTAGTCATATGAAACGTATTGACGACATATAGATTCTGTTTTTTACCATAGACATCTAAGTTTCCATAGATGACTTCATCTTTTGTATCGTATTCTCCGCGCTCCGTTTTTCTATCCGTTTGTTCCTTCGATAAAACAGTAAACGGAAACATGATAAACAATAAAAGGACAATTATTAAAACAGACAACCCTTGTTTTCTTCGCAAATCATCACTTCCCTTTATAAAAATTTGCTTTTCGTGTTGTTTTTTCGATCAATCGGTCAAATATGACGAGTAATGCTGGTAAAAAGAGAATCACAAGCAGAAACGCTAATAATGTTCCCCGTCCAAGTAAAAGGCCAATTGACGATATAATTGGGTCGGTTGATGTTAACCATAAAATAAAACCAACACTTGAAAGAATGGACGCAGAAACGCCAATTGAAAAAATCTTTTCGTTGATTGTTTTTATAATAGCTGCTTTAGCGCTCATCTCTTTTCGGTTATTCGTATAATCTTCTGTAAATAAAATTGCATAATCAACTGTCGCAGCTAGCTGAACGATACTAATAATTAAATAACCAATATAAACAAGCGGGTCATCCGTAAAGTACGGAACAGCTAAATTAATCCATACGGAACTTTGGATGGTAAGTATTAAAACAATTGGAATAGATAAAGAGCGAAATGTCATGAGTAAGACGAGCGCAATCATCACAACGGTTAGTCCATTCACTAGCACATTGTCTTTCTCAACGATCTTTTTCATATCATATAATGTGACACTTTCTCCAGTAACATGGTAATCATCTTCGTAAAATTTCTCCGTCATAGATTGAACGTCTTCAACTAAAGCAAATGCTTCTTTTCCCTCTGCATCTGTTGTCGTATTCAATATCAGTCGACTGTAATTTTCAGAGAAAAACTGCTCTTTCACCGATTCATCCAGATATTCTGGTGGAATTGTAGAACCAATCATGTTCGTATAAAAAATCGTACTTTTCACTTGTTTGAGATTACTCAGCTCATCAATAAGCTCTGCTTCTCTAGCAAGATCACCCTTTGGTACTAATAAAACGATCGGCGTAAATTTACCAAATGCCGCCTCAATTTCCATCACATCTTTCCCTGCTCGTGTATCCTCTGGTAATTCTCCCATTCCATATATAAAGTTCGTCTTGCTTTGGGCAAGAAAGGCAGGAACAACGAGGATAGCTATCATTAAAAGAACAGGCAAACGTAATTTTATAATATGTTTCCCTATTTTGTATTTACTTGGCAACCATTGTCTATGTTGTGTTTTATCAATATAGCGATAGAACATTAATGTCAATGCTGGTAAAAAGATCATCACACTTAAAAAGCTAAGTAAAATACCTTTAACGAGATTCAGACCTAAATCAGCACCAATTTCAAAATCCATTAAGGTAAGCGCCATAAATCCAAAAAATGTCGTTGAAGCACTTGCTGCAATAGCTGGAAAAGATCTTTTCATTGCCAATTGCATCGCTTTTTCTGGACTTTCAAGCCTTTTCCTATAATCATCAAAACTATGTAGTAAAAAGATAGCATAATCAAGAGAGACTGCTAACTGCAAAATAGGTGCGACCGCTTGTGATATGAAGGAAATTTCACCAATAAAAATATTCGTTCCCATATTAATTAAAACGGAAATGCCGATTGCCATTAAGAAAAATACTGGCTCAATCCAGGATCTCGTAGATAACAAAAGGATGATAATAATAATCGGTACAAGAATCGCTGCTGCATTGAATGTTTCTTGTCCAGTCGCCTTTTGGGAAATGGCTGTATTTAACGCATCCCCCGCCATCGCATTTTTCTCTCCAATAACGTCATAAATCGCATCTGTCGCTTCTACTTCTTTACCTTCGTCAACATGGAAAGTAAACAAGGCATGCCCATCTTTATAATATGTTTCCACCAGATCTGTATCCATCATTTCAATCGGTATCTTTATATCCATGGCATCATCAAGCCAAGTCAACTTAGACACGCCATCAATCGCTTCAATGCTTTCCTTATAATCAAGTGCCTCTTGGATACTAACATCTTTTATCATGACACGGGTATTGTCCACATCCCCGGCAAACTCTTCTTCCATCACATCAATAGCAATCGTTGATGGTGCGTTTTTCGGTAAATAATCAAACATACTATAATTTACCGAAACCCCGAACTGCACGACAACACTAACAAGCGCAAAAACGATAAAGACAGTCACGATAGATTTTTTATACTTTAAAATACGTGTCGTTAAATCGATGACGTCCACCCTCTCTATACAGAAACTAAATCATCATATATATTTTGTCGTATGAAAAATATTTGTTCATCATGTTTATTTTACTGTCATCATCTATGAAATTCAAAGAACCTCGCTTTTTTATTTATATGCAAAAAAATAACGCTCAAGACGAGAGCATTATTTTACAATAAGTATTTTATTAAGGAGCTAAGTGTAAGACGCATTCACAAAAATTGACTTGTTTTTCATGTGTTTTTTCCATTGCTAATCTCGCTATTGATTGCGCTAGTAAAAGTTCAACCAAAAATGCAAGAAAAAGTTCCTAGCAGCCTTCGTATTTAACGAGAGGTAGTTTACAGCCACTTGATCTGATTAGGAACATATGGAAAACAATGTTAGACCATAGTTTTAAAAACTATATTAATTTACCGATATAATAATAGAGAGGGAGGATACAACATGAATAATCCTTTTATACAAATAGGCAAACGAAAAATTGGTTTAGATTATGAACCAGTTGTAATAGCAGAAATCGGTATAAATCATGAAGGTAATTTAGAAACAGCCAAAGCAATGGTGGATGCCGCTCATAAGGCCGGGGCTGAAATAATTAAACATCAGACACATATAATTGACGACGAAATGAGTGAAAAAGCTAAAACGGTTATTCCCGGCAATACTAATATATCAATATACGAAGTTATGGAACGTTGTGCTCTAAATGAAACAGATGAAATTGAACTTAAAAATTATGTTGAATCTAAAGATATGATTTTTTTAAGTACCCCATTTTCAAGGGCAGCGGCCAACCGCTTAGAAAAAATGGGCGTTCTCGCATATAAAATTGGATCTGGAGAATGTAATAATTATCCATTAATTGAACATATCGCTTCATTCGGAAAACCTATGATTGTATCAACAGGTATGAATGATATTAGTAGCATTAAAAAAGCTGTATCAATAATGGAGAAATTTAAAGTACCTTATGCATTATTACACTGCACAAACCTTTATCCAACACCACCAGAATTAGTCAGATTAGGTGGAATGGAGCAGTTAACCAAAGCATTTCCAAAAGCTGTTATTGGCTTATCTGATCATACTGTAAATAATAACGCCTGTTTAGCAGCAACAGCATTGGGTGCTTCTGTATTAGAGAGACATTTTACAGATACGAAATCGCGAAAGGGCCCAGATATTGTCTGTTCTATGACTCCTTCAGAGTTAGAATTGTTAATTTCCGGAACTAAAGAAATATGGAAAATGCGTGGTGGTGATAAGAAACCGGCTAAGGAAGAACAAGTAACGATGGACTTTGCCTTTGCTACCGTTGTTACGACAGAAAAAATAAAAATAGGGGAAACATTAACTAAAGATAATATTTGGGTTAAAAGACCAGGAACAGGGGAAATTAAGGCTGAACATTATGATAGATTAATAGGTAAAAAGATTAAACGTAATCTAAAATCTAATGAACATATAAAGTGGAGCGATGTTGAACTGTGAAAAAAATATTGTTTATAACAGGAACAAGAGCAGACTACGGAAAGATTAAATCATTAATGAAAGAAGTTGAAAAAAACCCGCAATTTGAACTACATATATTTGTAACAGGAATGCATATGCTAAAGAAATATGGTTATACAATACAAGAAATTAAAAAGGATGGTTTTCAAAACTTATACCAATTTATTAATCAACAAAACGACGCAAAAATGGACATTACCTTAAGTAATACTATATTAGGTTTAAGTAACTATGTGAATGAATTACAACCTGATTTAATTGTTGTTCATGGAGATCGGCTCGAAGCTCTAGCCGGAGCAATAGTTGGTAGCTTAAATAATATTCGTGTAGCCCACATTGAAGGAGGAGAAGTATCTGGAACAATTGACGAATCGATTAGACATGCTATTACAAAATTTTCTCATATTCATCTAGTAAGTAATGAAGAAGCAAAAAATAGAGTCATTCAACTAGGAGAAAAAGATTCATCTGTCCATATAATTGGATCACCAGATATTGATATTATGTTATCAGATAAACTACCTACAATTGACGAGGTTAAAAACAGATATGATATTCTTTTTGATGAGTACGCTATTTTTATTTATCACCCTGTAACAACTGAATTAGATCAATTACCTACTAACGTAAAAAATGTAGTAAATGCTGTGATTCGCTCACGTAAGAATTATATCGTTATTTATCCCAACAATGATGAGGGGAATCGTTATATATTTGAAGAATATAAGCGTTTTGAAAACAATAGTAACTTTAAAGTATTCCCTTCTATGCGATTTGAGTATTTCTTAACTTTATTAAAACATAGTGAATTTATGATTGGTAATTCTAGTACTGGGATTCGGGAAACAGAAATATATGGTATACCATCTGTAGATATTGGCAATAGACAAAAAGGTAGATACAAACTTAGTAAGACTTCTAATATTATTTATACACCAGATAGCGAAGAACTTATCTTAAAAGCTATAAATTTAGTAGAAGACAAGCAATATACTAACTTTAATTTCGGGGATGGAAAAAGTCATACAAAATTTATTCGGCTTTTAGAGAACGGGACAATATGGGAGAGTAGCCTACAAAAAAACTTCGTTGATTCTGCAAAGGAGCGAGAAGTAATTGTATAATGACAAAACCTTTTTAGCAGTTATTCCTGCCCGCGGTGGTAGTAAAGGAATTCCCAGAAAAAACATTATCAAAATCAATAAAAAACCGCTCATTCAATATACAATAGATGCTGCTCTATCATCTAAATATTTAGATGATATTATCGTTTCAACTGATGATAAAGAAATTGCTACAATTTCACGGGATTTGGGCGCTAGCGTCCCCTACTTAAGACCAAAGCATTTAGCAACTGAACAATCGCCAACTATTGAAACTTTAATCCATGTCATTGAAGGGCAAAAAAAATTAGGCAGAACATATGATTATGTAGTAACATTACAACCAACGCAACCTTTAAGACAAGCTAGACATATTAATGAAGCCATTGAAAAGATTATTTATTATAACGCAGACAGTCTGACCAGTGTTTCGAAGGTAATGGAACATCCTATACTAATGCGTACATTAATGAAGAATGACCAACTGAAAAACATCCTAAATATGAATAGTACAGTTAGAAGACAAGACTTTTCTGAAATATACAAAGTTAACGGAGCCATTTATATTAACAAAACGTCGTGCATGAACTCTGAAACGAGTCTGAATGATAATAAATTAGCTTATATCATGGAAAATATTTATGATTTAGATATTGACGAACCCAGTGATATAAATTTATTTAAATGGATGATAGAAAATAAAGGTGTGTAAAACTCACACACCTTTAATTGTTTTGTTTCTTTTTAACCATTCTATTAAATTCTGATAAAAAATATTTTCTACATCATTTAATCTTTGATTAATTTGTTTATATTGTTTTTTAATAATCTCGATATTATCTAAGGTATCTCTAATCTTGTTAAAAAGTTTGTTTTCGAAACCTTCTTCATTTACATAGACTACCTTATCCAACAAACCTAATTCTGAATATAAATCATGAATTTTTTTATAACTACTTAAACCAATCGTTGGTATATTTTGTGCAATGGCACATACATTACTATGAAATCTCATACCTAGAATCAGTTCACATTTTTGATAAAGTCCGAAAATATATCTATCAGAGCCTTCTCCATTTATATATGGCGCCACTGTAACCCTATATCTTCTATATTGGTCATTTATGTTGTTTAATACATCCGAAATTGCTTCGATATCACTATAGATATGTGGAAAGAAAATTAAGTCGAACTTATTTTGACTTTGTAAAAAACGATTTACAAACCTGGAAAAAGCATTAATAAAGTCATCATAAGTAAATTTTTCACTAAATCTTATAGGCTTCATATCACACACAACATTAATACCAATAAATCTCTTTCCTCTCGTATTTATTGGGAGGGCAACAGGTTCTGTTTTAAAGAAAAAAGCACCATCCGCAACTTTATAAATCTTGTCGATATATTCTTTTCCATACAAGTTGCTCAAAGTCTCAAAAGATCCATCATTTCTAACGGTTACTAAATATTTATCAGAGTTAGTAACAACTTGTAAAAACTTATTAAATTTTTCTCTTGTGCTTTCGCTATATCCCTTCCCAATATCACTTCCCAATCCAAAAAAGAGTATTGGTGTTTTAATTTTCTTTAAAGTTTCTTCACTTAAGTTTACAGTCGTACCTGTATGGGAGTAGTCCCATTTTAGTTCAAAAAAATTTCCTCCACCTATGATAACAAGTTGATATTTATTACATAAACTAATAAAATCATCGCTATTGAAGTCTCTAAGATTCCATGATTTATAAAAATGTCTTATTTCAATTTCAGCATATGTTATTTCCTGCTTTATTATATTACTTAATTTTCTCCTTAATCCAGTATGATTAGCATTATCTCCAATATTTCCGTTAAAACTAGCAATATGTAGAACAGTTATTTTTTGCATGCTACACTTCCTATTTTAAATGTTCCATACCTTTATCTAAAAACTCATTAATTTCAATATTAGCTTGTTTACAGTGTGAAATAAACATAGTAATTAGTTCTATAATTTCTTTACCTTTTATAAATATATCATCTTCTAAATTTAATCTAATTATCTCATTCGCAACGTATTTTACATGTGTTCGTATGTAAAAGGATACAAAGAATTTATAATATACATTATTACCGAGACTATTGTAAATCGAGTCAAATTTTTGTAGTTCAGAAATAAGTTGTGTTTTATTTCTCACTTTAGTACTAAGAGAAATATTATTTATTACTTTATCGAGTTGAGATATTATATTTATAAAGTCTTTCATACTTTTCTTTAATAATTGATACTTTATTCTCACTTCTCTTTCATTATAGCTATTCTTAGCTTTCCACCACTTTAGAGTATTATTTGATTGTTTCAGAGTTTCTCTAATTAATGTCTCAATTGTTTGAAATGGCACTCCTTCAATCCTAGCTCCACCTTTTGTAGTATTAATAAAAGTTCTTTTTGTATATAATTTAGCAATTTTTTCAATTGCTTTTCGCATACTATTAAAACTATGATTAGTCTTCATTTCGTTTCCATAAACATCCGTTGTTATTAATGCCTTATCCAATGTTTCTTTGTCTATATTGGTTGGAATATGGTCATAAGCAATTCCTTTTGAATATTGACGACCATTTAAGTAGCCTAAATTTTGTCCAGCAAATATAATTGGATCTGTACCTAACTTAGTTAATACTTGAAACGCCATTACTGCTATTGATGGGGAATCTACAATTAGGTGCTCTTCAAACTCTAATTGTTCTTCTAATAAGTAGAGTGATGTTTTATCTTGTGAAGTAATAAAATGAACCTTTGGACCTTGATAATCTTTAATTGTTTCATATCCTACACTTGAGCCAAAAACCATCGGTATATGATCAATACCGTTCTCAATCATCTTCTTAAATACATTCTTATTTCTACGTTTAGGGTCATAAGTAAAAACCGCATCTGGAAGCACATCATATTCAATCAAACTATTTATCGCGGAACCCACGGAGAAAATATACGCTAAGTTATTCGCCTTGATATATCGAATGTATTCAATATCCTCTGCAAGTGATGGACCCGCTGAAACTATAATAGCAGGCTTTCCCTCAAATTGCGTACGATCTATATCTTTCAACATATTTGGTGTATTCAATACCGTTTTAAAATTAATTATGCTATTCATTACCCAAAATTTTTGAAAACCAGCGTCAGTCTGTAAATTTATTCGCCGATTTAATATCATTTCTTTTATATTGTTATGAAACCGCTCATATTTTTCTTTTATTATATTTTTGTAACTTGGCAATACAATTAAATGTATCTTTCGATTGTTTGTTTGAAATTCCTCTAAATAAGCAAGAGTTTCTTTATTATGTTGATCAACATATAAATGACGGATATTTTTTGCAATAATACGATTTATATCACGATGTTTAGACATTTCAAAAAATACTTCAGGAATAGGTTCGTAAAGTGAATATGAATTATTTGGATATTGTTCAATAAACTTTTCAACATGGTAACCCATTCCAATTCCGTAAAAGAAGATATGTGTATCATCTTTTATACCATCTTTATGGGAAGCGATCACTCTCTCTGCTTCTCGAATTGGATTATATATACTATGTACCATTAATGGCTGATTTTTATCAACATGATAACGAATGGTTTTATATCCTGCCTTAGAAGCCATACACTCTAGTTGCTGTAGCTGCAAATCAGTTTCATGCTGTGCAAAATATTGCCTAATCACAGGAAAGCGTTCTCTTAAAAAAAGGATATTATCAATTAACATGAGTAAAAAACTCCTTATCTTTCAGGGACTTTGCTATATTCTGCTCCAATGACTCATATGCGGGAACTATTTCGTAGGCTAGAATATCCAAAATAAGTACGGTATCTTGTACTTCAACTGCTTCTAATAATTGTTTAAAATTATTTTCGCACATTTTGAAGTCCTTCATGATTTCAGACCAATAGGACGGTTGTTTAGGTGCCGCCTCTGTAAATGTGATAAACTGAAGCAGCCATTGGAATCCTTCTGATAATTGACCAATACCTTCCCACGTTTTTTTAGAAAAAACGTCATAACTTTCATCAATTAATTTATTTAACGTCGGTATTGCTCTTTGCAAATATTCATGTATTGATTGCATCGTGTCCCATATCATTTCATTAGTAGAACGAGTAACGATTTCAATTTGCATAATTTCATTTAGTCGTTCATTTATGAATGATTCATGGTTCTCAAATATTCCCATTTCATCAATAATTAAATGACTAAATATAACATCTTGTTTTTTAGTTAATTCATTTACTTTTTCTAAAATCATTGTAAATGCAGATTCATCTCTTGGTAATTCTGTCTGTTTATTTTTGTATATTAATTGCATAGCGACCTCCAAAAGTAGGATTTACTAATATTATCGGTTAAAGATAAAAAATTTAAAGATTAAATGTACAACAGAACTTGTTTATTTAACTATATAATGTATTGTGAAGCTGAGCAAAACATTCCTTTAAAAATGGGTGAAAACTTACAGAACTAGATAAATTCATCACTTACATTAAGAGGTATTTCTCTTTAACCACTATCATAGCAGAAAGGTTAGGTAGGTATTAGTTCTCATTAAAATTAATACAATTTTAGAATATGCCAATAAAGCTATCTTGTAAAATTGAAAAAAAACCTACTGGTCGGTTTTATAAGATTTATTAAGAATAGACGGTATATTATATTTTGCGCATTTTAAAAGACTCTAGCCAAAGGCTAGAGTCTTTGATTTGTCCACTATTAACGAAGTAACTGTAGTACTCCTTGTGGTGTTTGGTTGGCCTGCTTTGCCACTATGTCTTTCGAGCATAGAATAGACTATATCTTCATCTCAATTGAGATGCTGGGCACTTCGAATGTCTGTTATGACACTCTACGGATTTCATCGTCATAGCACATGCCTTAAACGGTGTATCCTAGTCGTTGAACGTTCTCCAAGGTTTCCCTACAGGAGCTTCGCTGCTGATTGTCCAATCTTCATGTTTTCAAACCTTCACGCTCGCCGTTTCTGGCCACGTTGTGGTCATGAAGCTCTAAGGATATTCCAGCAATTCACCCAGTGATCCTCCGATAAATCACTTTACCGGACGCCCTATGAACAGTTATGCAACCTGTTCAAATTGAGCTAACATTGCTTGTGCCGCTTGAGTTAAGATGTTGTTCTTAGTGAACTCCATCATTTCTTTCGCCATATCAACATCACGAATACGTGATTCTGCAGCTGTTAGGTTTTCTTGGGACGCACCTAAATTGTTAATAGTGTGTTCCAAGCGGTTTTGGACTGCACCCAAATTTGATCGTTCTGTTGAAACACTGTTGATAGCTGTATCAATCTTAGATAATACACCTGAAACAGCACTATCAAGGCCAGATTTGTCAGTGGCATCGCCGAATGCTAAAACATCTAATCCACTTACTCCTAGACCGGATGCCGACATACTATTGATATTTACTGCTAATGACTGATTTTCATTAGCACCAATTTGGAAAACTAAATCTGTACCACTAGCAAAGCTTCCATCAATTAATTTTTTGCCATTAAATGCAGTACGTTCGGAAATCCCATCTATTTCAGCAACCAGATTGTTAATCTCATCTTGAATTGCTTGAAGATCAGTGTCTTTTTCTTGTGTTCCTACGTTACCTGCCTGAACAGCCAACTCACGCATACGCTGTAAAATTGCATGTGTTTCAGTTAAGGCTCCTTCTGCAGTTTGAATTAATGAAATTGCGTCTTGTGAGTTTTTAGTCGCCATTTCTAACCCTCGAATTTGCCCTCTCATTTTTTCAGAAATAGCAAGACCTGCAGCATCATCTCCCGCCTTATTAATACGAAGGCCTGATGACAGCTTTTCTAATGAATTTTGCACAGCGCCGTTGTTCGCAGCTAACTGACGATGAGTGTTCAGTGCTGCAATGTTGTGATTGATTCTCATGTAAATTACCTCCATGTAATATTATTTTTGGGTCACGTCCTTGTGTCCCTTTTTGAACATGATTTCTCATGCTCATTTCTTATATCGGCAGTTTTGGAAAATGTTTAACCTTTTTTATCGTTTTTTTTATTTTTCTCATATATAAGTAGCACTTGATAACCATAGTTAACCATAAAAAGTTTATAATATTTTTTAAAAAGGGATTGTACAGCCTTTTCATGCTCATTGACGACTATTTTTAGTAATCAACGAGCGATTAACTAATAACTTTTCGTAGTTCCACTTTGTTTTAATATAAAACATCTTAACCGGTCTTGTAATAAGGGGGGCTTCCTTTCTATCTCAATTAATATCCACTGTGTTATTAGGTAAGGATCTGGCCATAGGAGATTCTTAACTCATAATAAATAGCCCCTTGTTGTCATTATCTAAGCAACGAGGGGTAATTGGATAATTTATAAACATAAATTAAAATCTCTTTAACACAACATATTATTGTGCTTTTCTAAAAGCTCTTCTTTCTGCATATTCGACACATCGTTCACAAATATGTATATCTTTATTTTTGTCATCTAAATACTTTCGCAACTTCTTTTTCGGAACTTTTTTATGACATAAGTAACACTTTTTGTAAAATAAATTAAACAACACTCGTTCCCCCCCACACCGACATTTTACAACAAGAAGGGGTATGTTTCCATAAAAAAACGCCTTATTTATGGTTCACTCATTTCTTTTCATCTGTAAATATCGGAGATCAATGATGAATTTTGCTTTCATTAACAAATCCAAGCAAACCTCATATCCAAAGTCATTAAAATCAACATCAACATTTTCAATGACAAAATCACCCATTTAGACTTGTTCTATTCATTTTCTATATGCATGTTCTTTACCACCAATGCCAAAGTAAGTCACAATTGTATCTTCTAGATCAACTTGAATTCCAATATCTTCAACAGCATCTTGAGAAATAAGAGTTTTAGCTGCTTCATTGTCTAAAACCATGTTCTTTATCAGCTTTTTCCTCCCATTAAGTGTTAGAGTAATATCTACTAATAAAAGCCCATGCTTATACTTGATTTTCATGGACTTCATATCTCTCCTTAAACCGACATCTTGACGAATTTCGAGCACAATATTTTCATGAGCAGTGGGATATACCAACTCATCACCTTTTGAATTTAATAATTCCTTTGTTGCTAATTCATCCGGGACAGATTTTATAACAGCCATGTCTTCTATTATTTCTTGATTTTTATTTACTTGAGACGATAACACTTTTATCTTTACAAACTGATTCGGGTACATATTTCTAACCTCTGACCATTTCATATTTTCACCGTCCCCGGCTTATTTATCAATAATATATCATACAATTTAGCCCTTATTTTAGTTACAAAAACACATAAGCGTACGACTAAAACGAACTTCTCCAAAAATAAACCGAATCCCTTTCTCATCATTTCTTTCTACCTTCTTATTCTCTGCTTGTTTATTGAAAGTAGAATTATTCAGTCTAGTTCATTACAATACGAATTAATAGTTGATCGAAAGGAAGCCATTACTAAAGCTATCAATACGGCTTCTTCTAATGATGTTGTTATAACATAGCTGGTAAAGGGCATGAAACTTATCAAATTCCTAATGATAAAACGATACATTTTGATGAAAGAGAAATAGCTAAAAGGTTATAGCGAAGGAATAAATATAAATGCTTTATAAAGCCGCCTTAATATCTTGACATGAAAAAGGTGGATAGCTGAGTTAATTTCCAAATTATTGAGTTGAAATAGACACACTCTATCCCTGGATATAAATAAACTTTTAAATTCCATCCAGGGGGAAGCCTACCGCTAGGCAAGACGACTGTGCTTTGATTTTTTACAATAGTTCTCCTTGGATTATTTGTTAAAGGTGGGAGTAGGCACCTATCCAAGGACTACTCCCTATTATGCTGATAAATACTCTTTATATTATAGGAGGGGAAATTACCAAATTTTAATCTACTATTGAATTTATTAATTTCACTGATAACAAAATGGAAATAAAGATTAAAATAGGAATGACTAACAGTAAAATTAAAATATCTGTTAATATGTTCCAAGGAATTACATTTATATTGATTAATAATCTTAACAAACTGAAAAGCAAAGTGAAAATTACTATGAAGCTTAATATTTTCGCAATATTCCTTTTCATATTATACCTCCCGACGATGAATTTTGTAAAAAGCAACTATTGACAAAGCTGTATTCCAAGCATCGATTGCATTTATACAGGATAATTATTTTATCTGTATATTTACTTTACTTTTTTATCCATTCAATAATAATATTCTGTTACCCGAACTGGCCAAAGATATTTTCTATTTTAAAAATTTATCAATTTTAGGAGCCTTACCATTATTATCTAGACCATATTTAATATAATCTAAAGTTTCAAATGGACCATCTGAATGTTCATTGACAATTTCAAATTTAAACGCTACTTTTTCTCCTACTGTAAATTCAGATGTCAAGTCTCCATTGAATGGCCATTCTGTGATAGTACCACCGAACTCTTCAAAACCAAAAAAAGTTTCATCTAGGTCCTTATCATACCTAATTAATTTTATTTCATCTTCTAGAGTAATTTTATCTCCAATTGAAAGTCCCTTAAAGTTTCGTACTAATACTCCAAGTTCAGTATCAAATGCACGATTCTGTAATGAGCTTAGAGTAAAAGTTTTTTCATCTTTGAAAGCAGTATTATTAGCTAGATGTGACTTTGAAGGCAATACATAAAGACCGCCCTCTATCTGCATTGCTTTATATTCTTTATTTGCTCTAAGTTAGTAATAGTGGTGACATCTCCATCTTTTAGCTCAGCGGCTGTTTCTGCTCCTGTTGGAATAGGGCATGGTGGTATACTGCACGATCCAGTCCAATGAAATAATCTTAACCAAATATCCCCCACGATTGTTTACTGGGTTGCGCGTACCTTACAGTGTATGTTCCATTACGACCGCCTTTATAGTATGTGTGCTGATTATGTGTAACAGACCGTGATCGAACGTCTGTGTTTGAGGGATTAGTAATAATTACTGATATTTTAGAAGCCCAGTTAACCACTGAAGTTTGAGGCCATGTATCTATCTCATGATCACGGTGTTTAACGCTAACTGTATGCCTAGTTGAAGTTCCGTAATTTCCCGAATTAAAACTAATAGTACCAGAGCTTATTGTGTCCCAATTTGGCCCAACTTGTCTCGTAGGTTGTCTCTTATAAATAAAGTTTCCAGCTTTGTTAGATATCCACCATACAAGTTTTGTCCAGTTCCGTGAGTAATTAATATCATTACCATCATCAGAATACTCTTTGTCTGTTTGCAGTGATAGTTCCTTTTGAGGGATATTACTCGCATTTATTGTATCTTCATTAAATAATAGTTGAATAAATAACATGATGCCATAGTTTTCTATCCTCCTATAAATTGAATATCTTTAAACTGAATATTGTCTAAAGATTTTCTAAGAATGAGTCTTTATTCCCTTAAACTTCCTTTTATAATAATAATTATCATCACTTCTCTTAAAAGTCAATTTATATTGAGAATTAATTTAATAAGGAAAATTTAGTTCTGAATTTGACCAACAAAATTATAGTTTTTCTTTTTCCAAAAGGGAGGGTATATTCAATATAATTTTACCTTAAACTGCTGAAAGACAATGATGAAATATTAGACACTGTATTTTCTAGCAATTACAGGAATCTATTACATATCGCAAAAATATACCTTGTGCATTAAATTGTCATTAAAAATACATAAGAATTGCACCTCAAAATGCAGTACTAATTATACTCAAATAAAACAGCATAGTTCACAAAAGACTATGCTGTTTCGTATTATTTTTACCTTGTGTACCAACCAAGGCACCTATTGTAACCGTCAAGTAAAATTGAACACTTGGAGATGCAGATGTTTTCTTGGACCATTCATTTGATTACATTATTTCACAAGAATACCCTAACTTTTACTGGTCATTAATAACTAGCATATTAAATTCATCAAATCCCCTATCTTCTCCGTAAATTTTATAATAATTTAGGTTGGGAGGAAACAGACCACGGATATGTAGGGACAGATAACTTTTGGGGAATAACATCACCATTGTCTTTATTGGTTTTGTTTCAAATCCTTCGAATAGCCTATAATTCGCGATGTGAAATTAGAGGCAATCCAGATAACAACCACACTTTCCTTTATTGATTCAAGAAGACGTTTAATCTCTGTGAAGGGTTCATTATTCAAATGTTTGGTATGGGAAAATATTTCCTTAAAGGATACATGAAATAGACATGGATGTTCACATATATTCGACCGCTTAATTATGTAGATTGTGAATTTATAATGAGCTCTACAAAAGGAAAAAGTGTTGAAAGTAAGTTTGAAGGAAAGAAATGAAAAGAAAAAGAGAACGCCTATTGGGCAACAATTAGGCAACAAAAAAACGCTCTATTCCTTGTGGAACAAGCGTTTTAAGAAGAGCTTCCAACAGGATTTGAACCTGCGACCTCTTCCTTACCATGGAAGCGCTCTACCTGCTGAGCTATGGAAGCATGAAAATGGCTCCACAGGTAGGATTCGAACCTACGACCGATCGGTTAACAGCCGATTGCTCTACCACTGAGCTACTGTGGAATATTTTTAAAAATCATTTTGAATACAAAAATCTGCCTGGCAACGTCCTACTCTTGCAGGGGCTATGCCCCAACTACCATCGGCGCTGAAGAGCTTAACTTCTGTGTTCGGTATGGGAACAGGTGTGACCTCTTCGCTGTCGTCACCAGACAAATTATTTGAATTGTAAATTTAATTATAGCATTCCACATGAAAGAAATGCAAGTATTTTAACAAGATTTGCACCCTGAAAACCAAATAAGAAGAAAACCTTAGACATCAATTAAATAGCTAGTCAAATCCTCGATCAATTAGTATCCGTCAGCTCCACGTGTCACCACGCTTCCACCTCGGACCTATCAACCTCATCGTCTCTGAGGGATCTTACTCACTTGAAGTGATGGGAAGTCTCATC
>NZ_DATBTY010000027.1:0-1626 GCF_036516575.1 Cerasibacillus sp.
CAACCGTGATGGCGAATATGAAGATGTCGCGGGGTTCTGTGCATCAGTTGCAATCGAGAAAGTTGCAGAGCTTGATTATGTATTAACACCAGGTCGTTATGTTGGCTTACCTGAAGAAGAGGATGATTTTAACTTTGCTGAGCGCTTCACAGCGCTACAGGCGGAATTTAACGAACAACTCAAAGAAGAATCCCGCTTAAATGCACTGATCCAAGAACAATTGGCGAAGGTACAAGCATGAGTGAAGTTAGTTTATTGGATTTAGTGAACCTGACTACGGGCAAATTGAATTCTAATGCGGCAGTTTCCGATGGTAAGTATCCATTTTTCACATGCTCTGTTGAAACATATGCAATTAATTCCTTTTCCTTTGATACAGAGGCATTATTACTAGCAGGTAATAATGCAGAAGGAAACTTTAGTTTAAAATATTACAATGGAAAATTTGATGCTTACCAAAGAACATATGTTTTAACTTTAGAAGATGAAAAAACAACAACATATAAGTATATTTTCTATAGTTTAAAAACTAGATTAGCAGAATTAAAGAATAACTCAGCGGGATCTGCTACAAGATTTTTAACATTATCTATTTTAAAAGATATTAAAATTCAACTCCCACCACTTCCTGAACAAAAAGCCATTGCCGATGTTTTGTCTGCTTTAGATGACAAAATCGACTTATTGCAACGCCAAAATGAAACCTTAGAAAAAATGGCAGAAACGCTATTTAGGCAGTGGTTTATTGAAGAAGCGAAGGAAGATTGGGAGGAATTGCCATTAAGCGCTATAGCAACATTTACAAATGGTCTTGCATGTCAAAAATTTCCTCCGAAAAATGGAGAAATAGGATTACCTGTTTTGAAAATTAAGGAATTAACATCTGGAATTACTGTGTCATCAGATCGAGCAACAGCAGAGGTTAAGTCTGAATGTATTGTTCATCATGGAGATGTGATTTTTGCGTGGTCTGCTTCTCTGATGGTGAAAATCTGGTCTGGCGAAACATGTGTTTTGAATCAGCACTTATTTAATGTTCAATCTGAGCAGTTCCCAAAATGGTTCTATTATGAATGGTGCAAATATTATTTAAGAGAATTTATTGCTATTGCTAATAGTCATGCAACAACTATGGGACATATTAAACGTAATGATTTAGATGAAGCGATGGTTAACATACCAAGTGAATTTGAATTATTAGAAATGAATAAAATTATGATTCCAAATCTGAATAGAATTATTTTAAATTTAAAACAAATTCAAACGCTGCAAAGTCTGCGAGATATTTTGTTGCCGAAGCTGATGAGCGGTGAAGTTCGGGTTAAGTTGGATTAAGGTTTGATCATAAAGGAGAGATTATGGCTCAAGAAGAAAATAAGAATGATTTGATTATGCAACAAGTAGCAATGATGGAAGCGGTTGATAAAGTCGAATATGACGGTTATCAATTGATGGCTAGAATTGCAATTGCTCTCTTTTTTGCTAATGAATGGATAACTTTTTCTGATTTAAAAGTCATGATGAATGCTCGAGGATATGAATATTCAGAAGGTGGAAACCGTGGATTGGCATCATCTGTCAAAACAGCCGAAGAATCATATAGAGATATTAATGAGGATCTTCGTC
>NZ_DATBTY010000028.1:0-25050 GCF_036516575.1 Cerasibacillus sp.
TGAGTCATATAACTATGTAACCGCTTACGAAAATGGCTATTATTTAATAAGGGGGATTTATGAGATTTCATTGCCTTGAGTCTTATCCTAAAGATAAAGGAGGAGAAAGATGATAGAAAAATTGATTAATGAACAAAATCAGGCATACTTGAATTATCCACAACAACCACATGGTGGAAAATTAGTTAATCGTGTATTGAAGGGGGATGAACTGGAAAGGGCATATGAAAGGGCGATAGAACTTCCAACAATCATGGTTGATTTAGAAGCCGTAATTACGCTGGAAATGATCGCAACTGGTGTATTATCTCCTAATGAAGGGTTTATGAATGAAGCTGATTATAAATCAGTACTTGAACATGGTCGTTTAGCAAATGGAGTCATTTGGCCGGTGCCATTAAGCTTTGCTCCAATAGGTGAAAAGAACAGGGCAGTGATTCAGTCACTTTCAATTGGAGATGATGTGGTACTGACTGATGAAAGTAAAGAACCGGTCGCTATACTTAAAGTAGAAGACATCTTTTCATATAATAAAGAAATGCGTGCATCACATCTATTCGGAACGACAGATCGGAATCATCCCGGTGTCGATGCCATATATCGACGAATGGGGGATACCGCATTAGGAGGTCCGATACAATTACTACGGCGTGTTCATTGGGGACCGTTTGAAAAGATGCGTATGGAGCCAAAAGATACGTGGCATTTATTTTACGAGGAGAAAAAATTTCGCTCTGTAGGTGGATTTATAACAGGAGCTAATCCGTTACATCGGGGACATGAATACATTCATAAAAATGCTTTAGAAGAAATGGATGGGTTATTAATTCAACCGCTTGTTGAGATGGCAAAACGGGAATATACGAGACATGAATTTCGGATGTTAGCTTACCGAAGTGTGTTAGATACGTATTATCCTAAAAATCGCTCTGTCCTTTCTCCATTAAGGGTGACCTATATTTTTGCTGGTCCGCGAGAGACTGTTTTACATGCCTTGATTATGAAAAATTATGGCTGTACGCATGCACTTATCGGAAGAGATCATGCCGGAATTGGTGATTATTATGATAAATATGCGAGTCACACGATTTTTGAACAATTTACTCCTGAAGAGCTAGGAATCGATGTGCGTTTATTTTATGAGGTATTTTATTGCACACGTTGTGATAGCTTGGGTACAGTACAAACATGCCCACATGACGTCCGTTTTAGAATCAATATTTCTGGTACAGGTATTCGTGAATTACTCAGGCATGGACTGTTACCACCTAAAGAAATTGTGCGACCAGAATCAGCGCGTATTGCTATGCAAGGTGTACAACCAAAAGGACTGGATGAAGATAATGAGTCTATATCGCCTGTCGGAAAAACAATTCATAGTATTTTTCCTTATTACTTAAAATCGACCCAACTAGGGGGAGCAAAACGTACACAACCATTAGAGCCTAGTGAATTAACCATTCAAGATTTGGAAAGAGCTGTCATGGATGTTCGGTTGAATGCTAATCGTATTTATCAAGATATTTTCGATGAATTTAGTTATATGACTGATCTAAATCGAACGTTACAACCAGACTGGCGGACAGAAGCGCGTGAAGCTGTGCGTGAGCAACAACAAATGGTTATTGATGATTTGCAAGAAAAGTTGAACCAAGCACCAGAAAAAGCATCGGATGAATTTATGTATCAAGATAGAGCTGAGGCAAAAAAAGAGCTCGATGTTGCAAAACGAATCATGCAAGATATCCCTTCAGCTTTGAACAAAGAGTTACTAACATATCGGACATGGAATCCATTGCCTTACAATCGTTATCGCGGTAGTGATGATTGATGAGACAGAATAAAAGATAAAGACATAAAATAGGTCTATATGATTGAAAATTATTACTTAATATTTAAAGCTAGGCCTGAAATTATTTGGGTAAGAAGATAAAAATATCAAGAGGCTAGGACAAACCGCCAGTGAATGTAAAAAGAAGTTAGGTAGTCCATTTTGAGATGGAGTCATCTAACTTCTTTTTATTCTAATTAAATGAATGAATCAATTTCACCATGTGCTAATAACTTCGTCGACTTGTACTGGAGGTGGTGCTTTCCGTAGGCATGGCTTCAGCATCTTCGAAAGAAAACCACTTCCTACGGGGTATTCCGACTCTTGCTATTTCCGCGATGCGCAGGCGTGCTAGTGTCGGCGTTGGTCCAAGGGCGGGACCACTTTTGCCCGACTAGAAGTTAGCCACCTATCATTCCTGTCAACAAGATATGAAATGAAACCGATGACTGGAACCGTTCTAATGTGTTCTTGGCTAGTTTTGATCCAGCCCTATTATTTATTCATTAATAGTGACATCTTTTAATTTATAAAATCCTGAAGAATCTGCCCAAAATCTTTTAACTTCATCTCTGTAGCCCATAATATGATCAGGATGATAGAGGAAGACCATTGGAACGACTTCATTTAAATAATCAGTCGCATCTATATACATCTCTTGACGCTTATCTTGATCTTGTTCAACTCGAGCTTCGTAGAGCATATTGTCAAATTGGTTATCTTTCATAAATACTCTATTTCCTGTACCAGCATGTTCAGAGTGGAAAAGCATATGCATTGGGTAGTCAGCATCTCCAGTCCCTAAAGATAGTCCTAAAATAAACATGTCATGTTCTCCTGCAGAGGTAGCCTCTAAATAGGCACCCCATTCAACGACTTTTAATTCGACATCGATACCAATCACAGCTAAATCGGATTGTGTTAATGTCGCGATATCGATACGTTCACGACTATCATTCGTCCAGATAGTCGTTTTAAATCCATCCTCATATCCCGCTTCTTTTAGTAAAGCCTTGGCACCTTCGATATCTTTCTCAATACCTTTGACTTTATCGCTATATCCAAAATTCGTATCATTTACGGGTCCTGTTGCTAATTAACCAGTACCTTCAAGTACCCCTTCAAGCATTTTGTCTTTACTTAGAGCTTTTGCCACTGCTTGACGGACGCGCTGATCATTAAATGGTTCTTTTTCCATATTAAATCCTAGATAAGTAATACTAGCGGCATTTCTTTGACACATGGGATTCTGGTAAACAAATTACGTTAAACAGAAATGAGGATTATTGGGGCGAACCGGCTAAAGTTGATACAGTAACAATTAAAATTGTCCCTGAGGATTTAACACGTGTAGCTGAATTAGAAACAGGCGAAGCACATATTATTGAGCCTGTTACACCCAGCGATATGGAACGTGTTGAACAAACAGATGGAACGAATGTCTATCAGAAAATAAAATATCCTGTTCCTATTGGATGATTATTGATGTACGTATCAGGTTCATCACCATTTTCCATACCCTCATAGTCTTTTTCAATCACTTCTTTACTAACCATACTAGATGCATAGTGGGCCATGTGTGCAGGTAGCGGAGCAAATGGTTCTTCAGTAATAAATTGTACCCTGTAATCATCTAAAATCTTAACTTCCTGAACAATTTCAAATAGAATGACGCGAGGTGAAGCAATTTTTTCATCTAGAATACGTTCAATATTAGCCTTGACTACTTCAGCGTTAAATTCAGATCCATCATGAAATTTAACACCTTCTCGTAATTTAAATTTCCAAATGTTATCTTCAACAGCCTCCCATGATTCAGCAAGAAGTGGTTTTAATTCCATATCTTCATCAAATGTTGTTAAAGTTTCATAAATATTAGTAGAAACATTGCCGGATGGCACATCACTAGCGATATGAGGGGCTAGTGAGGAGGCTTCCGAAAGGGTAGCAACAATTAAATCACCACCTGTTTGATCTTCTGTTTTAGAGCCTGACTCTTGTGAACAGGCTGTTAAAACAAGTACGAATAAGAGAATAAATGCAGTGAACTTTAACCTTAGTTTCCTCATTGTTTCCATCAATCCTTTTCACATTTTTTTAATAAAAATACCCATTTTATTTATTGGACTTTTTAGAAAAATTAAACATTACTTTACTGCATTACGGTATAAAAGTAAAGTTTCGATTTCATTGAAAGTATATATAAATTTTAATTATAGAAATATGTGAAGTTATGAGCATGTTGTTTGTGTTTTTTGTTATATATTGTTTAAAATCATCATGTATACAATATAACTAAGTTGGGAAACTGAATATAGAAGGTATTCATTACCACTAGTTTTTTTCATCATGATGGAAAGTGAACATATTTTACAAAATGGGAGGCAATATTATGGCAAACACACAATCAGCATTTCATATGCCATCTGTAAACTTGTTTGGATCAGGTTCAGTAAATGAAGCAGGTACACGTTTAAAAGGATTAGGTGTTAAAAAAACACTATTAGTAACTGACGAAGGACTTCACAAGCTAGGAATATCGGAAAAAATTGCAACAATCATTCGCGATGCAGGTGTAGAAGTATCTATTTATCCCAAAGCAGAACCAAATCCAACAGATAAAAACGTTGAAGATGGTTTAAAAGCATTTAAAGCAGAAGCATGTGATAGTATTGTTACATTAGGTGGCGGTAGTTCACATGATGCTGGTAAAGCCATTGCTCTAGTAGCCGCAAATGGTGGAAAAATTCATGATTATGAAGGTGTTGACATATCTGAAAAACCAATGGTACCTTTAGTAGCTATAAACACAACAGCAGGTACAGGTAGTGAGTTAACTAAATTTACAATTATTACAGATACAGCACGTAAAGTAAAAATGGCCATTATTGATAAACATGTGACACCAACACTTTCTATTAATGATCCGGATTTAATGGTTGGTATGCCTGCAGGTTTAACTGCTGCAACTGGTCTTGATGCATTAACACATGCGATTGAAGCATATGTTTCTACTAATGCAACACCAATTACAGATGCACTTGCCATTCAAGCAATGCGTATTATTCCAAAATATTTACCTCGTGCTGTTGCAAATGGGCAAGATATAGAAGCACGTGAACAAATGGCTTATGCACAATCATTAGCAGGAATGGCATTTAACAACGCTGGTTTAGGTTATGTACATGCAATTGCACACCAATTTGGTGGTTTTTATAACTTCCCACACGGTGTATGTAATGCAATCCTCTTACCACATGTATGCCGATTCAATCTAATTTCAAATGTAGAGCGTTATGCAGATATCGCTTCATTCTTAGGTGAAAATGTAGAAGGACTGAGCGATTATGATGCAGCTCAAATTGCTATTGATACCATTGTAAGACTTGGACATGATTTAGGAATTCCATCTGGATTCAAGGAAATGGGTGCCAAAGAGGCAGATATTCCAACATTGGCTAAAAATGCGATGAAAGATGCTACCGCATTAACAAACCCACGTAGACCAAAATTAGAAGAAGTCGAGGAAATTATTAAAAACGCAATGTAAAATGAGAAACCCCTTCTTAAATGAAGGGGTTTTTTTAAAAACCTTTTCTCATGAAACTTTTATAATACATATACGTAATATAAGATGTAACCATTCCAATCATTTGTTATGATTAAGAGTGGAGCAAAAATTAAAAGGGGGAACATTATGGAGGACTTTAGAAAAGCGATACACATCGATCAGTTAAAAAGGTGGCGGCGTTTAGGACGACGTTTATCTATTACAATTGCAATCCTCTTTATACTTTTAGTTATTGGTTGGCCAACCTTTAAGTGGTTCGTTGATTATATTTGGATGAACACTCTTGGTTTTGGAAATGTATTCACAACCATTTTATCTAGTAAAATCATACTAGGTTTTATCGGCTTTGTATTATTCGGCATAACGTCAATGATAACCTTGCATTGGATTCGTCGTGTATACCTCAATCAATTTGGGTCACATCAAGTTGCGGCTATTCTTCGGAAAAAGAAAGCAATGAATTTAATTACTCTTTTTATCAGCCTAATTATCGGCTTGATAGGGAGTGTTATTGTTCAAGGTGTAGGTTGGGAAGTCGCTTTGAAATTCTTAAAGCACACATCTTTTGGAATTAAAGATCCGTATTTTAATTTAGACGTATCTTTTTATATGTTTGTATTACCATTTTTAAAATTTGTTGTTTATGTATTACTTGGTTTAACAATCTTTTTCTTTATCATTGAAATCGGTGCATATTCTGTTTTTAATATTTACCGAGATAATCGATTAGCTCAAATACATATGGGAGTAACTCTTATTATACTTGGGGTCCTTTTTGCGGTACTCCACTTTTTATCAATATATGGGACTGTGCTAACGGATTCAGTTAACCTATTCCAAAAAAGTGTCGTACATGGTTTAAGCTATACTGATAAATTAATTAATATTCCTAAAGGGTATATATTAGCAGGGGTTGCGATTATTAGTTCAATCTGGATGATCCTTGCTTTAACACGCGGAAAGATTCATCAGATGATTAAGCCGATTATTCTTTATATATCTTTACTTATTATCGGTCAAGGTGCTGCAGTCATCGTACAAAGTTTTATCGTGTCACCAAATGAATTCGTCCGAGAAAAACCGTTTCTTGAGCATAATTTAACATTTACACGTGCTGCCTACGCACTTGATGATATTAAAGTTAAGGAGCATCCTGGGAATTATTCATTAACGGATGATATGGTGAAACGTAATGAATTGACTTTAAATAACGTGCGATTAAATGATTCTCGCCCACTATTGGATATTTATAATCAGATTCAAACATTTAGAACATACTACAAGTTTAATAATGTTGATATCGATCGCTATAAAGTAGATGGTAAGTATGAACAAGTCTTTATTGGTGCAAGAGAATTAAGTATGGATGATTTGCCATCCCAAGCAAAAACATGGGTCAACCGTAATCTAAGATATACTCATGGATACGGCGTTGCGATGAGCCATGTAAATAAAGTGACAAAGCAAGGTCAGCCTGAATATATGATGAAAAATCTACCACCGGAAGGAACATTTGATGTTAAACGGCCACAAATATACTTTGGTGAAGAAGATTATCCGAATGTCATCGTCAATTCTAAAGTCGACGAATTTGATTATCCAAAAGGAGAGGAAAACGAAACACATCGTTATGAAGCTGATTTAGGTATTCCATTAAAAGGATTGAATAAAGTCTTATTCGCAATAAGTGAAGGCTCGTTTCGCATGTTAGTATCGGACCAATTAACGAAAGATAGTCAATTATTAGCTACACGAAACATTATGGACCGAGTGAAAAAAATTGCTCCTTTCTTTGAATATGATGAGGATCCATATGTTTTCATTCGTGACGATGGTTCACTAGCTTGGATCATTGATGCTTATGTAACCGCAGAAAGATATCCATATTCTGAACCACATGCAAAGCATGAGAATTATATTCGTAATTCTGTAAAAGTGATGATTGATGCTTATACAGGTGAAGTGAATTTTTATATTGCGGATCCTCATGATCCGTTATTAAAGACATATGAACGCATATTCCCTGAATTATTTACAAAGGAGATTCCAGAAGATGTTAAGGCCCATTTCCGTTACCCACAGAAACTCTTTAAAATTCAAGCGAAAATGTATGGAACATATCATATGTCTAACTTAGAAGTATTTTACAACCGTGAAGATTATTGGGAGTTCCCAACGGAAAAGTATTTTAATAAAGATATAGAAATGAATCCGTATTATATGACAATGGCTCTACCAGACCAACATCAGGAAGAATTTATATTAATGATGCCTTATACACCGAAGAAAAGACAAAATATGATTGCCTGGATTGGTGTCCGAAATGACGGTGAACATTATGGAGAAATGTTTGTCTACCGTTTTCCTAAACAGAAAAATATATATGGACCACAGCAAATTGAAAATCGAATTAATCAGGATAGTGTCATTTCACAGCAATTGAATTTATGGGCACAAGGTGGCTCGAAGGTTATACGTGGTAACTTACTTGCGATACCAATTGAAGATACCGTTCTTTATGTGGAACCAATTTATATTGAATCTTCAAATGAAACATCACTCCCTGAAGTGAAGCAGGTTGTCATGGCTTATGGTGAGCATATCGTTATGGAAGAAACATTTGAAAAAGCTTTAGATAAAATCTTAAGCTTTGTTGATCCAGATCACAAAGGAGAAACAAAAGCGGATAAAGACAATAAGAAAGATCAAGCTAAGAAAGAAAAAGAACCGTTATTAGATTCTGAAACAATTCTTAGAGAAGTATCTCAATTATTTGATGAATACCGAGATGCATTAGGAAATGGAGACTGGGAAAAAGCCGCAGAAATTATGACAGAAATTGAATCACACTTAGAAGAAATTAACAAATAGCATGAAGACACACCTTTTTCAGTAGAAGAGGGTGTGTTTTTTTGTGTAACTGATCGCATTTCTCAGAATAAAATTAAAAGGTTCATAAATTAGACACATTTATTATTGAAAGTTATTAGGTTGCAAAAGAATCCGCTTACATCATTTGCTAAATAATTAGACAATAAACAAAAGTATCAATAAACCTATTTACAACCCCTGTGGGAATTGTTATATTATTCAATATTATCATTGTTTAGGTGATAATGTTTAAACAATTACAATCAAAAGGAGGCGCTTTTTATGTTAGATCATCCACTTATTGCGACCGTATGCATCTTTGCGCTTATTGCCTTTGGAGAATGGTTATCCATTGTTTCAAGAGCGAGAATTCCGATGTTGCTGACCGCAATGGTTGGTTTTTTAATTATGGTTTGGACAGGCATTTTTCCAGATGACATATTAGAGAAGTCGCAATTTGCTGCTTTAGGCGCTATATTAATTGCCCCAGCGATTTTGCATATGGGGACTATGATTCCGATGAATTTACTAAAAAGTCAAGTAAAAGCGGTGTTAATTGCTTTGGGTGGAATCATTGTAGCTGGCGCTTTAATTCTCTTAATCGTGCCTCTAATATATGATTATCCAACTGCTGTAGCAGGAATTGGCCCGATTAGCGGAGGTGTTATAGCTCTTATTATTACATCAGAGAAATTGACAGAAATTGGCTTAACAAGTCTAGTTGTAATCCCAGCATTAATTGTAGCGTTTCAGGGTGTTGCGGGTATGCCAATAGCTCTTAACTTTATGAGAAAATATGCAAAAGATATGCAAAAAGAGCTCGATGATGGGACGTTCGTTCCAATGGCAGAAGATGATATACAGTTAAATGCGAGGCAAAGAAATGGGAAAAACGGCATGTTGCAAATGATGAAAGAAAGTACGACACTGAAATTATTTATTATTTTTGTCGGAGCAGGTGTCGCTGTATTTCTTGGTGAACTAACACCTATTCACTATAGTTTATGGGCATTAGCAATCGGTATTATCGGTTTGAAGTTAAATATTTTTGAATCGCGCTCTTTAGAAAAAGCGAATTCGTTCACATTAACGACGATTGCGATTATTTTCGTTGTTATTGGTACGATGGCAGGTGTAACACCACAACAAGTTTGGGATAATTTGCCACCAGTTATTTTAATACTCGTAGTTGGTACAATTGGAATAATGATTGGTGGTTTGTTGATGTCGAAAGTTGTCAAATGGAGTCCATATAAGGGAATGCCTGTTGCCTTAACGGCATTATTTGGGTTTCCTGGAGACTATATATTATGTGAAGAAGTCAGTCGTAGTGTTGGTAGAAACGAAGAAGAAGAAAAACTTATTTTTAATGAATTGTTGGCCCCTATGTTAATCGGTGGGTTTACAACTGTTACAGTTGCATCTGTTGTTATTGCGGGAATTTTTATCCAAACACTTTAATACACTATAAAGTTAAAGGGAGAGATATGAAGTGACTAAAACAATCATAAAAAATGGCACACTCATTGATGGTAATGGTAATGCTCCAATTGAAGATGCAGTAGTAGTTATTGAAGATGAAAAAATTGTCTATGCAGGGCCGAAAAGTCAATATATTGAAACAGGAGGAGAAAAGGTTCTCGATGCTCAAGGTGGCACAATCGTACCAGGTATGATTGATTCACATGTGCACATGACATTAGAATATGCACCACTTGAACAACGCCTAGCTTCACCTTTTTCATACATGTTTTATAAAGCAGCAGATTATTTAAAAGCGACCCTCCATGCTGGTGTGACATCCGTGCGTGACGCACTCGGAACAGATTACGGGGTTAAAAAGGCGGTGGAAGAAGGCTTAATCGTTGGTCCTCGTATGCAATTGAGTATTAATGCGTTAACGATAACAGGTGGACATGGTGATGGTTATACTGTATCAGGAAATGAAATCGACCTCATGCCATCCGGATATCCAGGTATGCCAAGTGGAAAATGCGACGGGGTTGAAGAAGTTCGTAAAAAAACGCGTGAAATGTTAAGAGCTGGGGCAGAAGTCATTAAAGTACATGCAACAGGTGGTGTTCTAAGTCCGACTGACCACCCGGAATTCACCCAATTTTCACTAGAAGAACTAAAAGTGATCGTAGAGGAAGGACGTTTTCGCAAAAATGTAAAGGTCATGGCGCATGCACAAGGTGCAGAGGGGATTAAGAACGCTGTTAAAGCAGGTGTGCACTCGATTGAGCATGGGATATTCATTGATGATGAAGCGATCGAACTGATGCTTAAAAATGGTACATATTTAGTACCAACCTTACTTGCGCCGGTGGCTGTTCTAGAAACTGCTGAGCAAGTGGGAATGCCAAAAACAGCCGTTGATAAATCAAAAGATGTCATTGAATACCATAAAGCAAGTTTTCAGAAAGCGTATAAGGCTGGTGTGAAAATCGCCATGGGAACAGATGCCGGAGTGATGAAGCATGGTACGAATTTAAGAGAACTAGGTCTCATGGTTGATGCTGGCATGACACCGATGGATGCGATTATTGCATCGACTAAAACAGCTGCACAATGTCTTGAATGGGATGAACAGTTAGGGACTATAGAAGAAGGTAAATTAGCCGACCTAATTATCGTTGAGAAGAATCCACTTGAGGATATCTACGCCTTGGCAAATAACGATCAAATTAAAGTTGTTATAAAACACGGAAAAGTTGAAAAAGATATACGATAATATAAAAACAGCCTGTTATGTTTTAGGCTGTTTTTAATCGGAAATAATCTTAGAATACGCTATAATAGGAGGTGAAAGTGAGGAATTATAGATGACAAGAATGTTATATATCATTATTGTTGTGTCTTTTTTAGATACATTTATTCAATTACCCATTATCACACCATATGCGATTGATTTAGGTGCTTCTCATATGTTAACTGGGGCAATTGTAGCCATTTATTCATTAACAAATATGATCGGAAATATTGTAGGTGGCCATTTTATAGACCGTTTTGGAAGAAAGCGGATGTTATTGTTTGGTGTTGTATCTGTGGCGGTTATTTTACTGTTTTATCCACTAGCACAGACAGGTATGCAGCTATTAATTATTCGCTTTTTACACGGCCTTGCAGGTGGTGTTTTAATTCCAGCGGCATTTGCATTTATTGGTGATCAAACCAAAAAAGCTGCACGTGGAAAAACGATGGCATTCACGGGTGCTTCTATTGGTATTGCGGCTATTTTAGGACCTGCTATCGGGGGGGCAATGGCAGCTAAATCTAAAGTAGAACATGTCTTTATTTTTGTTTCGATTTTGTTTGCTATTACAGCCATCTTAATTATCAAATTTGTCAAGGATACGTATACAACAACAGATAGAGGAAAAGCATCATTGAAGCAATTTATTCCATTGCTAAAAAACCCACTCATTATGCAAGCTTCCCTAGCGGCCTTTGCATTGATGGTTAGTAATGGAACATTGGCATTTGCTCTTCCGCTCAAGGTTGAAGAAATATCATTAACTGCAGCCGCAACTGGTATGTTGTTAAGTACATTTGGGATTACAGCATTAATTGTATTTCTGACGCCAATCAACCGTGTATATGATCGTTTTTCACCAGTGGCATTGGTTTTATCAGGTATTGTTTTTATCGGTGCATCGTTAGTAGCGGTACACTATATGACAGTATTTTGGACTGGTTTTATCGCAATGATTGTTTATGGATTTGGTTTTGCATTAATTTTCCCATCGATGAATCGGATGGTAGCAGATGCAACGACAGAGAGTAACCGTGGTAAAGCTTATGGCGTATTTTATGCGTTCTTCTCTTTAGGTGTTGTGGCAGGTTCAACATTTTCTGGTATTGTCTCTGAATATCTCGGTATGCCATTTGTTTTTAGTGCGATCGTCATGGTTACGTGTGGTGTTGTCTTATTTGTCATAGCGAAAGTAAGACAAAAAGATGTCAACTATTTACATTGATTGTATCTTTGGAAAATCTTCCTATCATAATTAAGTTGAAATTGGCTCATCCTATTGGGTGAGAGGGAGGTTATGTCATGACACACCAATTGCGAGATCTCATGACAACAGATGTTGTGACAGTTCATGAAACGCAAACAATCCAAGAGGCTGCTTCATTGATGAGTCAATATAATATTGGTTCAATTCCGGTAATTGATGAAACGGGAAATTTACGGGGCATCATTACTGACCGTGATATCACGCTTCGTTCAACAGCCGCTGGTGATAAACCACATTCATTTGTTAAAGACGTGATGTCGACAAATAACTTAATCAGTGCGACTCCGGAAATGGGAGTAGACGAGGCGGCTCAATTGATGGCGCAGCAACAAATCCGGCGACTTCCAGTGCTGGAAAACCAAGAACTAGTTGGAGTTGTTTCTTTAGGTGACTTAGCTGTGCATCAGCAGCATGATCAAAAAGCTGGTGCGGCACTGGCAAGTATTTCAACACCTTCCACACCTCAACAAGATTAGTATTAATAAAGAAAGCCTATTCTCTTTAACGAGGATAGGCTTTTTGTGTACCTTATTTTTTTGCAGGGATGATGTTTTCAATTTCTGTCCAATCAAATGTTCCTTCTCGAATTTTTTCACGGCGGTCTTTCGTTATAATGTCAGTAGGACGCCCGCCTTCTGGCCAATCTTTGTCATGGCTTTCCCATTCTGGCCGTTCATGAGATAGAATAAACGCGGCTAAATCAGCTGCTTCTTGATCTGATAATTCAAACTCATCCCCTGGAGGCATATTGTTTTTTAAATAACCGGCCATTTTTACCATCCGAGCTAAACCTGCACCATCGTTAAATGAATCATCTCCCCATAATGCTGGTCCTGTGTTTGCACCTGTTCCAGAACCATCAACAGCATGACAAGATAGACAGTTTTTTTCTTGGTATAGCTCTTCACCACGTGCTACATCTGGTTCAGGTATTTCTTTCATCGTATTTAACATCCGCCACGGAATTTCTTCGCCAACCTCAATGCCTTCAGAAATATAAGTTAAATAACTGATTAAGGCACGCATCTCTTTACTGTCTTGTGGAATTTTTTCACCGTTCATACTCCGCATCATACAACCGTTAATTCGATCTTCTAATGTAAAAACGACACCTTCGCGCGGTCTGTACTGAGGAAATTGTGTTGTAACACCGACCATTGATGATGCATTCGATAGTCCACCATCAGCGTGGCAGCTTTGACATGATAATTCATTGCCTACATATTCATCAAGTACAACATGTGTTTCATTAAAAAGCTCTTCACCATATTTAACATACTCTGTTTTCGGGTCATCCGGGTCTAAATCATCAAGGGAGGGTGGATTATAAGCCAATTCCTGTGCTTCATTTTCATCCATATCGTTATCTTCTTTTGATGATTCACCAGCGTCTTTCGCATTTGAACAAGCTCCAATAATCATAATCATAATAAGTAGACCTAGCCAAAAGCTTTTTTGCTTTACCATGTAAATCCCCCTTTTCAAAATACGTGGTCTAAATCTCTAAAAGGATGTGATTTAAATCTCAATTTTATTATATAAGAGCATCATTATGGAAGATAGTTAAAAAAGCGGCAATGTTAACGCTTTCACAAAGTTGTAAAAAATACGTCGCAAAAGATTCATATATAATATGTAAAAAGAAGCGACTTTCTTGCAATGTCGCTTCCTTGATATTTTAGCAATACCATGCAGCACCTACAATGATAAGTAGGATGAATAGTACGACGATTAATGCAAAGCCTCTACCATGACCATGACCGTAATCACTTACTGGTGCGCTATATCCGTGACTATAATTCCAGCAGCAACCCATAAGGTATCTCCTCCTTGTTTTTATTTAACAATAAAATGTTGCACCGACAATGATTAGCAAAATAAATAGCACAACAATTAGTGTAAAGCAATTCCCGTAATTACCACTATTAGAAACTGGTGCACTATACCCATAACCGCCGCAGTAGTGATGATAACTCATTATTTTTCCCTCCTTGCTATTTTAATAGCCGTATCCAACATATGCTGCCCCTACAATAATAAGTAGGATGAATAGTACGACGATTAATGCAAAGCTTTTTCCATATCCATAATCAGAGCCGCCCACATTTTTACCCATTTTTACAACACCTCCTGGTTAATTACACTATAATATATGAATAAACTGCTTAGTGTGACCTAGACATTCCCCCAGTTTGTGCCCATTTTAGGCATTTTTAATGATTTCATAGACTAGTGATATCATCCATCCTTCATGATTTGACCATGCATATAATAGAGCAGGCGTGATCAATGGGGGTGAACATATGTCACGACAATATTACTCACTTTGTAAAAGGAATCATGGAAGAGCTATATTCATACGAACGCACGAGGGAAGAGAATTTCGAGGGTTCATAAGAGGAGTTGATTCTCGGCATGTTTATATCCAACCTTTAAGACCGAGAAGAGGATTCGGTTATGGTTATTATTTTCCAAGGAGGCGTTTTCGAGAAGGTGTTGCTGTTGGAGTAGCGCTCGGGTCAATTGCTACATTATTTTTAATTTCGCCATTCTTTTTCTTCTAAATCAGAAATAAGAAACAGCCGGTTAGTTTTCCGTCTGTTTCTTTTTATTATCTGTCGTAAATTGAGCAATTGTTTCCGATTGTTGATTGATTATATCTTTGATTGTTAGGTTATTTGATGTCAAATATTGATGTACAAGATGATAGCCAACAGCATAGCCTAACATTTTTGGGTATAAACGTAAACCGTATAATAGAACATCGTGCTTCGGGTGATCGATTGGAATAGTAGAAGCTGGTAATAGAATGTCTTTCCAATATTTTTTTAGCTGATGGGATGAATAAATATCGGTCCAACTAGCTAAATACGATTCACCAATTTGTTCTCGAACAGCATTCTCAGCTAAGCCTTCAAGAATTATCGTATCTAATAATGTATATTCGTACTCTTTTTTTACATATTTTGAAAGGCGACAGACATGATTATATTCATGGGTAAATAAGGCTGCTAATTCTTGTTCTGTTGTTTTAGGAGAAATAAATAAAAAAATTTGATCACGAAAGGCAAGTCCTGATTTACCATTATGATGCATGAGTAATTGTCTATTGAAAGGATCTGAAGGAAGAATATAGATAGGTACATCTGGTCCATTCCACTTTTGACGTAACTTGTTTAATTCTTTATGGATAACCTTCCAAAATTGACGTTCTTGCCACGATTTAACATGATTTAAATAGCCTTTGATAGGTTTTCTAAACATACCATAAGAGGTTAAAAGTTCATAGATAGCTTCTGTAGAATAACCTTTAAATGATGGCTTTAACTTTTCGCAAATTTGCAGAGGCTGGTTTTTTGTTCTTAATAACCAACGATCTGTTTGAACAACAGTCATATCGTCACTTCCTTTAATGGCTTCGCTTATTTATATGCATCTTTTCTTCTAGTGTGTATAAATGGAAGAAGGTAGTACAAAATAAATATAAATGAAGTTATTTTGAGGTGTCGTTAATGAATGATACTTTAGTTGTATTTGTGCGGTCGGTTATCGCTTTCTTTTCATTATTAATTTTCACACGTGCTCTTGGAAAACAGCAAGTGAGCCATCTTACATTTTTTGACTATATTTTAGGGATAACGATTGGTTCAATTGCCGCTACGTTGACAACCGATTTAACAAGCCGAGCGTGGCCACATTGGGTAGGTCTGTTAAGTTGGACGTTATTTGTTTTTATTTTACAGTGGGTGACGATTAAAAGTCATAAATTATCTAAATATATTGACGGTGAACCAGCTATTGTCATTATGAATGGCCAAATAATGGAAGATACAATGAAAAAGTTAAGATATAGAGCGGAGGATTTAACGAATCAATTACGAGATAAAGGTGTTTTTGATATGAATGAAGTTGCGTTCGCTATCTTAGAAACAAATGGTAAACTTTCAGTACTGAAAAAATCAGCCTATCAACCGGTAACACCTAAGGACCTTAATCTTCCGCCATCATCGAAAGGGGTGGCTGTTGAATTAATATATGATGGTCGTGTCATAAAAAGTAATTTACAACAAGTAAATAAGGACATGCAATGGTTAGAAAACCAAATTAGGTTATATGGTTTTCAATCAACGAAAGAGGTTTTTCTTGCTACATATCAATTAAACGGTTCATTTTATATTGATGGATATCGTGATAATCTCTCCCAAGCAACCGACATTAGTGATTATAATGATTTAGAATAGGTGATCAATGATGAAAGGTTTAGGTTATGTATTCATACCAATTATCGTCATCGGTATCTTTATCTTTAGTATGACGTCTGGTTTAATTTTAAAGAAACCACTTCTCGGTCATGATGATGTCTTATATCATGTACACGCATTAAAAGAAGATGTGCGAAATGAACAATGGAAGAAAGCAGAAAATCAATTAAAACAGGCTAAAAATGCATGGAAAAAGGTGTCGAAGCGAATTCAAGTTAGTTCGGAAAGAGAGGAAATGCGCTTAATTAGTCGGATTTTTGTACGGGTCCATGGTTTTATTGAAACAAAAGAAAAAGGAAGTGTGTTAGCCGAGATTGAGGAAATTGAATTTTTATGGCATGAGTTAGGAAGGTAGACTAAATTTGTACGAATTACCTCCTTCAAAGTCCTACTCCGAATAAAAAATGATACATACATTAATCATATAGGAAGCTCATCCTATGAAAATATTATGAAGGAGGAGTCAGGCAATGTCTTATGATGGTGGATATGGAGGATTTAAAAATAGTTTTGCTTTAATCGTTGTACTCTTCGTTTTACTCATTATTGTAGGCGTCTCTTTTGTAAACTACTAAGAGTAAAAAGGTCGTCGGATAAGATATTTTCTTCTTATCCGACTTTTTTTACTAACCTAATCATCCAATTGTTTTAGTTCTTCATCAAGAAACTGCATTCTTTCATTGAATAAAGTTGGATACGAAAGAAAGCCAAGTAAAATACTCGTAAAAACAGCAGTAGTTAATAATAAAAATAAGACAAGCAATTGAAAAAAGACAGCTTGCAAAGGATCTGCTCCTGCGATAATTTGGCCGCTCATCATTCCAGGTAGTTGCACAAGTCCGATTGTTTTCTGACTTTCAATCGTTGGAATGGTACTTGCGCGAATAGAGTGAATGAGTTGATTTTGAACAGCTTGTTTTGGAGTACCCCCAAGTGACAAAATGAGCTCTGTTTCATCTTGTTGGGATTTAATTTCACCTGTAAAGCGATTTAAAAATAATATAGCCAGTACCATTGAATTTCCAATAACCATACCACTTAGCGGTATCATGTATTGTGCTGTCGGCGGAGTAATTTTAAAGCCAATTAAAATAAATTGGGTTATAAATTCGATCAAAGCGAAAGTGGTGACTAGCTTCCATGTGATGCCTTTAATCATCTTACCCTTTTTTCGGGCGTTTTGTGTCGCAGCACCAATCATAATCATAATCATCAAAGCGATATAAATATATCGTTCTGAATCAAAAACAAATTGTAATAAATAACCGACTATAAAAAGTTGAATGATAGAGCGAATCGTTGCAATAATCGTATCCTTTTCTAATCCAAGCTTAAAATACTTTGATAATAGTAACGGGATTAAGACGAAAATAAGTGCAAAGGTTAGTGTCACGGTATTCATTATGCTCTTCCTTTCAAAAACTGTTTAACGGTATCTGTTTTTGGGTTGTCAAGTAAAGTAATTGGTCCACTTTCAATTAATTGCCCTTGCATCATGACCCATACATCGTCACCCATTTTTCGAGCTTGTTCTAAATCATGGGTAATCCACACAATTGTTGTACGGTATTTTTTGTTTATCATATCAATCAGTTCTTCAATTTCTTTAACTGAAATAGGATCGAGCGAAGAAGTGATTTCATCGAGTAATAAAATGTCAGGTTGATTTATTAATGTACGTGCAATTGATAACTTTTGTCTTTGTCCACCTGATAAATCATTAACATGCCGAGATAATAATTTAGCATCTAAACCAACAAGTTTTAGGAGTTCTTCAGCTTGGTTATCTGGCAATTGTTTATTTTGTAATGTTAAGGGTAGGGCTAAATTTTTCCTAACAGTGCCATAAATCATCGTTGCTTGCTGTAGGGCTAGTCCAACATGTCTTCTTAATGAAGGAGGATGATAGGATTCAATTCGTTTATTGTTTATGTAGATTTTTCCTGAAGTGGGTGATGTTAATCCATTACAAAGTTTTAAAAGTGATGTTTTGCCGGCACCAGATGGTCCAACAAGTGTTGTAATTTTCCCTTTTGGAATCATTCCAGTAATATTAGATAAGATCGAGTGATTGTTTTTCTCGTATGATATATCATCTAAATAAATAGCAGCGTCTTTTAATGAAATTTTCAAGAGTTGAACACGTCCTTTAACTGTGGTGTGTGATTGTTTGACAGTCCTATCATATCAAAAAAGTAATGCAAGTCATATAGGGAAGTATCTAAGTGACATATCTATACATAAAAATAATCGAGAAACCATTTGGAGGTTTCCCGATTGTTAATAGTAGGTATATCTAATTGGTTCATGTTGAGTTGGTTCACTGTCAGATATTCTAATTAAAAAAAGGATAAGTAGGGTGACAATAAAGGTTAGAATGGTTAATGAAATAAACATGCCAATGTGTGACCAATCCATTAAACGAGCAAAAATAGGTGGTCCGATGGCTACTCCGATAAAACGTACGGAACTATATAGTGATGTGACAAAGCCACGATTTTCCTTCTCAACCGAACCAGTTATTAGACTGTTTATACAAGGTAAACTTAAGCCGACCCCAAAACCACTAAGAGCTAGTAAAATAATGAAAATGATTAGGTTTTCAAAAAAAGCTAACAGGAGATAAGAACATGTCATAAGTGTAAATCCAACAAGCATGAGCCGTTTCATATATGGGAAATTCTTCCCAATTTTCCTGCCTGTCATATAAGCTGTACTGACCATGAATAGTAGTGGGATAGCTAAAATTAAACCTTTTATGACACCTTCAATGTGATAACGGGTTTCCAAAATATCTGATAAATAAAAGAGAATCCCAAATAATGTAAATAAACATGTTCCACCTGCAAGATAGGTTACAAAGAGCCATCTCCCCTCTAATTGAAAAACTGACAATAGACCTCGAACATATTTCTTAAAAGAGGGTGGGGGATAGCGGAGTCCTTCTTCTTTAACGAAGAAAATAACAAGAAGCAGGGAGATCACTGTCATAATTGGGAAAGCAAAAAATACCGCATACCAGACAATCAGTCCAAATAGAGCCCCCAGTATAGGCGATAAAACCTTTCCTAATCCATTCGATGCTTCAAATATGCCAAGTACATGACTCTGGGCTTGGCCTTTAAATAAGTCTCCAGTTAAGGCCATGGCAATCGAAGCTGTACCTGCTGCACCAATCCCCTGTAGTATACGTCCAATAAGGATCCAAGTATATGCATTAGAAAACAACGCCGCAGCAAATCCAGATATTAATCCACCAATCATAAACAAGACTAATGATGGAATGATGATGATTTTACGCGTGTATCGGTCAGATAAGTAACCAAGGATAGGAATAAATAGAGCAGATGCAATCGAATATACAGTAATCGTTAGACTGACTTGCATTTGGGAAAGTTCTAATTGCTCTTTCATAGCGGGCAAAATAGGGATGAGCATTGAGTTGCCTAATGTCATGATTAGCGGTATGGAACCGATTGCCATTATTAGACTTTTTTTTGATTTTCCCGACACTTATAACACTCCTACTTAATATGGGTTGGTGGTTGGATATACCAGCCATTTTCTTTAATTAATAATGTAAGTTTTTTCATTTCATCAATTTTATGGGCATGGAAATTGGCAAATAGCTCAATAATAGATTCATTTGTTAACAGTCCGATTAAATAACTACATTGGGTCATTCTTTGGCGTAGTTCATTTTGAAGTAGACGTGATATTTCATCATCATTGATACGTGCACCAGCAGGAATATCTTTTACATCGACTTGTGGTCGATCTGGAGGTGCAGGTGGAAGGCGTACGCCAATCTCTTTTAATATGAACTCTATTTTTTCATGTTCGTCATGAAAACCATGCTCAAGTAAGTTATCGATAAAATCTTTTAGTTTCTCGTCGTTCGTATGATTCATATACACCTGTAATATGACATCCGATAATTTCAAGTCATATAAATATTGCCAGAGGGAGTAAATTTCGCCGGAGTGAAAAGGCTCCTCATGCCAAATTGGTTTCACGTTTAATTCCTCCTCATTTAATCGTCGTTTACATGGTTTCATTAGTTTAACCTAAACCGAAGAAATCATGTGAATTATTTTTAGCTGATTTTAGAAAAAAGAAAACCGTGGGGTTTATTCCACGGATAAGTTGTTATTGATTTAGTTTGAGATTTAGTTTTTCTTTCAATTGTTCGACGGCTTCTGGATTTTCTAGCCCGGTAATATCACCTTTGACAGTGCCACTTGCTACAACTTCTTGCAATAAACGTCGCATTATTTTACCACTTACCGTTTTGGGTAGAGCATCAACAATGACAATTTCTTTTGGTTGAGCTATTTTTCCTATTTCATTTACGATACTTTCGTTTACTTTCTCCTGAATTTCTTCTGGGTTGTCTACACCTTCATTTAATCTGATAAAGACAAGGGGAACTTCACCTTTTATTTCATCTGGTACACCGATAACGGCTGTTTCCGCTACACCCGGTACTTCAAGAACTGCACTTTCCATTTCCATTGTGCTTAATCGATGTCCCGCCACATTAAAGGCATCGTCAGAACGGCCGACAACCCAAAAGTGATAGTCTTTGTCAACTAAAGCTAGGTCACTAGCAAAATAAGCCCCGTCAACCTGGCTAAAATATGAGCCATAATAACGTTCAGGTTCTTTCCATAATGTACGGCAGAGCATTGGGAATGGCTTTTTAATGATAAGATTGCCTAGATTTCCGGATTCAACAGGTTCTCCTAAATCATCTACAACATCTAAAATAGCGCCTAAGAATGGAACACCAGCTGAACCTGGCTTCATTGGTGTTAACCAAGCTGCACCAGCAAGAGGTGTTCCTGCCGTTTCCGTTTGACCCCATGTATTATTAATATAAATTTTTCTTTTTCCAAGTTTTTCATAAGTCCAATGCCATGTTTCAGGATCAAATGGTTCTCCAACAAGTGAAATAACATCTAGGCAGGAGAGATCATGTTGATTGATCGCTTCATCTCCCAAACTTTTTAACATCCTAAGTGCTGTAGGAGCCGTAAATAATTTATTGACACGATATTTCTCTATGATTTGATAAAAGCGGTTTTGTGTAGGGTAATCAGGGGCACCCTCATAGACGATTGTCGTGACTCCGTTAGCGAGTGCACCTGCAATACCCCAAATATGCATCGTGAGCCAACCAATATCAGCTGTACACCAGAACACATCATCTGAATGGTGATCCATATGATATTTAGCATAAATATAGTTCTGGATGATGAAAGCCATCCCAGAATGAACGACGCCTTTTGGTTTTCCTGTTGTCCCGCTCGTGTAAAATACAATACCTGGTTCATTTGCTTCAACTTTTTCCGGTTCACAGTGAATACTTTCTTTTGCTACTGCTTCATGCCAATAAACATCGCGACCTTCCTTCATATCGATAGTAGTACCCATTCTGTCAACGACCACAACGGCACGAATGGATGGTACTTCTGGAACAACTTGATCGACTTTTTCTTTTAATGGAATCAGTTTTCCGCGGCGTTGGCTTGCATCAGCTGTCACGATGACTTTTGGTTCAAAACTGACTAGTCGGTCTTTCAATGACTTTTCTGAAAAACCAGAGAAGATGGCGTTATAAACGGCGCCAATCCGAAAACACGCTAAAATAGCTATAAATGCTTCTGCTAAATTGGGTAAGTAAATGGCAACACTATCTCCTTTTTGAACACCAAATGACTTCAATACATTAGCAAATCGATTGACTTCAGCAAGGAGCATATGATAAGTAAAAAAATCTGTTTCGCCATTTTCGCCTTCCCATATTAGTGCTGTGCGGTTACCTGCACCATTTTCAATATGACGATCAAGTAGATTAACGCTTGGGTTACTAATGCCGTTTTCGAAGAAGCGAAAATCAGGTAACTGTCCAGACATTGTTTTTGTCCATGGTTCATACCACACCAGTTCCTTCGCCACATTATTCCAAAACTGTGCCGGGTCTTTCTGGGATTGTTCTAATAATTTTTCAAAAGCCTTTACACTTCCAATATTTGTTGCACGTGCCTTCGCTTCATCCGGATAAATTAATTGGCTGTTTTTGACCACATGTTGAATACCGCTTAACTCCATTTCTTATCCTCCTTTTAAATAATCTTAGAAAGTCTCACAAAGCTAAGTTTATACATGCTGTATATTACTTATAGTAAATGAAAATGTATCCGCTTTCAATCATTTGAGATTAAAAATTCAGAATTACAATATTTTTTCAATGAAAGATGTGGGACAATTAGCTGTCCCACATGATTATTTAACTATCTTTTTGATCCACTTCCGCGGCAAGTTCTTCTTCAACTTGTTCATTTGAAAATGGCATATCATCTGTTAAATGATCTAACCCTTCTAGTCTATTTTTCCCTGATATGTTCTCCAATAGTTCTTTAAGATCAATACCTGAAGATGCCTTTAATGATTCTTGTAATGTAGCCATTAAATTTGTTGCATAGCTAGAGACCTTATTAGCACCACCTTGCGAATCACCACTTCCCGTATCAACGACAGTAATTTTATCAATATTGGCGAGTGGACTAGCAACTTGTTTTGCATATTCTGGTAACATTTTTAACATCATGTCTAATACAGCTGCTTGCCCATACTGTTCAAATGCTTCAGCAATTTTACGTTTTGCCTCTGCTTCAGCCAATCCTTTTAAGCGAATAATATCTGCTTGTGATTCACCTTGTGCTCTTTCTGCATCAGCTTTTGCAATACCATCGATACGAACTTTTTCCGCTTCTGCTTTTGCTTGAGCTTCTATACGGTATTTATTTGCATCTGCTTCAGCCATTTGTCTTGCTTTTTCCGCCATTGCCGATTGTTCAACAGCATAACGGTCGGCATCAGCTTTTTTCTTTACTTCTGAATCATATTGTTTTTCACGACGGAGAATTTCTTTTTCTTCTAATTCAATTTGCTTTTGACGCTCGATAATTTTGATTTGCATTTGATGCTCTGTTACTTCTTGTTGCGAACGTGCTGCCTCTAAATCATATGCCATATCCGCTCGTGCTTTTGCATGATCTTGTTCACGACGATATTCAGCTGTTTTCAGCTGGTTCTCTTTCTCCGCTTCTGCGATTTCTGTTGCTCGTTCTAATTCGGCTTTTTTAGCCTCTTTAGCTGCTTCTGCTTGTTTAATGCGTGTCTCCTTTTCAGCTTCAGCTGTTGCAATGTCGGCATCACGTTTAACTTGAGCAATGCGTGGCTTTCCAAGAGAATCTAGGTATCCGTTCTTATCTTGCACATCTTTAATTGTAAACGATACGATAATAAGTCCCATTTTAGCTAAATCTTGTGACGCGACTCGTTGAACTTCTTGAGAAAACTTTTCTCTGTTTTTATAAATTTCTTCTACTGTCATGGAGCCAAGGATTGAACGCAGATGTCCTTCTAAAACTTCACGCGCTTCATTTTCACGTTCTTCTTTCGGTTTTCCAAGAAATTGCTCAGCCGCTGTAGCAATTTCTTCAATTGATCCGCCAATTTTTATAATAGCTGTTCCATCAGCCATGACCGGAACACCTTGTTCTGTATAGACTTCAGGTGAGGAGATATCGAGTTTACTAGATAGTAGACTAAGAGGGGAAGCTTGCTGAAATACAGGTAGTACAAATGTACCACCACCACGGATAATTTTTATTTTATTTCCTGATTCATCCTTATGTACATTTTTACCACCGAGATAATTACCTGTTACAATAAGTGCCTCATCAGGCCCGGCAGTGCGATACTTTGAAACAAATACAGCAATTAACGCAACTAATAAAAATAAAACAATTCCAATAACTAACCATGCACTATCAAACATCAGATCTAACATATAAATGCCTCCTTTTATATTTGGAAATAGTTTTGAGAAACGAACTAATGATTACTTAATTCATTTTCATAAGGAATAACATATAAAACGCCTTTATCAATCTTCAATACAAGGACTTGTTCTCCTTCTGCTATTGCAACATTTTCCATGCTTGTTGCTGGTTTAGTAATCATACCACTTTTACTCTCGATAAAGACTTCCCCAAAACCATTTTCTGGAATAGAAATAATAATTCGGCCCACCCGTCCAATCAGTGATTCTTCTGAATAACTCAATGAATGTTCAGCATTTGCTAAGGGAATGAGTATAAATACATTGAGAAGAATCGTTAATAGGAATGCAATCATTGCTGAAATTATCATAACCCAAACACTAGATAAGGTGGATATACTTTCAAATATAAGTCCAGATGCGGAGAAGAAAATAATCCAAGCTAGAATGAGGACTGGATTTATGAAGCTTGCTTCACCAACGGCTTCTAAAACACCTCCAAAAAACAAGTATAAAATAATAAGAATACCAGCAAGGATCAGTGCGCCTAAGTATATATGTTCAATTGGATAACCGAATAATGTCAAAAAATCACCCCTTTACATATATATTCTAATTATTATTACGTATTAACTATACAA
>NZ_DATBTY010000029.1:0-2830 GCF_036516575.1 Cerasibacillus sp.
CTTTCGTAATTCCTTCTTGTTGAAATAAATGAGCGACTGCACACGCTGCATCATTCCAATCCGCATACGTATATCTCTCATGTTCCGTGACAAAAGCTTCCTTGTGCGCAAATTTCCGTGCATTCATTTCCACATAATACGGAATATTCATCTCATTCTCCTCCTTTGAGCTCTTCTAATTTTTCTCGAAAGGTTCGGTCTAACCAAGACAACTCGCGTCGAATCGTTTTCAACTCCTCGATCATCGAATCAATCTCTTCCATCTTCTCTTGTCCATATTCAATTGTCCGCTCCAATTGAGCACGTCCGGTACGATCCACATCAAATAACAAAATCATTTCTTTGATCTCAGACAATGTAAAATTAAATCGCTTCCCCCGCGCAATCAACTTCAACTTTGCCAATTCCTTTTTGTCATACCTACGCTGATTCGTCTCGGTACGAACAGGTGTTAAAAGGCCAAGTTCCTCATAATACCGCAACGTACGAGGCGTCAGCCCAAATGCTTCACAAACTTCGCGAATCGTCTTCATCTCTCCACCCCTCGATAGTTGTAATGTAACATTGACGTTAACGTAAACTTCAACTCTTTTTATCTACTTGATGAATAAATATTTAACTGCTCGATAATAATTTGAATTCACTAATTCTGTCTTTATTCTATGAATTTATTACATTTAATTGACATTCTATTTTCATAAAGGTAATATTATAATTTAAAGGTAATAAAAGTAATTATTTCCTTTAAATTATAATGAAAAGGAGCATTTATCTTATGAAAAACAAATCTTTTTTTATTTTTTTATTGACATTAGTATTTTTGATGTTACCTCATTCAGCCAAAGCTTCAATTTTGAATTTAGAAAATAGCGAATTTTTACCAACTAATCAAATAAACCCGTTAAAAAAATCTCCCCCTAGTGAATCTATAAAGTCAATACACCTTAAAAAATCTCTATTTTCAACAAGAGTACAACCATTTGGATTAGAATGGATTAGAGAATCCATTTTCACAAAGGAAAGCACTTTAGTTGATCAAACAGATTTATATATTCTTGAAAATAATCAAGATGCATATGCTTTTTTACAGCTTACTGCTGCTGATGATGACTTATTAGCATTACTGTATTTTATAAATGAAGATGGTAGTCTAGGTGATAGCACTGGATTTGGAGTTTTTGCCAATCAAAATTTAGATGCTATTCAACTGCCAATCGGTCGTTATGCCTTAATAATTGGTTCAGCGAACGGTGAAGTACGCGGAAATTATAAGGTACATTGGAACAGTTCCAATCCCATAGCTCAACCAAATGAAGCAATGAAACTTTTAAACATTTCACCTAACCTGACTCATATTTCTATTTATTATTCTGATGATAAAATTTTAAATAATGGAAAAAACGTAATGACAAACTTAACATATAAAGATCGACGTGATTTCCATGTAGACTATGGTTACGCTCATATTACTACAAGTATATATAATGTATATGAAACAGGAAAAATATATATTGGTCACTATAGATATAAAGGCATTGCACATTACTTCACAGACAATGCTTTAATCATAGAATTAAAAAAAGCAGGATATACCTATGTGGATAGCTACTATCAAAATATTAACGGTCATGTTACTAATTGGATGAAATGGGAAGATCCAGTGCTTAAGTTGCGAACTCCGCGTATCTTAGGGGACGATATTTTAGATGAATATTTTGGACCTCACTATCTAGTAGTAGATTTAAATACCGATGAAGTTATCGATTTTGCAAGTCCATTCAACCGCGTATATGCCCATAAAGAAAGAGAAAATGAAATTACAAATGTATTTTCAATCAATTAATATTATTACTTTAAATTATTTTAATGTGGATAAAAACAACTGTAGCGGCTATAATTCTTAAGAATTATAGCCGCTACAGTTATTAATAGATAATTTATAGTGATTCTATTTTTTAATTAGGCAATATAAAAAAGATGGAAACGATTTACTGATTTACTTCTCTTACACTCCTAATTAGTACTCTCTTTATTGAATCGTCGGACGTGTGAATTGTTCATCGAACGCTTCTTTTGTGACGCGTTGCACCGTTGCAAAATATGGGATGACGAATTTTTCAATCGTTGTCGCAATTGCTACACTCTCTTCTTTCTCCATCGCCGTTTGTAAAGTCGGTAATTGAGCTTCGAACTGTTCTTTCACTTGTACGAGATCTTCCCAATCGTTCACCTCGATAATCGACTGATCAATCACTTCTGTCATCGACAAAATCCATTGAACGCCACCTAAAATATCATTTACATTCGCCCAATCTTCCGCGTTGACGTTCTCACTCTTCAGTGCTTCCACTAACTGTGGCGCATGTTTAGAAGCACGTTTCGCATACTCTTCTCCTGATGCTAATAAGCCGATTACAAAATCTTGCGCTTCGACAGCTAACACTTCAATCGTCTGAATTGATGAGAGGCGGTCGTGTAACACTTGCTCGACATCGTCTTGTACGACTTCTCCGTCAATCTTCAACCCTTCAAAGTAAAAGTCCTCTCCTAACAACGCATTAATCGTTGCGATGACATCATCTGTCGTCAACTTCTCTGTTAATTGCTCTACTCGTTCACCTAATCGAATCTCCATGGTCGTCCTCCTATGTATTTCATCTTCTCTCTTTATATCGGCTTCTCTCATCCTACTTTCCATCTCTTTAAAAACTAACTATGATTCAAATTATCCATTACACTATTTTCTCTCTTAAAAATTAAATAACATATATAGGACAATTCGAGATTAATTCAGTACAAATTACTTTTAAAGGGAACGTACGTTCTTTTT
>NZ_DATBTY010000030.1:0-24152 GCF_036516575.1 Cerasibacillus sp.
TAATATGTTCTTCTCGGCTCGCTTAGGAGACGAAGGAATTATTTCGAATTTGAACTACGCTTTTCGTCTCGTCAATATTCCACAAGCGATTTTCGCTGTGACGATTGCGACGATGGTCTTTCCGATTATCGCCAAAGCACATGGTGAGCGCAACATGAAAGAATTTAAGATAGGAATTGAGAAAGGGTTATTATTTTTACTCATCTTTTTAACACCTGCTTTAGCAGGTATGGTTACTTTAATGGATGAGTTAGTTGAACTCGTCTATCAGCGCGGTAAATTTACTGCAACGAGTACAAGTACCGTCGCTTCTTATTCCATTCTTTACATCGGCTCTACTTTCTTCTATTCTATACAAGCTGTCATCGCCAAAGGTTTCTACACGTTAGAAAAAGGTCATTATATGATGAGAATCGGAGTTTTATCTATTGTTTTGAATATCGTTTCAAACTGGATATTTTCTCAACAATTTGGCGCACAAGGAATTGCAATATCAGCATCTATCGTCGCGTTAATTTATTCACTCATTACCTTCACAACATTTTGGAAACTTGTTGGTGGCTTAAATCGTCGTTACTTATTGAAAAACACATTGCAAGTCGTCATCGCTACTGTTATGATGACTATTTTAATCAATATTGCTGATCGCTTTACCGATATTGCTGAGTTGCCACCATTGTTGCATATTTTGACAATTGCTTTGCCAGGTGTCATCATTTACTTCGGCGTACTCATGTTATTTAAAAATGAATTCGTTAAAACGATCATATCTAAAGGAGGAAGTTCATCGTCTATTCGATGATTACACATGACTTATGAAAACAACGATTAAACAGATGGCCGAGCGAATGAATCGCATCGACACATTCTCACCTTATTTTTTCTTACCATTTATTTTGATGCTGTATTTCTTTGTTAGTTTATTTGATTTCCACCGTTTTGAACTTTTTAATGTAACGGTTTCAATTTGGCCAGCAGTCTTTGTAGCGCTTGCCAGCTATTATGTGACTGTCTACTTCGTTGACAAAAAAGGATGGACATTCCCGACATTCGGCCTTTCCTTTTTACGTGGTTATACGATGTGGGCGATTTATTTACTCGGGCTGATTGGACTTGTCGCATACATTTCAATGATTGCAGGCGGCGAAGTTGGAATTACGGACGAATCGATTCGTCGAAATTTAGATCCGAAATTGAACTTCTTAAGTCAATTACTTTGGTTCTCCACAATGCTGATCATCTCGTTAAAAATTATTCAAGATGAAAACATGTCAAAAGGAAAATTACTCATGTACGGAGCGCTTTATGGTGGTTTAATGTTCCTTTACTTATTGATGGGATACCGTACTCCAATTATCGTTATGCTCTTTACAGGATTAATTATCTTCCACTACGTCGTGAAAGAAATTAAGTTAACCTGGTTCCTAACTACTCTACTCATCATTGGAATATTCTTTTCTCTCTTCGGATTTTTCCGTGTTATTTCAGAGGATACATCACTCGACTTTAACTCTCGCGAACAGCCAGATGTCGAATTAACAAAAGAAAAAGAAAAAGAATTAATTACTGTAGAACAAAAAGTAAACTCCGTTCCGAAATGGATACGTTCTTTAAATGGTGAAGCCGTGACAGGACATATCGTTTTAAGTAAAATTATTGAATATACACAAGAAGAAGGTTATTTAAACGGGGAAATTCATGCGGGGATTTTCGCTACATTACTTCCTGGTGAACAAACATCGCCTCGTATGAAAGTAACCGAAGTCGTTAACTCATTGAGTGTCGAAGAAGGAAAATACATTACGCGCCCAACGCGAACAACAACACCGACTTATATTGGACAACTCTTCTTAGACGGCGGTTACTTACTCGTCGCTTTAGGATTCGCTTTCTACGGCTTTATCATCGCTTTACTTTACAATCAGGTGAAAAATGCCGGCATTCGCAGTTACCAATCCGTCGCATTCGCATTCGTCTTAACTATTTTTACTGTGACGATGCATACAGGTTTACTCGACTTAATCTTCGTCTTAATGATTGGCTTCGTTATTTTGACAGCTTCAATCAATCAAGCACCAAAGAAAAAAACACTATAATTTTCAAAGCGAACTATTTCTTTCAGAAATGGTTCGTTTTTTTATTTTTCTGTTAAATTTATCGCTCCAAATTATATAGAAACGATTAGAGTTTCTAATGTTTCAAATAAGAAAATTAAAAAGGACTTGATTTCCTTCACTAAATTCTCCAAAATGTGAAGGAGCAGATTAAATTCACCAAAGAAAGGAATTTTTACATGTCAAAACACATCTCTACTTTTTTAAGTGTTATGGCCATTATTTATATTTCTTTTGCCCTACACCTTTATTTTTTCATTTATAAAGTACCTTTTTTTTACCCCTATAGCGACACTTTTGATCAATATATAATTTTCAAAAAATTTTTAACTAGCCAATATCTTGCAGGTAATTTTGAATGGTCTTGGGCCTACAGCTTAGGTGGAGATATTTTTGCCCAATTTATTTATTACTATGCGACTTCTCCCTTCCTATGGCTTTCTTTATTATGGAACGCAGAGACATTTGAGCAGCTTACGCAAGTCTCCCTTTTCTTAAGTATATTGAAATTCATTTTAAGTGGAGTCTTATTCTATGCTTTTATGAAACAACTTAAACGTTCAAACTTGTCTTCATTGGTTGGAGCTTTCATTTATATCGGTTCTACTTATCTCATGCAACGATCTTTCACAGATGACTTTATGGCGGATGCTTTTGTTTATTTACCACTCGTTATGATTGGAATAGAACGACTCTTGCAAAAAGGAAGACCGACATTATTCATTGTTTCTGTCTGTATTATGGTGCAGTCTAGTTTTTATTTTGGATATATTACAACCATTTATTTAATAATTTATACTCTTGTTTCTTTTTTTACTCGTTTAAAGGAAGACGTTTGGATTTCGAGATGGACGAACGGTTTTAAGGTAGCTGGCTACTACATACTAGGACTATTACTTGCTTCATATAGTTTTATACCAGCGATTTATCAATTTTTAAATGCGTATCGTTTTGATAAAGAACATATCGTCGCTTGGCTTTATCATACGGAATTTTATTACAATATGCCCGCTAATGTCTTTTTGACCATTTCGACTATTACTATCCCTGTTATTGCACTGTTTTTCTTACTTGTTAGTGCCACAAAGCGACATATTATTCCGCTTCGTTTCCTTATAATGACTTTTATTATGTTGCTTTTTTATCAATCTCCTAAAATCGATTCAATGTTTAACGGTTTCTCTGCACCGAGTTTTCGTTGGGTTTATTTACTTATTTTCTCAATCTCCATTATCTCTGTTTACGTATTAGACGCGATTGCCAAACAACGAACCGTCCACCCGATGTACTATATTGCTTATATCACTTTTTTCGTTTATGCCTATTGGTGGACAGAAGGGTTCCCACAGTTTAGAGAATTGCCTTACGGAAAATATGTGCTTATTCTTCACTTCATCATGCCCATTGTATTTTACATTCCTAAACTCTCACCAACAACGAAGCGAGCTTTCATCGCATGTTTTGTCGCAGTGATTATAACGATGCAACAACTTTATTTTTTATTAACGGTCACTTTCGAGCCAGACGTACTTTTGACGAGAATGGATAACACGTATCGCAACGAAAATTATTTACATACTGAACAACAAGTTGCCGAGTATGTAAAGGAACAGGAAGGTTTTCATCGCCTGCAATACTATCAACCCTATGCGTTTCAGACGCAAGGATTTAGTAAACATAATTTAGGATTACTGTTTGACGTACCGACGACCGCTTCTTATCATAGTTTACTCTCGCAGCAAGTCGGACGCTTCATTTATGAAGATTTTAAAATTAAGCAATTTGATTCTTTGAGTCATTTTTATAATTTAGATGAGCGACTCTATATTCAAAGCTTTTTAAAAGCTGATTATTTAGCAATTGAAGACCACTTTGCATATCGCCCTAAAGGATATACACTTGTAGAACACATCGCCGATCAATATATATACCAAATCGATTACCCTTTCCCATTCGCTTACGTCCAAACTGATGCAATTGCAAAAGAAGAATGGGATGAAATGTCTGTCGGTATGCGTGAAATGTTGTTAACTCAAGCTTACGTCATAGATGATGTGACAACATCTTCCTCTAATTTTGATTTGCCGACTACATTATTTGAACAAACAGTTCCTTTCAAAGAATATTTAACAGATGGTATTTTACATGTTAATGGAGACGAGCAATTGACAATTCCATTTACAGAAGTTGTGGATGAACATCATAATCTTATTTTGACAATGCAATTAAAAGAAATAAATGGCGCTGAATTTTCAGTCGATATTAATCGAAATGAATTAAAGAAACGACGAGATGATTATATTTACTCATTGCCTATTGATCAATTTGCAATGCATATTCATTATGAGCCAGGAACCGCGGCTATTCAGATGCAATTGACGGAAGGATCTTATATCATCCGTGATTTAAAAGTAGAAAAATTACCGCTCGCTCCTTTAGCAGAGCATTCTGAACGAGCAAATCAAAATGCGTTTGAGCTTGTGTCTTTCAATCAGAATTCCGTTGAATTAAAAGGACATGCCAAAACAGACGGCATGCTCGTCACAACGATTCCGACAAGTCGAGGTTGGACCGCGACAATTGACGGCAAGACGGTCAAAACAAAAGAAGTTAACGAAGCTTTTGTCGGAGTTCCTGTACAACGAGGAGAACAAACAATTGTCTTAACGTATCAAAGCCCATTTTTACGTCTCGGCTTTGGAATTACAGCTTTCACATTGGTTTTTGTGATCTTACTCCATATTTTCACAAAGCAAAAGTATAAAAAAGAAGATTGAACCTTAAATATGAAAACGCATGAAATCATATCGAACATTTGATTTCATGCGTTTTATTTTAAGTTTCTCAAATTTATAATAAATTACAATTTCAACTGTATATTTCATTTTTTAAAAGCAAAAAAACGTTGACCGAAATAATTAATAAAGGTAAACAAAATCATACCGACGAGCATCGCAATGTTTTCCTGTACAGTAAGTGACATATCTTTCAACAAGAAAAGAACGATAGGCTTGGCAAGCCCGTATGCGATTAGATAACTCACGGCAATATTTAGCGTAAAACGAATCATCGAACGCCATGTTTCTCCTTTATGCTGAAACGTATAATATTTGTTTAAAAAATAACTTAAAATACTCGTTAAAAAATAGTTCATTCCAGAAGCGAACCAATAGGAAGCGGATGTGAAATTATAAAGTCCAAACATAATCGCCGTTCCGACAATCGTATTGATAATTCCAACAATTAAAAATCGATACATAGATGCGTCTATATATTTACGCATGTCGATTCTCCTGAGAAGTACGTTTCGAAATTAAATATCGCGGACGCCTTTTCGTTTCTTCATAAATTTTTGAAATATAATAACCGATTATTCCTAAACTCATCATCATAATACTGCCGATGCCGAGTAATAATAAAATAACCGTCGTAAACCCTTCTAGAGAGTTGCCTGTTAGAAATTGCCCAAGTGAATAGATTCCAAGACCGATGGAAAATAACATAAATAAAAAACCAACAAGTGTAACAATCTGCATAGGTAAAGCAGAAAATGATGTTACATTTGCAATTGCATATTTCATTAATTTAAGAGAAGACCACTTCGTTTCGCCATCATGTCGTTCTTGCACATGAAATGGGACGGTCGTTTGATGATAGCCGAGCCAATAAGATAGCGCTCTAAAAAAAAGCTGACGTTCAGGTAATTGTAAGTACGCTTCAATCGCAATACGATCCAATAACTTAAAATCAGAAGATGATTGCATATCAAATCCAGAAGCGCGATGAATCAAGCGATAAAATAATTTCGAGGAAGCCTTGTAGAAGATTCCCTCGTTCCCTCGCGAGGCTTTAATTCCTTCCACAATCTGATATCCTTGTTCCCATAAGCGATACATTTCTACCGCAGTTTCGGGAGGGTGTTGTAAATCGACATCCATCACGATGGCACATTCACCCGTTGCTTCTCGTAATCCTGCTAGAATCGCAGCTTCTTTTCCAAAATTTCTTGATAAATGAATCCCTTTTATTTGAGGATTTTTTGCGTTCATTTTTTTTATAATTGTCCATGTTGCGTCCGTTGAACCATCATTAACAAATAATAATTCATACGGAATGTCTTCCTTCGTAAACAATTCATGTAATACGGTCGCTGCATGTTCAACGACTGCTTCTTCATTGTACGAAGGTAATATGACGGAAAGTAACGACATCCATCTACCCTCATTTCTCTCTACTGCATTTTATTTGAGCGCTTTATACACGCCCAACAGACGGTATCATTATACCATAGGATAAATTGTTTTTTCATAATTCATACGATGATCATCCAATAATTCAAAAAGCACGAGACGTTTATTTACGTTCGTGCTTTTTTGCTTATTCGGCTACAATCGTTTCTTCTTCAAGCTGTTCCTTTTGTTCTATTTCCGTCTTCTCTTGTTCAACGGGTACGATTTCGTTTAGGTCATCGATCTCCTCTTTGACAGAAGGATTCGAAACTTCGGCTGGTGTTTGTTCATCTGTTGTAGGTGCTTGTTCGTCCTTATCTTCTTCGGGCTTCGCGAGCACAGGTGGCAATAAAGAAAGCGCAGCTTCTCCACGTCGAATGAAGGCTGACAATTGTGCTCGTGATACCGTGCGATACGGTTGGAATTGTCCTTGGACACCCGTTGTAATTTCAAAATCATGCAAGGTTTGAACAAATTTCGCAAAGTCTTCAGAAGCTTGAATATCTGTAAACGTTCCCTCTTTCCAATCCGAAATAGGTAAGTTAAATAAATGAACGATAATTTTAGCCATTTGGCTTCGCTTCAAAGGTTCGTGTGGACGGAATGTTCCATCGGAGTATCCAGTAACACCGCCGTATTGAACAAGCAACTGAATAGCATCATAATATTCGTCCGTAACAGGTACATCATTAAATTGCTGGATTTTTTCAATCTCTTCATTTTTCAAATTAAGTGCTAATGTTAACATTTTAGCAGCTTGTCCACGTGTCACTTCTCGATAAGGTTTGAATAGCCCATCTGGAAATCCTTTTACAACTTGTCGTTCTTTTAAATTAATAACATATGCATAAAAGTAATCTTTTTTGTATACGTCTGGGAATGGTTGGTTTGGATCCACAGGTGGCTTAGGTTTTTCTACAATAGGCGGTTTAGAAGCAATTGGCGACTTTACCTTCACTCGGTCAGCAAACTGTTTTAATGAGAAGCTTGGATCAATACCTTGTCTCGGAACGAATAATAAATTTGTTCCGAGCTTCGTACGCTCTGGCTTTGTCGTGTAAGCGAGACGAATTCCACTTTGCTTCAATAAACGTGCTGAACGATTGTCTGTTTGACCAAACGGATAAGCAAAATAAGGAGTTCCGTTTAGCTTTTCCCGATTACGTTTTAAGTCTGCTAGTATTTCAGCATCACTTTTCGCCACAAAAAAGCTCTTATTTTGCAAAGTTAAATTGTGTAAAGCATCTGTATGAGCATGATATTGGTACACATCTTTCATCTCTGCCATCTCTTGATTACTTAAAAAACGCAACCGCTTATGATCAAATGGAAGAGGCTCTTTCGGCGTACGTCCCGTAATAATAAATTGATCGGCAATCATTCCATACTTTTTTAAAATCGGATATCCATGAACACGTGAACTGATATTGCCATCATCTAGTGTCAATAATACGGTACGCGCCGGCAAATTTTGATTACGATTTAAATATTTTTCTAAGTCGGACGTCGTTAATGGTGTAAACTGATTATCTTTTAAATATTTCATTTGTTGTTCAAATTGAACCGTCGTGAGCGTCGTATTTACATGTGCAAAAGGAGAATCTTTCTTTTCTGCTGGTGTTAAAATATGATGATACATCAACACAGGAATTCCTTCATCCAAGGCAGCTTTTGTTTTAGAAATATACCCCACTCGTCCTCCGACATCAACCATCCACCAAGACCCCCAACTTTGGACAACCGGGTAACGAAAACCTGCATCGATCTGAGCGAAAGGGCGTAACGTTCCTTTAGAATTATCGACGACAACGGTATCCGTCGTCGTATACACTACAGTGTTAGAATTTCGTTTTGTCATCGGAACCCCTCTAAATTCAGTTGTACTTAACTTCATTTCAGAGGTTTTCACATACCCTACTCCATTCCCCCACGTAATGACCCAGTATTCTCCTTGCTGTTTTTGAGCTTTTACAGCGTCTCCTTTCAATAATTGGCCCATTGGTAAATATTCATTATGCAATTCATAATGAATCGTTGCGCGCTCATTCACTGGAGTAATCCATTGCTCTTGTGCGAACGCTTCATTGGGCATGACGACGAAACTTATTAATAATACCATCACAATCCAAAATTTCTTCATTCCTTCTCCTCCTACACAATAAATTCCGACATTTTTTCTCCTGTCTTATGTTTCAGTATAGCATATTTACCTTCCACTTTTCCCCTTCTTCCGATACACTATTAGTAATGAATTTGCTTGAAGGAGGTACCTGTTTTTGCAAAATCAACCGAAACGTTTCCGCCTAGAAATTGAAGGAGTCCGTGCGATTGCTGCGATTTTAGTCGCTGTTTATCACATTTGGTTCAATCGCGTTTCTGGCGGAGTTGACGTGTTTTTTATTATGTCAGGATTTTTAATTACGACATCGCTCTTTTCGATGTATCGTAAACAAGATGGGATTTTTATTTTCCAATATATTGTGAAGTTACTGAAGCGTCTTATGCCTTCTGCTTGGTTTATCGCAATCGTAACGTTTATTGCGAGTTACTTTCTCGTTTCTTCTCATACGAGACCACAATTTTTCAATGAGTTGATCGCTTCGCTTTTTTATTTTGAAAACTGGCAACTCGCCAACGATGCGGTCGATTATTTAGCTCAAAATAACGAGGCATCTCCTTATCAACATTATTGGGCATTAAGTATTCAATTTCAATTTTATCTCATTTGGCTCTTCTTATTTAAAAGCGCTTTATTTGCGAAAAAAGCGATGAGCCGATTAAAATTTGAGCGACTCGTACTTGTGATACTCGTCATTGTTTCCATCGCTTCTTTTATTTATTCTGTTTACTTGACGAGCGTCAACCAGCCTGTCGCCTATTATCATACGTTCACGCGTGTGTGGGAATTCGGACTTGGTGGCATTATATCGATCATCATTCACCGCATTGAACTCCCGAAAGTTGTCGCATGGTTATTCGGCTGGCTCGGGTTAATTGGCCTTTTAATTGGCGGAGTCATCTTTCAAGTGTCGACTGTCTTTCCAGGATATGCGGCACTTTGGCCGACGATGTCTGCTGTGCTGATTTTACTAGCAGGAAATACGAGTCAAAAATGGAGTGCGTACAACTTACTCGCATCGAAACCGCTCGTATCGTTCGGTAAAATTTCATATGCCTTTTACTTATGGCATTGGCCTATTTTAATTTTGTTTTTCCATTATTTCGATCGCGGTACAGTTTCATTAAAAGCAGGTCTTGCGATTATCGCTTTAGCCACTGTACTTGCTTATGTCACAATTTACGGCATTGAACAACCATTGCGTAAAATCAACACGTCTTTCCGCCTAACAGTCATTCGTCTCAGTACGATTATTGCACTGGTCGGGAGCGGGTTGTGGATTTATCACGTCACGGTCATTCCACCACCGAATGTACAAGCATTACTCACGAGTGATAATCCGGGCGCATTGATTTATTTATCAAATGATGATTATAAAACTTACAATCGTGACACCCTCATACCTGATTTAACGACAGGTCAACATGATTCATCTGAAGTTTATAGAGATGGTTGCTTCACTATCGATGGACAAATCGATTTTGATTTATGTGAATATGGTGAAACAAAACAGTATGAAAAAACGATCGCATTAATTGGTGGCTCCCATAGTGCGCATTGGCAACCGATGCTCGACCAATTCGGAAAAGACAACAATGTTCGAATTACGACGTATTTAAAAGGAAAATGTCGCTTCACACTTGAAGATACGAGCGATCATCCAGAATGTCTCGATTGGTTCGATAACGTCATTGAACATGTTCTTGCGAATCCACCTGATCTCGTGTTCACGACAGGAGATATTTCTAAGTTTGACGGGGATACTTTGCCAGAAGGATTCGTCGACGCATGGAAAGTCTTTGAAGAGGCGAACGTTCCGCTCTTCCTCGTGCGAGATACACCGTGGTATCCGTACCGCATTCCCGATTGCTTACGAGAAGCGGATGGTGATTGGAATGAAGTATGTAAAATCCCACGCAGCGATATCGTTCGCGAACCGAGCTTACTGAGCACAGCATCCACTATTCCTACAAACGCCACCGTGTTCGACCCAACAGATTACTTTTGTGATGAAGAGTATTGCTATCCAATCATCGGCAATGTCATCACACATTTTGACAGCAACCATATTACGGCCTCATTCTCACGCTCCTTAGCACCCATTATGGAGAAGCCGTTAAAACAAGCATTACAAATGAAATCTTAAAAAAGGGGAATAAAATCATAAATGATTTTATTCCCCTTTTGCGTCTATAATATTAGCAGAAATTAATATAAACAAATTATTTAATTATTTTTTAATACGCTACTTTGCGTCCGATGTAAATGTTCTAACAACTTCTCTTCAATTTTCACAAAATTTCTTTCTTCTAAAGCTTTTACTATAGCTGTGTGTTCTTCAATAACCTCAGCCATACGCCCCTCTTTATAAAGTGCTTTATGACCGATTAATCGAGTTAAATCATACATATTTAAAAGAACCTCTTCTAAAAAAAATAACTCTGCAATACGAATTGGTTTAAAATGAAATTGTTGATCTAACTCAATGAAAACGATGGGATTTTTATCTTCTACGCACTGTTTTTGTTGTTCAATTAAATCATAGAAGTCAGCGATGATTTTTTCATCAAGTTTTTCACAAATATTTTTATACCCTTCCAATTCAATCACTGTTCTTAAGAAAATAATTTGTTCTTTTTCACTTTCTGAAATTTCCCGGACTTTAATACCTTTTCTAGGTATTAATTGTAGTAAACCTTCCTTCACCAAGTCAGCTACTGCTTCTCTAACAGGCGTTCTCGAAGTATTTAATGTTTCAGCCAAGAGCGTTTCAGTTAAAATCATATCGTGTGGGATATCATTTTTAAAGATTGATTCTTTAAGTTGAAGATATACAATTTCTTTTGTTGTTCTTACTTTATTAACAGGTTCTATATTTAACAATTTACTCACCTTCAATCCTTTCAATGTATACACAGTACATCATACATTAAAACAGGATTAAAATACAACCTTGTTACATTTTCTGTATAATATGCTTGTGATCTTAACGATATAAATGAGGAACGCGACTTTTAAAAACAGGAACTTTTTCTCTAATTTCTTTTACTTCAGATATATTAAGCTGAGCCATTAAAGTTTGTTCAATCTTTTCTCCTGAGACAATTGTATTTCCCCAAGGATCGATTACTTTTGAATTTCCTCCATATTCTACTTGTTCATGTTCTCCTACATTATTACATGATACAACAAAAAATTGGTTTTCAATTGCTCTAGCGTACTGTAAAATATTCCAATGAGTCAAACGACTTGTTGGCCATTCCGCTACTACAAATAATACTTCTACTCCTTTTAATGCTAGAGGTCGAATAATCTCAGTAAAACGTAAATCATAACAAATAATTAATCCACACTTGATACCGTTCAATTCAAATATTTCTGTTTTACGATTCCCCCCAGTCAAATATAAATGCTCATTTAACATAGGAACCATGTGAATTTTCTCATAATAATGAACTACTTCTCCCCTTGCATTAATCACTATGGAAGAATTATATATTTTACCTTCTCGGCGATTTGCATATGACCCTCCAACAATATTAACATTATAATCTTGTGCCAATTGTTTCAAGAACTGTCTCGTTGGCTCGTAATCCTCATCTGCTATTTGCTCAAATATAGGCAATGTATATCCAGTTGTCCATAACTCTGGTAAAACGATAGTTAAAGGTCTATCTCCCTCTAAATTAGATACCCATCTTTTTACTTTCTCACGATTTTCTTCTGGCTTACCAGGTACTATTTCCATTTGATAAATTGCTACTTGCATAATATCTTCTCCTTTCCTCAACGAGTATTTAATTCTGTATACTGCCCTTTATAAAAACAGAGTGGTTTTTCTTCATCCCCAAATGTGATACCTTTTACTAAGCCGAAGAAGACCGTATGATCGCCAACAACTTCTTCCTTATAAACTTCACACTCTAAAGCAACAAGTGCTCCTTCAATCAGTGGAATATCACGTGTACTATAGTGAAATGTGCAGTCTACATCAGTAGAATTCGTTTTTTGACCAGCGAATAGTCTAGAAATGTCTTCTTGTGCTTCGCTAAGTATATTGATTCCGAACCTTCCATTTTTTTGTATCATATTTAATGTATGCGCTCGCTGATCTACACAAATTGAAACAATCGGTGGTTCTAACGAAACTGACGAAAATGAATTGGCCGTCATCCCATGAACTTCAGAATTGCTATCTTTTACAGTAACTACTGTAACACCGGTTGCAAATGTTCCCATCGCATTTCTAAATTGTTTAAAATCAAAATTTGTCATCTTTTTACCTCACTTTATAATTTAAATAAACTTGGAATAAATAATGATATTGCTGGAATAAAAGTAACAAGTAACAATACAATAAAAGCAATAATCAAAAACGGCATCATACTCTTAACTAAATCCCCAATTTTTACTTTTGTAATGGAGGATACAATAAATAATACAGTACCTACTGGAGGAGTTAATAAACCAATCGTTAAATTTAACACCATAATAACTCCGAAATGAACGGGATCAACTCCAAACTGTACAGCAACTGGTAGTAATATAGGAACCAGCAAAATTAATGCTGCTATTCCTTCTAAAAACATTCCTACAATCAGTAGAAGTATTGTAGCCAATATTAAAAACATATATTGATTGCTCGCGATAGATAAAAATACATCAGCAATTAATTGTGGGATTTGTTGAAAGCTTAGTACCCAACCAAATATATTAGATGTTGCTAGTAAAAATGTAACCGTCGAGGTAGTTATCACAGTACGATAAATAATCTCATACATATGTTTCATTTTTAAATCTTTATAAATAAACATACCTACTAAAACAGCTACAAACGCTGCCATTGCTCCTGATTCAGTTGCTGTAAAAAATCCAGTAGTAATTCCGATTACAATAAATAAAGGAATTATTAGAGCAGGAAGAACATGCACAAAAGAGATCGACACTTCTTTTACCGTTGATTTTTCAGAAGTAGGTAAATCTTCTTTTTTTGCTATAAAATAAATAGCAACCCCATACGCTATCGTTAATAAAATGCCCGGGGCAATTCCTGCTAAAAATAACTTTCCAATCGAAGTACTAGCAGTAACTCCAAATATAATAAAAGGCATACTTGGAGGGATTAAGGGTCCCATAACTGAAGAAGCTGAAGTTAATGCGGCGCTAAAATCTTTTCGATACCCTTCTTTCTCCATTGCAGGTACCATAACTTTACTCATCACTGCTGACTGAGCATTTGCTGATCCAATAATAGATGCTAAAAACATGTTAGCTACAACGTTTACATAACCTAATCCGCCCTTCAAGTGTCCTAAAATCACTTGTGAAAAATCAATTAATCTTTTCGTTATTCCACCTTTATTCATGACTTCCCCCAAAAAAATAAACATTGGGATTGCTACTAAGCCAAAATTTTGTAGGCCATTAAACATTCGAGAAGGCATCGATTCCATTACATTAATATTTTCACTTAAAAAAACAAATCCAACGGTAGTCATCCCTAACACAAAGGCAATAGGTACTCCTAAAATCATAAGGAAAAAAAACAAGAAAATAGGTATCATATTTTTTCCTCCCTGTCAGTTGCTTTGTCAAAGAGGTGCCCTACTGAAAATATAATCATAAATAAAAAACTGATAGGAATAATGCTGTAGATCCAAAACATACTAACTTTTAAAGTCGGTGAAACCATATTTTGAACACTCGGGCTTCCTAACCATTTAATAGAGTAGATAATCATTATGCTCGAAAATAAAATAATAAGAAATTGATTTAAAAAATGAATATACTTAACTGTACGTAATGGTAATTTATCTAATAGAATTGTTACAGCAGCTAGCTCTGAACGCTTCAGAGCTAGTGCTCCTCCTATAAAAGTTAGCCATGCAAATAAAATTAAGGATAATTCATCTGCCCAATAGACAGGACTTTTTAATACATATCTAAAAATAACTGCCACTACGACGTTAATCATTAACAAGCTACCGATAAAAACTCCGCTCCACATCAGAATTTTCTCAATATACTGAATAATTAGAGTGAAAAAATTTTTACTTTTTCGTTGAGTTACCATTATGATCACCTACTTCGTCCGAATATCCTCTGCTTTCTGTAAAAAGTTTTCTAATTGGGGATAATTTCCTCCCCATTTTTTATGCAACATTTGAACCGTATCAGAAAATTGTTCTAAATCAGTTAGTTGATGAATAGTCACGCCATACTTCTCCTCACCTTCATTTAGTAACTGTTGTTCATTTTTTTCTACTAATTCAAAATTTTCTTTTGTTTTCTCTGTTACAATTTCTTGCAATAGCAATTGATCTTCTTCACTTAAAGAATTCCACAAATCTTTATTAATTAAAATTCCGGCGACCCATAACATATGTTTACTTGGCGTTAAGTCCTTGGCGATTTCTGTTAAATTTTCAGAAACGACTCCTTCTGAATCAATGTCTACTCCTTTAATAACTCCCGTTTGGAGAGAGGTGTACACTTCAGTTAACGGCATAGGTGTAGGTGCAGCCCCCAAGTCATTCCAAAAATCCAAAATTGTCGGGCTAGGAGTTGTCCGTATTTTATATCCTTTAAAGTCTGTGGCTTCTGTAATCGGAGTAGTTGATAATAGGTAGCGAAATCCTGAACTTGCATATCCTAGACCAACTACATTTTCATTTACTAAAGTATCAAACAAACTCATTGATTCTTCACTAATCGCTAATTCATACCCTTGCATTTGAGTGTCTACAAGGAATGGCATTAGCCAAGATGAGAATGCGTCAGAAGAAGAACTAAGTTGAGCTGTTGTGATCATTGCTAAATCTAAACTGCCCGTATTCACCTGCTGGAGCATATCTGCTTCATTACCTAATTGTCCCGCTGGAAAATATTGAGCTTTAATACGTCCATTTGTTCTTTTTTCTAATTCTTCTCCAATCGCAACAAATGTTTTACTTAATTGTGCTGTTTCCTTAGTAATATTCCCCATTTTTAAAGTGATAGTTTTACTACCTTCAGATGAATCGGTTTGTTTTCCTCCTTCATCATTGGAACAACCTAACAACATCAAAATTGTAACTAATAGTACCCCTATAAGTTTTTTCATGTTATTCCTCCCAGATCTTTACTTTGCATAATAGCGCACTTCAAATATTTTACATCCATTGGGTGAAATCCATGGACCATGTTTCATCCCTGGAGGACGACATGCTACCATTCCTTCTTTAAATTCTTCATTTAATTCCAAATCTACGATACTTCCTTCAATAATATATAATTCTTCCCAAAAATCATGAACTTGAATACCATTTGCTGAAGTGTCTGTTTTAGGCTCAAATTCCAACACTCTCGTTGCGACTCCTGTTTTTTTATCTTGGGCAATAATTCTTTGCGAAAGTCCAACGACAGGTTTTAAATCGTGCTTTGCAAACTGTGTAAAGGGCACAAATTCTAATTCTTTTTTCGCTTCTTCTAAATCTTCATGATTCGAATAATAGCGTACCTCAAATATTTTACATCCATTAGGCGAAATCCACGGCCCATGCTCCATCCCTGGAGGACGACATGCTACCATTCCTTTTTTAAACTCTTCATTTAATTTTAAATCAATAATACTGCCTTCGATAATGTATAATTCTTCCCAAAAATCATGAATTTGAATGCCATTTGGAGACGTATCTGTTTCCGGTTCAAATTCTAAAATACGGGTTGCAATACCGCTTCCCTTAATTTCTGCAATAACGCGCTGACTCAATCCTTGTACGGGTAATAATTCTTCTTTCGGAAAATTTTGAAAGGGAACAAACTCTAATTCTTTTTTCATATTAAAACTCCTCTTTTGAAAGAATACTTTATTGGTAGTAAAGATGTTATCTTTCGTATTTTTAACTTTTAGTATCTACTAATTCTTTCACTTCATAAATAAGTGTTAATTTCCTATTCAACTTTGGGTCAATGAGCTGAGCTTCAAACTTCGTACTATATAAAAACTCCTCAGATAGTAAAGGAATTGTCCCACCAAAAACTAAAACATTTTTTAAAGGGTAGTTCCTTTCTTCTAATACTTTTATTAAATCTTTGGGCAACATAAATGAGTCTAGTTTTCCATTTTGGTATAATATTTTTTCATTTTGATCATTAATAATCCAGCTTTTCAATTCAATTTCATCCCAGTGGTGGATAATTTTATCGACATCCCAAAACTCATTAGTAATAGGTTTGCCACATACTTGCTTAGACTTCTGAATAGAAAATGTTTCTAACTGACGATCGGTGTGATCACTCCCTAACCCTAAATACCATTTCCCTTTTTGTTCTAACAGAACAATTTCAGCTTCTCCACTACATTCTTTGCCAATTGTTGAAATCCTACCTTTTGTATCTAGTAACTCTTTAGATACATGATAAATCATGGGTATTTGAGGAGGAGGTTGAACACCAATTTCTTCCAATTCACGAATATGAGCTTTTAAATCTTCCTGATTACGTGAAGTATATCCCGCTATAACAAGGTCTTCTACACATACTTCTATTTGTTTATCATCTAATAACAATCGCATATACTCTCTCCTAAATCACATTTTTAATAGTTTTATCTGACTTTGTGTAAATATCATATTCTGATAAGCAATGCTCTACGAGTTTCTCATTTTCTTCAAAGTCATAATTCCGATAAGCATAGCCTTTAACGACATGAGCGGCTCCAGCATAAAACATTTCATATTGTTGATGACGCCCTCCAAATTCAGAGCCAATGACTTCCCACACTAATCTCAATAACTTAACTTTTTCAATTGCCTCCATTGAATTAGCTGTACGAATGTATCGATTCATATCTTTCAAAGTTTCTTCACTTACTAACTCTTTATAAGAAGATGGAACTTGTAGAACTCCACCGCCAACTAGCTCTCTCAAAATTTGGATTACTTGAGAATAAAGTGTCGTTTGTCTTCCCATAGAACCATATAGAAACTTTGCATTAGGAATTGCAGTTCCATTGCTATCATAAGTACACATGTATTCAGATGCTAATAGCTGCCCTTCTACACTTGTCGAAATCGTTGCTAATTCAGCTAGTTTTTCTTGTACAGCTGGAATACGGTCGATTCCATTCACTCTTGCTACTTTTCTTGCTAATCCAATTGCAAATTTAATCTTTGTTGTTAACCTTACTTGAGCTTGATGATTGCCAATCCGATGAGCTGGTGTTTCAGTAAATTGAGCTCGTTGAACTTCTAAATTTTGATACACAAATACTTGTTCCCACGGAATAAATACATCATCAAAAACTACTAATGCATCACTCTCATCAAAACGGGTTGATAAAGGATGATCATAAACACTTTCTTTTCCTAAGGCATAGCTTGGTCTCGTATACAATTTCAATCCAGGTGTGTCTACTGGTACTGCAAAAGAAAGTGCATACTTTTCATCTCCTGGGAACAAAGGATTGATAACGCTTACAAATAAGTAATTCGACACTGCCGTCCCTGTTCCTAGCATATGAGAACCTCGAACTACAATACCATCTTCTTTTTCTTCATATACACCAGTAGCCAAAAATTCATCTTCTAATTCATGAACACTTTTACTACGATCAATTTGTGGTGGAATAATGACATAAGAAACATATAAATCATTGTCTCTCACATGTTTATAAAAATTTAATAAATTATCAGCGTATTGTTGACCACCACGTGCAAATACTTCAGGCATACTTGCGAACCCTGCTAAAAATCCAGCCACGTGGTCTGGAGATCTACCCACCATTCCATAAGTAGAGCGTGACCAACATTCAATTGCTTCTCGACGACTTTTAATATCTTCCATATTTTTAGGAATCATATAAATTTTATTTGCAACTGTTTGATCGTCAGTTTCATAAGTCATGTTATTTGTCGGATCCGCTGCAATATCATATAACTTTGCTATTGTAGCTACAATTCCTTGAAATGCTGGATGGTTCACGACATCAGTAACTTTCTCCCCATTCACAAAAATTGTCCGATTCCCTTTTAGTGATTCTACATATTGTTGACCATTTCTCACCATACATTTCCACCCCTATCAAATTTATCAACACAGTACTCTGTGTTATGTATACAGTATATTTATGTGGGGTAGTGTTGTCAACTCATTTTTAAACTTTTCTGATAATAATTTTTTTGAACTAGTAAAACGCTAATACACGGCGGTATTCTAAGCAATCTCAAAATCCTAAAATTAACTCAAAATAATTGGAATACACTATAGAACAGGCAACTTTTCTGAAATACCTAATTACATCTCTTAGAAAAGTGAAACGAGAGAAAAAATGAGACGAAGAAAAACTTATTTCGATAAATTTCAAGTTAACCGTTTCGATTTCGAGAAGCTTCTTTAGCTATTTCATCACAAATTACATATACTCAAACTTGGTCAAAATTTATAGAGTGTACTCGAGAAATAGAAGAAGATAAGATATTTTTTAATCAAGTGCGGTATGATATAGAAACTAAATAGCCTAGCACCGTTAAAGTTCCGGTGCTAGGCTATTTAGTTTCTATTTTCATTTTTATTCATATGCGTAGTTTATCTTCTACCTTGCAAACTACTCACTATTTATTGAGTTTTTTCTTGTAATAGAAGGCTCCTGAAATATAGAATCGCCTTTGAAAATCCATTGAATTACAATGGCACCTGTTATATTTCCTCCTGAACCTCTACAGAAGGGAATTCGGGGGCCTCTTCTCGTAAAGGTCTTGGTAATTTTACTTTAGAAATAAACTCCTCTAATGGTAAATACGGCTCTATCCCAAGTCTCGGGATTTCGTAAGGATTCGTATTTAACGTGACATATCCCGGTTTTGTTGTGTAAGCTAAACGAAAACCTGCCTTTTTCACAAGCTCGATTCCTTCCTCATCATATTGTCCAAAAGGATATGCTAAATAAGGAGTTTGATACAGCAGAGAGCGACTTAAACGTAAATCCGCTAACACTTCTTCTTTCGGTTTGACGAGCAAAAAAGGTTCTTTTTCTTCTGTTTGCCAATGTAACCCATGGGTATGGCTATGAAAACCATAATGGTCCGTCATCGCTCTCATTTCTTCATGACTTAAAAAATCTAAACGTCGGAAGTTAAAAGGAAGCGGCTCATCCGGTGTTCGTTCTGTAATCATAAATTGATCAATAAATAAACCATATTTTTGCAAGATAGGATACCCATATATGCGTGAACTAATATTTCCGTCATCCATCGTTAAAACAACTGCTTTTGCAGGAACATTGCGTTGTTTTTTCAAATATTGCTCTAAATCTTCTGTGCGTAGTGTCACATATCCCTCTTCATGCAAATAACGCATTTGCATCTCAAATTCCTCTGTCGTAATCGTAGAGGACGATTTTTTTAATGTTGATCCTTCTTTTTCTTCAGGCTTTAATAAATGATGATACATTAAGACGGGTATACCTCGATCGGGCTCTGTCGATTTTTTAGCAATATATCCTGATCGCCCGCCGACATTCACTTCCCACCAGTTTTCATTATATTCTCTAACAATAGGGTAACGAAACCCTGCTTCAATCGAAGCAATGGGAATTAGCTTTCGAAATGACCGTTCATAAATCGGGGTTTGTTCAATCGTATACACCATTTCATTCGATGGGTGCTTAATTGCGCGTTTTTTAATTTTTCGCTCTTGCTCCACTACATCTTCTTTACGCAAATACCCCGTGCCATTCCCCCATGCAATTTCATAATAGTCCTCTAGCTGTTGCAAAGGTTCTACTGGAGTATTAGCATATAGTGTTCCCATTGGATAGTAATCATTTAAATGTTCAATATAAATGGGTACCTCATCAGATTTCGCGACAATGGTAAATGTAGGAACTGTCATTCTCTCGTTAAGGTAAAACCCTAAACTGAACATGCTCACAACTAAAAAAACGAGCAATACCATTCGTTTCAATTGGGATGCCTCCTTCAATTTTCCTTGTGAAAATCGCCCTTCAAAATGCTTGAGCATTTTAAAGAGCGATTTACGACAATTGCTTCCCTTAAATATATGTTACTTGCTTTGAATCTTTACAGGGAATGTGCCTCCCTTTTCAATAAAGGTGTCATTTTGAATAACTGCAATTTTCAACGTTCCTGTTACTTCTTCTTTTTGTGGAATAGCTTTCACGTAAATTTTACCGTCTTTTACTTCTAATTGAATCGGGCCATTTTCAACGAGACTTTGATCGTTAAAAGTGATGACCACTTCACCGAAAACATAAGGTGCATCGGTTGCGACAGATGCCATTTGCACCGTCACTTTTCCTTTTTTAACACTTTCTCCGTCCACGTATGTGACTGGAACTGTTTCATCCGTTCCACCGACTTTTGCAATGACATTCATAACGCTTGTTAAATCAAATGATTTCGTTTCTTCTGTAATGGCAGGTTCAGAAGTAAATGTCACTTCTGTAATGCTCGGTGTTGTATCGACAACGTGAAACTTCACATCGCCTAATTTTTTCACGATTGCCCCTTTTGTTTCGATGATTTCAACGATAACTGTATCACCAGCTTTTGCAGTTTTCGCTAATTCAACCGTATCTTTATTCACCTTTGCTACTTTTTCATCTTTTGATACGAGTTTAATTTGTTCGCCGTCCAAAATAGGTTGCTGTGCTACTTCTAAACCATCGACGTCAAAAGCTTTCAGTTCAACCTTTTGTTTAGCATTACCATTCTTTTTCTTATCAAATACAGCATTCTCGACCGTCGCTTGATAAGAATGAATCTCTTGAGAAGCTTGGCGAACGTCTACATCGACCTTTCCAATTTCTACATTATCTGCATATACTGTAACATTTCCTTTTTGCTCAACCTTACTTGCAGGAAGTGTGATGATGTATTGCCCGACTTCTTTACCTTGTTTCACTTCAGCTGGACGCGCAAGCAATGTCGCTACATTTGGTTCCACTTTCAAATTCGCAACATGAATAGGTTTCGCCACGCCATATTGATCTTTCAACGTGACATGGAAGGTTTGTGATTTCTCTTTTGCAATTTTCACTTCTTTACGATCAATAGAAGAATTATTCGCGTCCACTCGACGCTCATCCTTCACTTTCACTTTATATATGCGCTTTAAATCCCCAATGCTGACGGTAATTTCCGCATTTCCTTTCGCTTTCGCTTGCAATTGATTTTTCCCTTTGATGGACAAGACAGCAGGTTGATTCACGCTTAAATCAAATGCTGTAATCTCTTTCATCTCTTTTTGCCCTTTCACTTTAGCAAAAAGACGAACATCTAATTCATCACGTAAGGCAATCTCATCCAATTGGACCGGTTGGCCATTCATACTTAACTCTAAACGCTCGATAGATTCAACAACTTGAGAATAATCGAGCACTGTCACTTTCGCTACTTTAGATTGAGCGACGACTTTTCCTTCTTTATTTAAAATATCGACTTCCACGTCAAATGTTGTATTCGCTTCAACTTTAGAATGAATTTGACCCGTTGTCGACGTAAGCGACGGCTCTGTAGCTCCCGCAAACACTTTTTGAGAGGCTTTAAACTTAGCAGTATACCCCTCTGGTAAATCAGCCGCTGTGATCTCTTTTTTATCGTCGTTCAACTTGAATGTAACGAATGATTTCAAATCGATCGTTTGCGTTGGGACAATCACTTTATCGATACTAATTTCCGGTTTTTCTTCCCCAGTTTTTGCATCATGGGCTTGCACTAAAAATTTCGCCATTTGGCTACGCTTCAATTCGCCGTATGGATTGAACTTAGAGACTGTTGTCAATCCATGTTGAGCCGCAATTTTTACATATTTCTGGTCTTTCTCATGAATGAGATTTAAATCTGTAATAGTGACCGCTTTTCCCGTATCTTCTAAGTTAAAGATTTCAACGACCATTTTCGCCATTTGGCTACGCTTCGTGTTGGCATTCGGCAATAATTGGTCTTGTGTAAAAGCTCCTGCATGTTTGACAATTAATGAAACATAATATAATTCTTGCTGGCTCGCATTTCCTGTTTTATAAGATGATGGAACATCTTTGAATGGCTTTACTTTCTTTTCTAACTGCTCTTTTTCAACAAATGCTTTATAATCCGCGATTGTTTTACCGCCTGTTACTTCACGCGCTAATGTTTTCGCTGCTTGACCGCGTGTAATCGGTTGGTCAGGGTTGAATGTAGGACGGTCTAAAAAATATCCTAATTCAATTGATTTTTCTACAAATGCTTTATCTGTTGGATGTAATTTATTAATATCTGTCGCTTTTGCAGCGAGTGCTGTTGTTGGCACGACAGACGTTGCGACAACAGCTGCAACAATCGTGCTCGTCAAAAATAATTTTTGGCTCATATGCTAATCTCCATTCTTCAATAAGATGTGTAATCTTTACACAATTATACCAAATGAACAATAAAAGAGATATCAGAAATAATAGCATTTTCATAACAAATTCCTTTATTCTACATCAGTCTAAAGCTTACAAAATTTATAGTTTAAAAGACATTCACTTTATCCTGAGGCAGAGATGTTGAACTACCACTAGGCTAAAGCCGTAGTGGATTCCTAAGTACAGAGCTCTAACGAACTCTAATTGATTAGGCGATCCCCGTAGTCCCTACGGTTAGAAGTCTTTCAGCTTCTTTTTTGAGATTAATACTTGCGTTAATATCTCTATCGTGATGGGTATGACATGACGGGCATGTCCATTTACGGAGATTAAGGTTTTTAACGTCTTTATTTTGGTATCCACAGTTTGAACAGAGTTGAGAACTAGCAAACGTTTTAGATACCACTATTACTTGCTTGCCGTACCATTTAGCTTTATATTCCAACATCGTTCGGAATTGATACCATGAAACCTCACTAATGGCTTTAGATAGTTTGCGGTTCTTTAGCATATTGGATACATGCAAATCTTCTATTCCGATCACATCGTGGTTTTTGATGATTTCAGTAGAGATTTTATGTAAGTAATCCATTCGTGCATTGACGATCTTCTCATGTAATCTTGCGACTTTCCGTCTTTGTTTTTGATAGTTTTTAGCTTCGCTTAATTGACATTTTCGTTTTATTGCTAAATCTCGTCTTCTGGATAATATACGCTGTTCTTTTGCTAATTTATCTTCTAGCTTACGAAACCATTTAGGATTACTAAATACTTCACCGTTCGAAAGAATCGCAAAGTCTTTTAATCCAAGATCTACCCCTATGGAAGAATTAGTTTTTGGTAGTTTTTCTACTTGGGTTTCCGCAAGTATAGATATGAAGTATTTTCCACTAGGGTTACGTCTAATTGTAGCGTTTAAAATACGTCCTTCTACTTCTCTACTTTTAGCGAATTTCACTAAGCCTAGTTTCGGTAATTTAATCGTATTTCTTACTATAGCGATATTGCCATTGACGTATTTCGTAACATAAGATTGAACTTTATTCTTTTTAGATTTAAAGCGAGGTGCTTTATTTTGTTTCTTGAAAAATCTACTATATGCGTCGGCTAGGTTTTTAAGAGAAGACTGTAAAGCGATACTATCTACTTCTTTTAGCCATTCCAATTCTTTCTTTAATTGTGTTAATTGAGAAGAACAAGTAGTATAGGTCAACCCTTTGCCTGTTTCTTCGTACGCATCTTTCCATTTAGCCAAAAAGTGATTAAACACAAAGCGAGAGCAACCGATGGTTTTAGCAATTAAA
>NZ_DATBTY010000031.1:0-66436 GCF_036516575.1 Cerasibacillus sp.
AAAAATAAAAGTATAACAACATTATATGAAATAAACTATAATCTGTGTCGTTATAAAATATATAACCTATAAATAATTATAAATACTTCATTATTAATGGTCGTTTAATCCCTCGTAATTGCCTGTTTTAGCTCATCAAGAGTTGCTATTTTTGTATTTTGATTTTTACTAGATTTTCCATTTCCTTCTATTATAACATAATTCGGGAAATTCAAACCGGTAATATTCCCTTGCCACCGCGTTACTCCGTGATGAAAGAGTCGTTAATGAACCAATATAAACATCATAATCGCAACATGAAAGAAGTCATTTATATCATTGTTCAGCGACAATGGTATAAATGACTTTATTTTACAATTCAACTCATTAATAATTGATACTTTTTTACATAGGCAATGACTACAGTTTAAAATAATGCATAATCTTCAATGTTTTATTACGAATAATTCCTTTATAATCGTAATCTGCCGGGAATCGACTTAATGTATGTAACAGCTCGATGGCAGTCGGATAATCACGTAAATTGATATTTCTTTTACGAATCGCTGCGATAATCATATCAAGAAATTCAATTAGCATATATTCTGTACGTTCATGTTTGTTATAATAATCATAGCCTTCTTCAATCCAATCATGAACGTATTTGGCTAGCTGTGTAAATGTCCAATTTAAATCATCGTCCGTAAATAAATAATATTCAATACCAGATGACATGATACCAGCATATCGGCATTTTTCCATCTCTTGCTCGACTTCTTTACGTGGATATTGTTCTAGTTCCGATCCGTAATCATATGAGCTATAAGCTAAGTCCTCATCATATTGTAATGAATCGATGAACTCCCGGAAACTGTTTGCGATAAGGATTTGTTTTTCTGTTTCTAAATCTACATATACAACAGGCGGTTCATTGCCTTTATATCGGCGATAATCAAGAGCAACCCATGTATGTCCATCTCCAAATAAATAGACAAGTCGATTGGATAATCCCCATTCCTTTTTTAAGCTACTCGATAATAAAATACCTTCACCAGATATATGACCAATCCCTTTAATATAATCAACGGAAATGATTTCATCCTCAACGACTAGTTTTCTATTAATTAATTCTTCACCATTTTGTGTTTTCATTAATTCAATATAGTCAATCGGCAATTTTTACCTTAAATTTCTTTTCTGCCTGTTCAATTAATTCATCGGTTACGTCTAATAAGCGATAGTCATCGAAATAATCATTCGTAAATATCATTTTTACAACTCCTTTGAATATCAATTAAATACAAGAAAACATTAATAAATAATGAGCAGGAACTTATTTGAGTGATATTTTCAAATAAATCATAAAATAGCATTAATCGTACTAAAAATTTCTGGGTAAGGAACAGGATAAAGGAAGAGCAATAATTCCCACTGTAAGCATGGTACTTACAATATCACTCACAGTTTTTTTACTTATTATATATACTTACATTTGTTATACAGCAATTTCACGATTGATTTTGAATATCTGTCCAGAAAAAAATGAATTTATTTTATCTTTACTAAAGTAATATATTTACTACTTCAATTTTTTAACAAAAGAAGTTGAACATAATTTCATTCTAACCATGGAATACTAGGAGTAAAATTAAATGAATAAGGTGAAATAATGGATTTAGAACAAAACTTTAGACCAGGTGAAGTTGTTTATATTATCATACGTAATCCGCATGCACAAGACGTTGCACATGTTCAGCAGGCTGCCATTGTACAACATCCAGAACAACCAAATAAATTAGCTCTCTTTTCACATGACAATTACTATCCTCTTACGCATGAATTTGCCATCTTTTCAACAGAAGAAGAAGCAGAAATGGCTTATCAGGAAGCATTCGGTCGTGTTGACGGTGAATACCATGGTTAAACCGTTTGTCCCACAACTTGTTTATGTAGAACCACGAGCATTGGAATACCCCAATGGGAAGAGGCTAATTGCAAAATTTGAAGACATGGGAATAGAAATACGTCAGACGACTTCACATAATCAAATTCGTAATTTGCCAGGAGAAAATCATTTCCAAAAATATCGTATTGCCAAATCTACGCTAGTTATTGGCGTTCGAAAAACACTTAAATTCGATACGTCCAAGCCTTCCGCTGAGTATGCGATTCCGCTGGCTACTGGTTGCATGGGGCATTGCCATTACTGCTATTTACAAACAACAATGGGTAGCAAACCTTATATTCGAACGTATGTAAATATCGATGAAATCTTTGATGCAGCACAAAACTATATGGAAGAACGGGCACCTGATATAACGAGGTTCGAAGCATCTTGTACATCTGATATTGTAGGTGTCGATCATTTAACACATCATTTAAAGCAGGCAATTGAATTTTTTGGTCAATCCAAATATGGTAAACTTCGTTTTGTTACGAAGTTCTCACATGTCGATCATTTGTTAGATGCAGACCATCAAGGTAAAACACGTTTCCGCTTTAGTATAAATGATGAATATATTATCAAGTACTTTGAACCAGGTACCTCTAGATTACATGAACGTATTGAAGCAGCTACTAAAGTGGCGGAAGCCGGTTATCCATTGGGATTTATCATTGCTCCGATATATCTTCATGACGGCTGGGAAGAAGGATATTTGGAAATGTTCGAAAGGCTTGAAGCGTCGTTGCCAGCATTTGCTAGGAGTGATTTAACGTTTGAAATGATACAGCACCGTTTTACGAAACCTGCTAAACGAGTCATTCAGGAAAATTATCCAATGACCAAGCTAGAATTAAATGAGTCTAAACGGAAAATGAAATGGGGGCGATATGGCATATACAAATATGTTTATCAGGATGATGAGCAGGAGGCAATTAAAGATACGATAGGGGGCTATGTAAACCGTTTTTTTCCTGATGCTAAAATTGAATACTTTACATAAATAAAAATGTAGTACCTTCTCTTCTCGGAATTCATACACTAAAACAATGGAAAAGGAGAGAAGGTAAATGCTATCCACAGGTGCATTTTTACAAGCAATGTTCCCCCTCTACCTCATGGCTTTGATTGGTTTTGCAAGCCAAAAAGTGGGCATACTTAATTCGCAAGCCAATCAAGTTATCACACAACTAATGCTCTACATTACTTTACCTGCATTGATTGTATACTCACTTAATACAACGATTTCCAAAGAATTTTTAATAGATTTCGCATGGTTAATCACGATGTCCATCTTCATACTGAGTATATCTGTTTTATTGGCTGCTTGGCTTAGAAAAAAAGCCACACTACCAATAAAACAAAAAAGTGTCTATGAAAGTTTAATTATTTTCGGAAATCAAGGCTTTATTGGATTTGCGATTAGTTATATAGTAATGGGTCAACAGGGAATTATTTACCTAACGCTTTTTAACATTTTTTACTTGCTTTTAATTTGGACATACGGCATCTATCTGTTTACGAAAAGTCAACAAAGCGTAGACTGGAAAGTATTGATTTTCAATCCTGGCATTTTATCCACATTGCTTGGATTGGTCATACTCATTCTTCCATTTAAGTGGCCTAGTCCATTTTTAGATACATTTGAAAGTGTTGGAAAAATGACGATCCCATTATCTATGATATTAATAGGAAGTTTGTTAGCAGACATAAAATGGTATGAATTACGTCAATACAGTAAAAACATGTATTTATGGATTGCAGCTTGCTGTAAATTACTTGTCCTCCCAATGTTTTTGTTTATATTTCTCTTTCTCAAAGTGCCATACCCATTATTCATTATAGCTACGTTGGCTTCAGCCATGCCGAGTGCTTCTACTATCTCTGTCTATGCTCAAAAGTTTGGCGGAGATGCCAACTTTGCATCATTTGGAGTATTACTCTCAATCCTACTTTGTATGCTTACAATTCCACTACTCTACAGCTTTCTCCGGTGGTTGTATCCCTTTTTCTATTTATAAAATGTATTGAATATATAGGAGGGTCATATTTGAGTAATATTAAGAAAGTAAATTCAGTTAAAGTAGTGACGGAACTTGGTCATGAAAAGAGTGAAACACCGAAGATTTATGCCGATCTTAGAGGGAAACTAAGATATGATTTTTACAGTAAATATTTTTAATTTGAATCATTTTTTATTTGAACATTTATGTCGATGCGGTTATAAGTTATAATAATAGTATATCTAATGGAGGTGTATGGTATGTCTCTTCCAGATAAAATCATTAAAGAAATTGACATGTTGAATGAGAAAGATAGACAAAAGGTTCTTGATAAAATCAAAGAAAAATATATAGCTAGTGATGTTATTTTATTAAACGAAAATTATTCCTGGTGGGATAATGAAGAGGATGACATTTACAATGAGCAATAAGATGAAACAGGATTATTGAAGCCTTCTGTTGCACGTACTTCAAAAATTATTTCTGTGCATGGTTCAGAATTGAAACGACATCTAGGCGTATTACATAAACATGATCTCGAACGAGTCCTTCATATGCGCAGGAATTTATTTTAGGATAAAACAGTCAGAATCCTTTGCATTTCAATGTACAACAGCTCGTAGCCTGGAACTAATTTCCTTGCTTGGAAGTATTGGTAAATTGAAAAAAGAAAAGGACTTAAACACAGTTTGTAAGCTAACGAGTGTGTATTCCGTGTTGTTGGGAGCAAGTATTATTACAATACCTATCGTAAATTTAGTTTTTAATTTATATGGTGTCATGGTGTTGGTTGGAGTAGCTATTGTAGGAACAATGATTTTTTGGCTCACTTTATCAAAAGTGTATTTTATACCTTCAGCCAAACAATTGTAATATTGATTTTTCCGCAAACGTGCGCTGCAATGGAATAAATTAAACTTTATTATTCCAATTGTATTTGAATTATAGTGCTAAGCTAGAAGTGAATTTCATACCATTAATTTTTACTACTGCTATGTTGCTTTTGTGGTTTTATTTATCGAAAGAGGAGAAATTTGATAAAGATAAAAGAGCTATTATTCTTAATAAGTGGCTGCGATTGTTGAAAATTAAAGGCCTAGTTACTCGCAAAATAAAGAGGAATTAGGATTTTATATCCTGAGATATTTTACAACACTTACGTTTATCCCCTAAATTCTCAACTATTAACCCACTCAGAACACCCATCGTCAGCACTCCATTTGTCAATGTCATATTAAAGTTATGATGAACTACAGCAAATTCCATTGTGACGATGTCATAGATTTTGAAGTAATGAAACGGATTATAGGGAGCTAAATTTGTATCTGCCGTGCCGTTGAATAGTATCCCTAATAATATGGCACCAAACGTAACACCAATCGCTGTAACAGTTCTCTTTGTTATCATTGAAAAGAAAAACAATAAAGAATAACAGAATAAAAGCACCATAAAAAAAGTGAGGCAGATAAAGCGATAAATAAAAGCATTGGCATAAAATTGAAAGATTCGTTAGCTTCATAGATTAACACAGGATAATTCCAAGCACCTAATCGATCAAACATGACACCTAACAATATGGAAAATAGTGCAGACCCGATAATGATTAGTACTGTGCTCATTAATATGGCTATAAATTTACTCATAATGACTTTACCCCCTGATATGGGTTGTGTATAAAGGAAATGAATGGACCCACTCCGATAAAGCCCTTCTTTTGTCAGAATATCTCCGAATAAAAATAGAAAAAAACCTATTCCAATCATTCCAAAGAGTATTCCAAAAAGGCTGTATAAAAAATAACTGGAAAGAAGATGAGTACTTATTATGATTTTTTGTAACACTATCCTCAATATCGAATACTTGATCATAAACCGTCAATACTGAGAAGAAGTGAAAGGGGAGTTCTGGTCGAATATTGTTCTCCCGTAACCAAACCAAACGTTCATAATATACATTTTCTGTAAAACTAGTCATCCAAGTAATCATATTCTTAGAAAATTGACTTCTATCTATCTGTTCCTTAATACTAGAAATCTCCCGGTCTAATAAGAAATCCCAGTCATAATTAATGAGTGCATTCTTTTCTTGTTCAAGCTCTTTAATATTATTTGAATAAACTTCCATATCACTTTGAACAGTAGGATCGTCTGCAAGGGAGGGGTCTGATTAAATTTTTTCCTCCAACTTCTTCAAAGAAAGTTGTGCATTAAACTGTAGTCTTTCTACATTTTCGACAGCATCATCAACCCGTTCAGTATGAATATAGTTAAATACAAAATAACTACTAATAGATAAGGCGAATAAAATAATCATAGCGTTACTTCTTTAGAATATGTGGACTGTTGATCATCATCTGGTGTTGAAGCAAATAATGACATGGGAGCACCAAAACAAAGCATCCCAATTAAAGTAAGCGTTCCTAATAAACCAACAACTTTTCTATACATGATGATTTCACGTCCTTAGCTTTTGATTTGTGTCATCAGGCTATGGTGTCTATTTAACTCTCTTCTACATGAGTTGAAAGAAACCCCGCTTATTTAATTAGAAAACATTGAATATTATATTGTATATAGAAAATTCAATAATATAATTGTTTCGCAAACGATTGAATGGTAAAATATATATCAAAACAGCTGTGTTATCTGTTTTCAATATTTCATAAAGTAATAGCAAGACAAAATGGTTTTATATACGGATTTTATTGAATTGGAGGGCTTATCTTGAAAAGAATTGTTTGGATTTTGTTCATAGTTATTTTGTTCGTTTCAGGATGTTCGTCAGTCAAGGAGCAGGAGGGAGGAATAGAAGTCCCTTCAGAATCGGCATGGGCTGACTCAAAATCACCATCTGATCTACATATAGAACGGAGAAATGAAAATATAGGAAGAGGGTTTCATGCTGTATTAGAAACGTATTGTTGGGAAAATAAAGAAGAACATTGTAGTCTAACTCCAGACCATCCGAAAGAAACATTAGAAGGTTGGGAACCTTTAATCGTTACACCAGGAGAACACCTTACATTTTTTCTGAACAATAGAAGGGATAAACTCCCTTATCCAGATGAAATTACCTTTACTCAATTTCGAGTAACTGAGGAGGAAGGTGAAGAAGTAGATGTTTTCGTAACAGAGTATGACCACGAAACACAAGCGAGACAGATTCTAGAAGCACCCGATGAACCTGGAAAGTTTTATTATCTCGTTCATCTTCAGTGGAATGAAGAACTAAATGGTGAAGCTTATTATGCATATACCATATATGTAAGGGAAGAGTCCTAGATATTTCCAGCCCTTTACGTTTGTGAAGGTGAAAAAGGGAGTCAGAAATTGGAAAGGCAGATATTGTTCAAGATGATAAATTGTTACTACTAAGAAGCAAGGTGAAGAAGGCTATTACTTTCATTACCTGGTGGCGGTCAGGAACGTGAAAGAATTTGGAGGGCTTATCTTGAAAAGAATTGTTTGGATTTTATTCATAGTTACTTTGTTCGTTTTAGGATGTTCGTCAGTCAAGGATCAGGAAGGAGGAATAAAAGTTCCTTCAGAATCGGCATGGGCCAACTCAAAATCACCATCTGATCTATTTATAGGCCAGAGAGATGACGAAATGGAATTGATTCAAGCACCATTAGAAACGTATTGTTGGAAAAAAACCAAAGAAGATCATTGTAGTCTAACTCCAGACCATCCAAAAGAAACATTGGAAGGATGGAAACCTTTATTAGTTACACCAGGGGAACACCTTACCTTTTTTTATGACAATATAACGGATAACCTTCCTTACCCAGACGAAATTACCTTTACTCAATTTCGAGTAACTGAGGAGGAAGGTGAAGAAGTAGATATTTTCGTAACAGATTATGACCATGAAACACAAGAAAGACAGATTATTGAAGCACCAGCTGAACCTGGAAAGTTTTATTATCTCGTTCATCTTCAATGGAATGAAGAACTAAATGGTGAAGCTTACTATGCATATACCATATATGTAAGGGAAGAGACCTAGATTTTTCTAACTCTATTAGTAGAAGAATATGACGCTTTTATTATGGCACACCCACTCTTATATACTGATTACATCAGCCTTATCCTGGATTAAAAGTCGTCATCCATATTATTAATGATTTATTTTCACATTTGTATCGTGATGAAAAGTTACTTCATCTCCGATTATTTCAATTATATATCCAGGTTCGATAGGAAACCTAGAAAAGTTTGTAGAGGGTAGATGGGAAAAAGCACCTGATTTTTTAACAAAATTATAAGTACAGTAACGATAGAAGGTGTGAATATACCCGTTTTGTCATTGCATTATGAGGCTGAAGCTTATATGAAACTTGGTCGAAAAAACAAGGTGGATATGATCTATAAATACATAAAGAATGTTCATTAAATCATTTGCCACTTTTACTGCTGTAAGATCCTTAAAGCTAGAGAACGATTAGGAAATCTTTTGTTTTATTAACAGGTATGGGAGCACGCAACCAAAGGGAAGGTCAGTAAAATAATTGATAAAACAATCGAGACGATAACGAATTAGGGATACTGCTTCTTATCCCATAATGTGATGATGCAATGATTTCCAATCAAAATGTCATTTCTTTAGTTGAAGTCGTTCTCAAAGTCAAAACAATACTCGCTAAACTAACTAAAGTTCCTAACACTGCAATAACGCTTACCCAAACATGAACAGGAAAAAGAAACCCGATAGGTATAACTCCTAAAAATGCCATTACGATAAATGCTTGATACACTGCAGAAATAATTCTCACTGTACGATTACTAAATAACGATAAAATCAAAGGCGGTAAAAAGAGTACGATAATCATTCCAAGGGATATCCATAGACCAAGTGGTTCATCATATGAAACAGTGTTAGGTCCTGTAGGATGTCTGGCAACGAGTAAAATCCCAGCAACGGCTAATATTAACATTGAAAATACCATAAGAAACCGTTTAAACATGATAAAGAACTCCCTCCCTCTGTATTAATACTTTAGACTTAAAAATAAAAAACCTATAACCATTATAATATTATCAATCCGACACTGTAAATAGTATCAGACTGATTTGGCGTTTTTTGTATAAATAGTATAATATTTATTATAAGGATGGAAAACTTATATGTACAATCGGTCGACAATTAAATATTAATGATTATTTCGGTTGTGCAAGATTTGAGGATAAATTTAATATAAATCCAACCATTATGAGTTAAAACGTTAAGGAGAAATTATATATGACAAAGAGCAATAAAAGGGAATTATCACCCGAGCAACGAGAAGAATTACTTAAAGCATTGAAAAGCCGCTTTGATGAAAACATGCATCGCCATGAGGATTTTGAGTGGGATCATATTCAGGAAAAACTTGAAGCGAATACAGAAAAGTTGTGGTCGCTACATGAGATGGAAGAAACTGGTGGAGAACCAGATGTTGTTGCATATGATGAAGTGAACGATGAATACATTTTTTATGATTGTTCAGCGGAAAGTCCAAAAGGTCGTAGAAGTGTTTGTTACGATCGTGAGGCCCTAGAGTCAAGGAAAAAACATAAACCAGAAAATAGCGCTATTGATATGGCAACTGCTATGGGCATTGAACTATTAACAGAAGAACAATACCGTCAATTGCAGGAGCTTGAAGAGTTCGATTTAAAAACATCAAGCTGGGTACAAACACCTGCTCATATAAGAAAACTTGGCGGGGCCATCTTTTGTGACCGTCGCTATGATACTGTTTTTATGTATCATAATGGAGCCGAATCATACTATGCTGCAAGAGGCTTTCGTGGATCGTTAAGGGTCTAAATATTGAATAGCATACATATTATTTAAATATGGGAACGGATTTAGAAAGAGAGCATTCGAATCCATTAATCACTTTTCCGGATTTAACAAGTGAAAATATCTTTTGTGGTAGTTGATGTCTAATATACGAGGGAGATATAATGAGAAACTTTATAATCGTCATTATTTCATTAGCTGCCTTAGTTTTATACGGTTGTAGCAATACAGGAAAAGAAAGCTTATCAGGATACAGCCCGCCAGATGTCTATATTGATGTTGATAACCAAAAGTATAAAACGAAACTCGGTACTTATTGCTGGAAAGGGGATTGTGTTGATACGTTTGGTCCAGCTGAACTATTAAAAGATAAAGAACCAATACAAGTTGAAGCAGGAGCTACAGTAACGTTAGAAATGAATTATAATCCGAGGCCAAATGAAGTTCATCTTACACGGATAGTTGATAATAAAGAATCTACCGTACCAATCAAAGATCATCAATTTAAGGCGCCGACTGAAAAAGGAATATATTATTATTCTTATGGGGTATGGTGGTTGGATGAAAAAGATAAAAGTATGTCTCACGGTGATGCTTTTTACGCTTTTGTTTTAGGAGTGAAATAGTAAGCTATCTTCAATAATATTTCGACTCTCTCATTCCCTGTTATTAAATGTGGTCTCGTTCACATATCCCGTCATAAGAAAAGCACCTCAAATGTTAGCATACGTGTTTGAGGTGCTATTTATATTTTATACTGGGCGCACAGTTATCTCGTTCACATTGACATAATCAGGCTGTGTTAGAGCATAAACGACAGCTTTTGCTATGTCTTTTGGCTCTAATTTTTTACGTTCGTTATTCCAAGAACTTTCATTAGTTAAGCTCGTGTCCACCATACCGGGTGAAATATTTGTGACACGGACCCCCGTTTTGGCCAATTCCTTTTCTAGACCAGTTGAAATCGCACGGACAGCAAATTTTGTGGCACTATAGACGGTACTTACCTTTGTTACTTCAAAACCTGAAACTGACGCGATATTAATAATATGACCGGTTGAGCGTTCTAACATAGAAGGTAATACACTATGGATATTATATAGCACGCCTTTTATATTTACGTCAATCATTTCTTCCCATTCTTCTATTTTTCCAGAGCGAATCTTTGATGAAAGCATTTGACCGGCATTATTTACTAAAATATCAACATGATTAAATGCTTCTTCAGCTTTCTTTACCAAGCTGTCAACATGTTGCTTATTTGTTACATCTGTCTGGACTACCAATACTTTACCATTATCTAGTTCCTTAATTTCCTTCTCTATTTCTGATAGTTTATCTAAATTACGGGCAGCTAGCACAAGATTTGCGCCTTCTTTAGCCAATTCTTTTGCAATACAAGCACCAATGCCACTACTTGCCCCTGTAACAATAGCCGTTTTTCCATGTAATTGTCTCATCCTCATAACCTCCTAATTTATAATAACGTCCTTTATTGGATTGTAACATAGGAATTGAATGTAGCTCTTTCCTTTTAGTTGTTTTTATGTCCTTTTCTATTAATAGACTACCTTCGCAAAACAAATATGATGACGATAAGATGGATATGAGTGAGTGGACTCAAGAAGCATTTAATGATGTCGTAAAAAAGCATCAAGAACTAGCGATTAAAGATGAAAAATACGTATTTAGTATCTTTCGCAAAATAGATAATAAAAATATTGGCTATGTAGATTTTTCAACAATTATGAGAAACAAATTTCAATGGGGATTAATAAGCTACAGACTTCATAACCAATTTTGGAGAAAGGGTTATGGCAAAGAAGCAGTAAAAGAAGCACTTCATATCGCCTTTAAAAATCTTCATTTTCATCGCATTGAGGCTCATATAAACTTAGATAATACCGCATCCATTCATTTAGCCGAAAGTGTCGGTATGAAATTTGAATGCATAAGAGAAAAATTTATATATGAATTTGGTGGATGGACCGATAATCTAATCTATTATATGAACGCAAAGTCATTTTTGAATGTGTTTGATTTAAAAAGTAAATTTAAATGGCTTGGATTTAGTCTAAGTAAGCATATTTTAATTAAAACCGTTCCATGCTGTCACATGGAACGGTTACAATAGACCAACCCCATCAAGAGGAGAAGGCATTTAAAGAGTAATAATCACTCAATACGCTTTACGTGCATATGAGGGATTTTTTATTTTTGTCTGGTATAGAGAAACGCTACTAACATACTAAAAGCAATCATTAAGGTCAAAACGTTTTCATATTCATTTTATTAATAAAAACATGACTCCCTGATATTGTAAGAATATGTCTCGATTGTGCTCCTATCCTCATTTCACTTATAATTATTTTATTAAGAAACAATCATACATAGTTAACAGTAATTGGTTTCATTATATTAGTAAGGAATTTCTAATGCAAAGTAACTATCCAATGGCAAGTTATTTACACGATGGCTCCTAATAACAATTATGATGTATCCATGCTGAAAGAGAATTAATGGTTGATTTCCTAATGGAATAAAATTTGGAAAGAGGACAAGGTATGAGTTTAACGAAACAAAATATCATGATTATGCTGAAGAAGATTTTGCGGGCAATACTAATTATGATTGGAGCATTTATTACAGCATACGGATTAGAAGCGATACTCATTCCGAACAATGTATCGGACGGTGGTGTGACAGGTTTAAGTATCGTTGAATCACAATTAACGGGACTGCCTTTAGGAATTTTAATTGCGTTATTAAATATTCCATTCATTTTTTTAGGATATAAACAAATTGGCAAAAGCTTTGCGATTTATTCCATTATAGGTATTGCTTCACTGGCGTTCGGGACAATCATTATGCGCCATATCCCAACCATTATTGAAGGAGATACGTTGTTAGTTACTGTGATCGGCGGTATTGTTATTGGATTTGGGATGGGATTAGCATTACGTAATGGTGGTGCATTAGATGGGATTGATATGTTAGCGGTACTCCTTTCACGAAAATTACCTTTTGGGACAAGTGACCTTATTTTATTTCTAAATTTATTTGTCTTCATTGTTGTCTCCACTGTATTTGGTCTTCGTGGAGCTTTCTTATCAGGAATTGCCTATTTCATTGCTTCTAAGGTCATCCACATGGTAGAAGAAGGTTTAAGTGGTTCCAAGACCTTTAAAATTATTACGAATAAACCTGAATTAATGGTTGAAACGATACGTGATCGCCTTGGAAGAAGCGCAACGTATAACTTAGTTGAAGGCGGTTATTCAAATGAACAATTTAAAGAAATTACATGTGTCATAAACCGTTTAGAAGATAGTAAAATGAAAGAGATTATTTATGAAATTGATCATCAAGCCTTTGTAGCAGTATATGATGTGGCAGAAGTGAGAGGTGGAAACTTTAAAAAACGTAATATTCATTAGTATGATTGGCTTCAGGAGTCAGTTTAAATTGATCTTGGATTCTTATCAATAGGAATCCAAGATTTTTTCATGCTCAGATTAATCCGTTCAATTTGTGTAAAATTAGCTGAGTGGCCTTGGTAACTCCGCAGTGCCCTATGTAAATCGAGAAAATTATGCTAATATATAGATATATAATCAATCTATTAAATGTTTTCAAATAAATTAAAGGAAGTGATTTAAATGCCTACTTGTCATAACTGTAAGACTGAATGGACATGGAAGCAAACCGTTAAATCATTGTTTAGATTAAAATGTCCATATTGTGGAAAAAAACAATATGAATCAGCAGCATCTAGAAAAAGAACCTCCATGATAAGTATCATCCCATTAATCGCTGTACCTATTAATTTATTGTTAAACCTTCCTTGGTGGAATGTTATTGTTCTTATGATCCCTTTGATTGTTATTATATTGGGTATTTATCCATATTTGATTAAACTGTCTAATGAAGAAGAGCTGCTTTGGTAATTTTTTCCACGCCTAATAAGTATAAGAAAAATGCAGAGTATAATACAGGGGTAAAGCGTATTCCGAGTTATAAACGTTCTGTAAGTTTCTAACAAAATGTTTTGGATAACTAGTGTATTAATTTGCTTTAATCTTATATTAATACACTAGTTTTATTATAGTAAGATATTTTGTGTTTTACTTTCATATATTTTAAGGCGTTGAAATAATAACATATATTATTAAATTAAAATCGATTTCTCTATCTTAAGTTCATTCAATGGGATATTAAACTTTTTCTACTTCTTTTATACCAGTTTGTTTCTTAAATAGTTCGTAGTAGTATCCTTTCATATTAATTAACTTTTCATGGTTACCTGACTCGATTACTTTTCCGTTGTTAATGACTAATATTTTATTAGCATATTTAATGTTTGAATATCTATGTGTAATAAATATACCTATCTTCATTGCGTTATTTTTTGCAAAGTTTGATAAGATATCTTCCTCTGAAAAAGGATCTAATGCCGAAGTAGGTTCATCTAAAATATTTATATCAGCATTTTTAAACATTGTTCTTGCATATGTAACTCTTTGCCATTCACCGCCTGATAGTTGTACTCCATTATTAAACCATTTTCCTAGTTGAGTATCTAAGCCTTTATTATTATGGAAAAAGATGTTATCTAATCCAGCATGATTGATACACCTCATGAGAGCAGCATCGTTATTTATATGTTCAAGATTTGTAATAGCTATATTCTTTCTCAATGTTAGTTCGAAGGTTTCGAAATCTTGATGCATGATAGAAATTTTCTTTCGTAAATCATCTTTAGAAAGATTTTTGATGTTTATGTTATTAATTAATATTTCTCCTCTGTCTATTTCATACAACCCAGCTATTAATTTGATAATTGTCGATTTACCGCTTCCATTTTGTCCGACTATAGCTAGAATATCTCCGGACTGTATTTGAAAGTTTACTCCTTTTAAGCTATATTCATTGTTTCCTGGGTATTTAAAATATACGTTTTTAAATTCTACAGAATAGATATGGTTTAGCTCTTTATATTCTTTATCATCATTCATTTCCGTTAGTTTATTTGAGTAATTAATAAATCGGAAGAATTGATCTAAATAAATATTATTTTGGCAAAAACTTATCATAGTAGACGAAATCTCTGACAACTTATTTGTAGACATTACTATACCTTGTACTAGTGCAACACTAGTTCCAACAAGAATCGTTTGGTTAACTGTTAGTTGTACGACGTATATTAATAATCCTACTATTATCGTTAGAGACAAAAAATCGATAATCAAATAAATAAATAGTCTTTTCTTTTGTATTTTTTTATCTTGAATAAAGAAAAAATCAAGAATACTTGAAAATTCTTTAACAAAATGATTACCAGCATTATTTAATTTTAATTCTTTAAAACTTCTATAGTTAGAAATTAAATATTGAATGTACCACATAATTCTTTGTTTAGGTGCACGATTCCAATAAATATTATATTCATATTGAGTCAACTTTAAATTAGGAACGAAATGGAAAATAGGTAACATTAATAAAAATAATGAGTACCATTTTAATGTTATAAATATTAATACAAACAAGGAACCAAACGTTATAACATTAGTCAAAAATGTTGATATTAATTGAAACGTTGAAATAGGAGCATGACTCGATTCTTGTAATGCTCTTTTAAATTGGTCTTGTATTTCTGGGTTTTCAAAATCTTCTAATCGTAATTGTGTTGCCTTTTCTAAGATATCTTTATTAATTTTATTCGTGACTTCAATTGTGAATAGATTATTTACCATTGATTGGATAATCCTGGATATATTACTAACAATTAATACCGTAACAAATAAAATAAGTGGAATAATAATACCTTCCATAGTTTTTTCGGTTGCTAAAGCATTAAATAATTTCTCTGTTAAATGAATATTTAAAGTTGGAGTGAGTCCAAGTAATAAATAAAAAAAGCTGATAAGTATGACACTCACTTTATTTGTTTCCCACAAGATTTTAAAGATACTAGGCCAATAATTAAAAGATCTTAGTATTTCATTAAATGAATAATTTCCTTTAAACTCCTTTTGTGTTGCCATAAATTCACCTATTCCAATTAGTTTATTAAGAATAACCAATCCCAATCGTTTTTATCTAATAAATAACTTGTTAATGTTAGCATAATCCCTCCTTCGCCTTCTAGAATACCTGGTTTCTCCTGCTCTTTTTTTAGTTCCTTATATTTATTCTTTTCATTATAAATGTGAAGAATATAATCAATAAGTGATTCGCCATATTTTTTAAATGTATTAATACCTGTATCATTATACATTTGGTTAAACATGTGAGCTAGACCGGCATAACCATGACAAAATGTTGTCGATTGTAAATGTATTTGCTCAGGTGAAATAGAACATATTTGTTTATAGACATTAATAGCAAGATTTTCTGTATCCTTATCATTTATAGCTTTTGATGCTAAATATAGGGCACGTGCAATTCCTTCCTCACCGTAACACCAAGAATCATTTCTCACATGCGTTGTTTGGTGAGAAAAGCTTTGAATCTTTTTTGGCCAAATCTTTCCATCAATAGATTCCATTTGTAGTTTTTTTAATAGTTGAATAGTATCATTTATTACATTTATCACCTTTTGATTCTTCTGATTTACATGAATGCTATAGATTGATAACAAAGCTAAAGGTCCAGCTATACCATGGGATAAACTAAGATCAAGATGACCATAAGGGAAATCTTGTTTTTCCATATCTGTTTGATTATGGAATGGTATATAACAATTTAATATTTGCTCATTATCATTAGTAAGTACATCTGTTAAATAACTAACAATTACATCAATAAACGCATTATAATGTCTATTATCATTACGGAAAATCATATATCTGGCTAAACTACTCATGCCGTATATGGCATCATAGTGGTGTTTATGGACATTCTTTTGAATTAATAAATTGTCCAGTCTATTGATATATTCTTTTATAATCTTCATATTAAAAATATAGTTATCAAGTTGTTTAGCGTAATTTTCATAATTTCGTTTATCATTCTTTGAAATAATTTGAACTACAGTTGAAATCGCTTCAAATCCAAACCAAGGAGAGTGCGTGAGATGCATATTATTTAATTTAGAGTTACAATATGCTAAATATTGATGGGCGATTTTTTTGTTCTTTTCTTTTGAGAATAATTTGCTAAATTCATTGTATATAACCACCATACCTAAAGGTCCAGAAGCTAAACTAAAAAGATTATTTTCAGTAATAGGGAATGATAGCGGATTCTGAAACCTTTGCGCATAGTCTTTTAATATTTTATATATTTTTTCTCTTCTTTCGGCTTGTTGAATCATGTTATGTATCACCGTTTTTCCGTAAATATATGTTTATTCTCTAGTCTATATTTCATAGATTTTAGTAGATTTCCGGTATAACTATAAATTTTAAATTCAAAATCTCGATTGATACCAAATACTCGATTAATGAACATGTGAATAACACTCATTATGAATAATTCATCCATATTTTCATAATATGGTAATAATTGACTTCTTATATCGAGAATCATATAATGCGTAAATTTTTTTAATGCAGGATACTCTATGTGAAACAAACAATTATCTTCTAACAAATTGACATATTTTATGATATTGTTCTTTTCTTTTCTGAACTCTTTACTATATAAAGGTATCGTTCTTGTGTTTTCTAACATGTTCATCTGTTCATCTAGCGTTAGCTCTAATGCCTTAAATATTGTGAAACAGGCGTAAACCCCAAAGTATAGACGTTTTTCCCCTTGAAAAATTTGTTGCGGTAAATGTCTTAAAATGTTTTCACTTTCTAAGCAGAAATAGTTTTCCACGTAAGGGAATAATTTTTCACCTAAATATCTTTCGTATTCTGGTTCATATGTATCGATAACATATTTTGAAGAATAATTTGATAAGATATGTTCGCGGTAAAAACGATTAAAATGTTGAATTGTGTCGCTGCTCATTGTTGCATCGGTTAGTTTGATACGATAGCGGATATGGTATCCATATTCATTGTCTTTATACCTGATAAAATATGACTTCTTAATTAAATTATTTTCTTTTAATTGTTTATCAAGCGTGTTTAATGGTCCAAATATAAAGTCTTCTTGTCTATGTTGATCAATATATAATTTTAGAAAAATCCACTGCTTTTCAAACGGTAAGATACTTCTTTTTTTAATTTCAATATGATGATTCTTATGATGACCTAAATTTATGGGTGTTTTTATATGGTGTGTATTGTTATGCAGTCCAACGACGTATTCAGTCAATACGTTATTTTGTTCCAATGTTTGAAATCCAGTCTCAAATAAAGTTACGACTTCCTGTGTTTGTAATTTCCTTATTAACAACTCCTTAAAGTAATCATGTTGAAGGTCAAGTAATACTTTTTGGTCAGCTACGACAGAATCTAATAAATAGACATAGCGTGGTACATGATAATCCGATAAAAGGTGATTTAACGATTTTTCCAAATCAATGTACTCATTATAATTGCTTAAATATAGATTCCAAATTTTGGGTGAAATGATGACATTTTTATAAGTTATTCTAGGTAGAAAAGCTGCATTGCTTAACGGACCCCAATAATCAGTAGAAAAATTGCCAATCTTTTCTTCTCCAATATCTACTAACAATCGATATATATCACTTCCTAATGTTGCGTTAAACATATTATTAGGAATTGGAATGACCATTTTATCTAATCGTTTTGAATATAGATAAAATTTATTTTGACTTAAGCCCACAAATAAATCGTCCAAATAAATGATATTATGATTATGAGAAAGTGAATTTGTTTCTAGGTTAATTTCATATGTTCCTAATGAATGACCTAATAAGATATTATTCGCTCTAGGAGTAGTTGCGTAATGATTGATTCCCGCAATAACAAAATTAGTATCTGAATGATTTTGCTTATAAATTAATTTTTTGTTGTTAAAGTAATGTAAAAATCGTGAAAATGTTTTACCGAAAAAATTTGAACCTATAACATTATTAACAAATAATTTCTCTTCGTTAATTTCTTTAATTGGAGTGAAATATATTTCTTTAGAAAGACTATGTATGCCTTCAGTTCGATTAACAACATTTTTTAATTGCTTGATTTTACTGTTTGTTAATTCTATTTCCTTATTTCCCGTCATCATTGCTTGTGAATACCAAGATAATAAAAGTTGTTCTTTTTTCGTCAATTGAAATTCGATTATGTCTTCAGCCACAGTATGTGAATCTGAATAAGGCGACCCAAGCCCATGAATGTCATCCATTAATTCTAGAATGCGGACTTCTCTATTTCCATATTTCTCGAGGAAACGCTGTTTGTATGTGTCTAAATGTTTTTGTGATTTTTTTGCTAATAAATCCTGTAAATATGCGCTTTGCCTAATGTGTAAATAATCTTTTTTAGATAAGTATTCACTTTTAGTATCAATATAATCAATTTTTAAATAGTGACTTGACTTATTAATTTGTTTCATTTTTTGTTCAATTTGTTTTAGAATATTAATACCTTCACCTAATGTGGTGTTTTTGTAGGATAACATGAGCTTCGATACGTGATTTAATTCATTTGCTAACCATTCGCATCCTTCAACTTTCTTTAACTCGGTGATAAAAATTGAAAAACGTTCCTTTGCATTTATGATAGGTCTTAATGAAGTTACTAGCATATCTGCTCTAATAAGTGAAAACATGAATTGTCCTACATCTTCATCGTTTAATTGGAATTCCTTTGTGGTTTCTTGACAGAGTTTCTGAAATGAAATAAAGTTCTTAGCTTTTTTATAAATAAAAGCAACTATGTTATTAAATTTTATTGATATAGGTAAATTCTCTTTATCATGTTTATACGAGTGACTTAAGAATAGTCTATCATCTCGAATATAAGTTAAATGATTAACTTTAATGTTCAATTGTTTGATTACTTGATAATCATTTTCTAATTGATTAACTAGTTGAAACAACCATTCCATATCTGGGTTTATTTCTTTTATTGCATGTTGAGCATATGAATGAGAAACATTTCGATCTTTTTCTTTAAATTCACCCAACCCAACGTGAGAAAATAAGCCAAAAGGAGTAGGACGTGAGCACGCTCTTATATAGTAGTTGACCACACTTTCAAAGATTTTTTTCTTTCTTTTTAAACGGAATGTGGAAAATTGTTCTGAAGTTAAATCATTATAAAGGGATCGACTAGATAAACGCAGTGCTTCCATAAATTCTTTTTCAGTTTTAATTTTCATCAATATGTATTCAATAGACTCATTATCCAGAGGATATTTGATATTTTTTATGATGTCGTTATATTTTTTTAAAGACAATATCGGTCGTCTAAACATGAAATCGGAATGAATTTGATATATACGATGTTGCTTCATGAAGTTCTTCCTTTCTTTTTATTTAATACCTCTAGGAGAAGGTAATTTCCCCTAGAGGTAAAGCACAAATGATTATTTGTTTTTTGTACCTAATGGCATTTGATAGCAGTCGCCACTCCCGCCACCACTACACCCATAACTAAAACAAGATCTTTGTGTTGTTAATGCTCCCGTAAATGATTGTGTAGAAACATTATTTTCTGATGAACTTACATTAGAAATTTTTAAGTCTAAATCTAATACTTGGTTATCTTTCATAATATAAATACCTCCTGAAAATTCTGATTTTTAGAATAAAAGAATCGATAAATTTTCTTTTGCAATTCTAATTAATTGAATAAGGCCTCCTTTCATTTGATAAAAAATTCTATCACCTTTATAAATTTAATGCAATAAATTTTAGAGTATTTTGTCGAATTTGGTATTTTTCTCCTAATCTGTATAGTCTTTTATTACTACTTATTCCTATTTAAGGATATTTACGAATATTACATAATGATAATGCGTGTTCATTACAATTTTGTGAGCTGGTTGGTTATTTATTAGTGTTTATTAGGGAATATCATGATAGAATTTATTTGTAGTGTGAAAATTACAATTTTGAATAATAAAATGATATAGATCAGCTATAATTAATTCAATAAGATTAATGGTTATTAAGTTTTTATATTGTAGTGGATTTAGGAAATGCAAGGAAAAGGAACAAAATCATTCAATAAAAGGTATCAATCATTTGCTATTTTCTGTTTCTGACTTAGGACATTCCATTGATTTTTATCAAAAAGTATTCGGCGCTAAATTATTGGTAAAAGGAAGAAACACTGCCTACTTCGACTTGAATGGAATGTGGCTTGCTCTCAATCTGGAGAAAGACATACCACGTGACGAAATAAGTCAATCATATACATATATTTCTTATTCAGTAGACGAAACAGAATTTGATGAGATATATGACAGATTAAGGGAATTAAATGTAAACATATTGCCAGGGCGTAAAAGAGATGCGAGGGATAAGAAATCGGTTTACTTTACAGATCCTGATGGTCATAAATTTGAATTTCATACGGGTAATTTGCAAGATAGACTTGATTACTACAAACGGGAGAAACCACATATGGAATTTTTTGAATAGAAGTTCTTTGGTACAGGACTTGTGTTTTCTGCATTAATATAAAGTAACGTTGGGAGAGGGAATCTAATGATCATTAGAGAAGTAAAAATATCAGATGCGGACAAATTAGCAAATCTCATTCAACAAGTTGAAAAAAATTCAACATATATGCTCTGGGAGCCAGGAGAGAGGAATATTCAAACTGATGAGCTATTAAAAATGATTAAAGGGATTAAGAGCAGTGAAAACTCTACTATTCTAGTTGTTGAAAACGAAAATGAACTCGTTGGGTTCTTATTAGCAAGAGGAGGAAATGCACGAAGAAATAAGCATGCCACTTATATCGTAGTTGGGATTTTAAATGATTATCGCGGTAAAGGAATTGGAACAAAATTATTTAACGCATTAGATAGATGGGCTTCCAATAACAATATTCACAGGTTAGAGTTAACGGTTGTTACAAAGAATGAAGCGGGTTTAGCATTATACAAAAAACAAGGCTTTGAAGTCGAGGGAACAAAAAGAGATTCACTATTTATTGATGGAGAATTTGTGGATGAGTATTACATGTCAAAGTTGCTATAGTGTCTTTATATGGTTCGAATAGAGAATCGAGCGATGGTGTGCGAAAATCGAGCGGTGACGAGCCCAAATCGTGCAACCTTTATTACTGAATAACTATATAAAAGAGGGAATTATAGTGAATGATTATATACAGAATTATTTACACGTGCTTAAGAACAACTTTATGTTAGTGATCATGGCATCTGTCTTATTAGTTTTAACTTTTTTCATATGGGCTGGTTTTCCTGTTTTTACAGTCGGTCCGGCAGTAGCAGGTTTGACAACAAATTCTGCTATAGTTCATTTTTCAATTTCGCTTTCAGGAGGGCTTCTATTTTCTCTGTATTTTGTGCCAATCAATTTAAAAGTGGCTAAACGGATAGCGAAAGTAAATTACTATAGCGTAGAGCGTTGTCTTGTGCGTATTCAAATCATATGGATCATAGTATGTTCTATCATTTTCGAAATAATTATGAACGTCGTTATGCAATGAAGAGGAGAGATATGATGTCAAATTTTACAGTAGATATCCAATAATATTTTACGCGGTGTTATACAATAAAAAGTATAAAATTTTTATTGTGTAATAGGAATTGATGTTGTTAGAAACTAACAGAGACTGAATTAATAAATAAGGAATTCAGGTGAAAAAATGTATAAAGATATCATTGAAAATTGGCGTAAATATTGCATCAAAGACAATTTTATAGGAATTGGCTCTACAAGAAAAGCATTCAAATTCTCTCATTATGTGATTAAATTACATTTACATCCCATTGGTCATAAACAATCGCAAAACGAATTAATAATAAACAATGTAATGAATAAAAATGGATTACATGAGTTGTTTGCAGAGACATACTATGTAGATAAGAAGTTTTCTATTCAAAAGTACTACCATCCTTTAGAATTAATAGATAATCAATCATTCGAGATCAATACCACACAACATGCAACTCTCCTACCGAATCGATATGAAGAAGTCTTAGATTTATTAGATAAAGATTTTGATAGTTTTGACCTAAAGGATAGTAGCAATTATGGCTTGAATGAGGAAGGAAAACTTATTTTTATTGACTACGGCATGAGTAAAAAATTATATGAAAGAGAATGGGTTCCATTAGCGGAATCAGGAATCCTCCCACAAATTGATTTTGACTATTGTCGTGTTTGTGGACAAAAGAGGGAACTCCGTATGTACGGAGATCACGATAGCGATAGACGTTGTTATGATTGTGGGAAGGAATAGCATGTGTTTTCAGCTATGACTTAGTACAAATGATTGAGAAGCTTACACAAGATGTCTCTAGAAAATGACGAGGTGCTCGCTATGTACATTGATTATTTATTAAACCATCCAAATAAGATAAAAGAAGTTGCTGAAATGATTTATAAGGAATTTGTAGAAAAAACAGGTAGTAATATGACATATGAAGATGTAGTGAAATATTTTTCAAATACGAAGCGGCATGCATTTCCTATTACAGTCATTGCATTGGAAAATGGGGAGTGTTTAGGAACGGTGTCGATTTTTGAAAATGATTTAAAAATAAGAGAAACGTATAAACCTTGGCTAGCATCCTTATACGTAAAACCTGTGCATCGTGGTAAAGGTGTTGGTCAAAAGTTGGTAGATAAAACAATCGATATCGTTAAAGAATTAGGGTTTCGTATGCTTTATTTAAGAACGGAAGATGCATCAGACTATTATCGAAAAAGAGGATGGACTTATGTCGAAACCGTTTCCGATGATCAACACGAGCAAATTGATATATTGAAAATGAAGTGTATATGACTAGTTAGGGAGGATTTTGTATGATTTATGATGATAAAAATAAAACAATAACGACTAACAGGCTCATCCTAAGATTGTTTCAAAAAACAGATGCACCAGCCGTTGCTAAACTTTGTAACAACTATAATATTTATAAAAATACATTATACCTTCCTTATCCGTACTCTTTAGGGGATGCTTTATCATGGATAGAACGGCATCTTGATCATTTTAATATGAATAAATTGTACGAGTTTGCTATTACTGATAAAGAAACAAAAAAGCTATATGGAGCTATAGCATTATCTAATAATCACCATTTTCATAATGGTGAAATGGCCTATTGGATTGGAGAGGTGTTCTGGGGAAATGGATATGCTACAGAAGCTGCCCAGGCGATATTACAGTTTGCATTTAATGAAAAAGAATATCATAAAGTATTTGCTCGTTCCTTTCATTCAAATTCTGCTTCGGAAAGGGTTTTGCAAAAAATAGGCATGGAAAAGGAAGGAGTATTAAGTGAGCATGTCATAAAGGAAGGCCACTTTGAAGACCTTGTGTATTATGGAATTATTAATAGTGATTCAGCAAAATAACATGACGAAATTGAATGATTGTTAATGTAGGAGTGTCATATGGAGATTAGACGACTAAGTATAGATGAAGAACCACCCATGGATTTATTATTGTTAGCCGACCCTTCTCGCAATATTGTTGTGGAATATTTAAAGAGTGGAGAATGTTTTATTGCTGAAAGTGATAATCAGCTTGTTGGGGTTTATGTGCTACTTCCTACAAGACCTCAAACTGTAGAAATAGTGAATATTGCAGTTGTAGAAGAACACCATGGAAAAGGAATAGGGAAATTTTTAGTGAAAAATGCAATTAAAACAGCCAAAAAAAATGGATATAAAACAATTGAAATTGGGACTGGAAATTCAAGCATCGGACAGCTTGCTTTATATCAAAAATGTGGCTTTAGGATTACAGGTGTGGATATTGATTTTTTTGTTAGACACTATCAAGAGGAAATTTTCGAGAATGGGATACAATGTAGAGATATGATTCGTCTATCCCAAGATTTATAATTGATATGGCGGTGTTTTATTCGTGGAAAATAGGATTTAACGTGTATAAGAAAAAACAGCGAATAGATAAAAAATCGTCCCAAATGATGGGACGATTTTTTACTAAATTCAACAATCTTAACTAAAAACTGTAACTCGACTTTCGTCTGAGATAAATTCCTTTTCTTTTGGTTTACCAGCAATCCCACCAAATGGCATTTGTGCTTTTAAACTCCAAGATGCTGGTATATGCCAATGTTCTTTTATTTGATTTTCAATGAGTTCGTTATAATGTTGTAGTGATGCGCCAATACCTTCATGAGCTAAAGCTGTCCACACAGCAAATTGAGTGATTCCTGTTGACTGTTCAGACCAAATAGGGAAATTCTTTTCATAAGCTGGAAAGTTTTTTTGCAAATTGGAAACAATCTCCGTATCTTCAAAAAAGAGAATTGAACCGTAACCTTGACGAAAAGTATCGACTTTTTCTGCTGTCTTTGAGAATTTATCCTCAGGAACGATTGAACGTAAAGCTTCTTCAACAATATTCCATAATTTTATATGGTGTTCACTAAATAAAATAGAGATACGGGATGTTTGTGAGTTAAAAGCCGATGGACAGTGCTTAACGGCTGTTGTTACAAGCTGTTGAATTTGTGTATCTGATAAGGATACGTTTTTATTAAGAGAATAAACAGACCGTCTATTTTTTATTGAATCAATAAATGAATTTTCCATGTTAATAACCTCTCTATGTTGAATAATTGTACGGTATATATACTAACACAGGGCATAACCAATTGAAACAAATAGAAACTGAAAGAAAGATCTATAATTTTCCACGTTATCCCTTACTCACTTATCTGAATAGCGTTATAATAAAATGGAATCTGCCGATGAGTGTTAAGCTAAAATGAGGTGAAACCATGACAATACAAACCATTTCTAAAAGCGAAGAAGGAAAGAGGTTAATCACACACCATTATGAGGATTACATAAAATTTCCATTTTGTTCAAAGCTTAAGTATTATGAGTAATTATCTATAAAATTAAATTTATGTACAATAATTAAAACTTACGAGGGAGAACGATTAATGAGTAGAAGTGAAAAAGCAGTGTTCACAAACATGTGTATGATCTATGATGATAACGGTAGAATACTAGTACAAGATCGACTAAATTCTAACTGGCCTGGAATCACATTTCCCGGTGGACATGTAGAAAGGGAAGAATCATTCGCACAATCAGTTATTCGTGAAGTATATGAAGAAACAGGGTTAACCATTACATCACCTGTTCTTTGTGGTGTGAAACAGTTTCAAACAAATGATGATGAGCGTTATATTGTGTTACTCTATAAGACAAATCAGTTTGAAGGAGAACTAAAGTCATCTGAAGAAGGGCGCGTTTTTTGGATTGAAAGGGCCGATCTGTATCATTATAAATTAGCAAATGACTTTGACAAAATGCTAGAAGTGTTCGAATCAGATACGCTTAGTGAATTCTACTACGAGCAAGATGGTAATCAATGGCAAGTGAAGTTACTATGAATTAACGAATCTGAAATTTTGTAGAAAAAAGAATAAAAATAAAGGGATATCACCTTTCATGTCGAAATAAGTAAGTGAGAACAAATTTTAACATAGAAAGGATTGATTATATGTCAACTAACGAAAAAGCGAGGGATAATCCAGTCATCGGCTTTGCTCAATCAGTATCAACTAAAAAGCAATTTCAACCCAATCAGCCGGTAACAGATGAATTACTTTATGAGATGATTGCTGAGGTGTTTACCGACTTTTGTAAAGGGGTAGTCAATGAGTATCTTCCTATCACGGAACCGATGTTACAAGAAATTATCGATGACCATTGTGTTAGTAATAATCAAGAGCAAACGTTAATACTGAATTTGTTTTGGTGGCAAATACTCTATCAAGCTCATTTAGAAGGCGGTCTGAATGTCTTTGAGGAATATATTTTGGAAAATCCAGTGAAATTCAAGGGTAAGCCAATACTGAAATCATGGTTAAGAGATTGGAAGAGAGCCGTTCCTAAGTTTTACTTTGTTGGAGAAAAATATAATGATCGCTTGTTTGTCGTCATTGACATACTGACTCAAGAGCTATTAGAGGTAAATGTCTATGACCCTACCGCCATCCCACCTAAAGAAGGAGAAATTGCCGTCGGAATATTAATTCCAATGGGCGATGGATTTTATTTTCCTATCATCGATTTTTACCACTTTGATTTTGAAGCAAGAGAAGCACTTGCAGCCACTCTGTACGACCACTTTGATAAATACTTACAAAACTCCAGTATGCTTGAAGCATTTATCCACGTATTTTCTGTCGCATTGCAAATTGAAAAAATAATCTCTGAAGAAAAAACATCATCTAGATAAACCTTTCTTGTTATTTTTCCACTAAAAATTAAAAAATGACGTAGAAATACATTGAAATATTCGCTATTATTATGAATAAGTAATAGTGAGGTAGCCTCTGACTATGTTTAGAGTATCGTGCAGGCTAACCTAGGCTTTCAGACAAACAATTCTAGGTTAGCCTATTTTTAAGTGGTTGACATGTTAGCCAATCAAGATTAAAAATCCTTGGGATGCTAAAATAGATCATCGATAAGAAACTTAATCGACAAAGGACTATTGTCCAAAAAATTGACTATTTGTGAGGAGATATGATGTACATCAATACGAAAAGATTAATAATACGGAACTTCGCAATAAATGATTGGCAAGCTGTCTATGAGTACACTTCGAACCGTCATGTCATGAAATATATTCCTGAAGGTGTCTTTTCTGAAGAAGATGCTAGGAAATTTGTAAGGGAAAATGGATTTGAAAAACGCGAGCATTTTCCTGTAATTTTAAAAGATAAGAATATACTTATTGGACATATTGCTTTTCATAAGTACTTTGGAGAACATACGTATGAGATTGGCTGGGTATTTAATCCTAAATATCATAACAAAGGATATGCCTCAGAAGCAGCACAAGCCATATTGGAATACGGATTTAAGAAAATGAAGCTACATCGCATAATAGCAACTTGTCAACCGCAAAATCCTGCATCATACCGTGTTATGGAGAAAATCGGTATGAGACGAGAAGGGTATTTCAAGAAATGTATCCCATATGGCAACGAATGGTGGGACGAGTATTATTATGCTATTTTAGAAGAAGAATGGAATTGAGTTATTGAGAGATTAGTAAAAGCTAGACAATCCTAACTCCGCAACCATTATCATACGATTAAAAATAAGAATTTAATGATACAATGGTAACTAACATCTTCTTAAGAGGTGATGGATGTGTCACTACCGAAAGACCAACGAGATTATACGTATAAGGACTATATATCTTGGTCAGAGGATAGTCAAATCGAAATTATCGATGGAACTCTATACATACAAGCAGCGCCTTCAAGGTTGCATCAAGAAGTATTATCTGAGTTGCACCGTCAGATTGCTAATTTTTTGTTCGATAAAAACTGTAAAGTATATCCTACCCCATTCTCAGTCACTTTTGATTTTGGTGAAGCGAAAAAACAAGATATTAAAAATGTGGTGGAGCCTGATTTAAGCATTGTTTGTGACTTAGAAAAATTAGATGAGCATGGCTGTAAAGGCAGCCCAGATATGATTATAGAGGTTATTTCTCCTTCAACTGCTCGAGTAGATAAGATAGAAAAATTTAACCTATACGAAAAAGCGCAAGTTAAAGAGTACTGGATTGTTGAACCACAAGAAAAAATAGTAAGCGTTTTTACATTACAAGCAAATGGAAAATATGGGCGACCTGATTTATATACAGAGGAAGATCATGTAAATATGACGATATTAAAAGACTTGCAAATCAATTTGGATCATGTGTTCACATGACCTAGCATTATGTGATTAAGTGAATAATTGAACGGGGAGTATTTCATTGCGTTGGAGCCCCATATTGATAAAAATAAAGGTGATGTATTTCCTTACTATTTTGAAGTCAGCGTTCAAACAGATCAGCAGACGTATCTTTTTTTCCTGTGCGGATGAGAAATGTTCACAAGTTGAGAATGGTGGATGGACGTATTCTATATATGAAGATGAAAAACCACGATTGCCATTTGAGTAAAGTGTGTGAAACATGTCCTCGTAAAATGGATTGAAAAATTTGTTAAATAAAGATGGATGTGTTTAAAGTAGACGATAATAATATATAGGAAATTACTAACAACACAAAAAATTAAATAAGCCAACAGGAGAAAATCCAGTTGGCTTATTTTACATGCTTACTCAGAACGACGAGGCTTTTGGAATTCTAGTGTGTCCCAGAAAGATATATCTTTACTGGTGATAGATCCATCTGCTATTGCTCGTGTTGTTGCATCAAGTGTTGTTACGGTTTGTTTAATTAGATATCCATTGCTTTTTTGACCTAATACATAATTTTCATTGAAATGATCGGCCATGCCACGCATCTCGAATAAAAGTGTAGAAATGCCATATTCAACGGCAATTCCATTACGACTAATTGTTTCAGCTGAACCTCCGTTATATTTACCGAGATGTCCCCAGCCTTTTGCATCAATTGCTTCAAAGACGACAGCACCTAACTGTTTAGATTTTAATAAAACGTCTGGATCTACATTACTTGTTGTAGGGTATAGAATAGAACCAGAGACGAGTTCTCCATCTCGTTCACTATTCGGTCCTTGATGATGCAAGTCAATCATATAATCGATATCATATGCACTAAGCACATTGTCATGTAATGCTTTTGTTTCAGGTTCTAATCGGTTAACATGATCACGATTTAAATCGACACCATTTGCATTATAGCGTGTTAGGTGATAGTCTCCATCACCAACATAATCATCTAACGGAAAATCAACATCTCCCGCTGCACCGTCAGGATTCAATCTTGGCACAATAAGAACGTTAACATTGTCCAGAACACCTTTTGTTTTACCAGTTCCAAGATGCTTAATAAACTCCAATGCACCTTCTGTATTCAATACTTCATTTCCGTGTTGCTGTGTCAAATAAAGAATGGTTGGGTTTTCTGGATTTTTCATATATTTTACAAGGTAGATATCACGGCCTTTTACTGATTGACCAATGACTTCAAGTTCCATATGATTTTGCTTTGCTTCTTGTTTATGTAAGAAGTTAACCATTTCTTCATATGTGGTAATAATTGATGTGTTAACGCTTTCATTTCCTCCATAGTTTGGACCATTCCCCACTGCATTTACTATTGGTGAAGATAGAAATGATGTTCCTAATACCATAGCTCCTGTAAGTGTAACAGTTAATAGTTTTTTTCTCATATGTTATTCCTCCTAAGTTTTATAATAGAATTCGATATTTAATATATTTCTTCGTCTAGTTGTGATTTTCCTTTTTTAATTTTAAAAATGAGTCAAAATACCTGTGATAATATTCTTTTTTGCAGTTAAAATAGGAGAAAAGAACTGTAGTTTGGAACTAAATATTTTTAGAGTAAAACTTGGTTTTGGCTAAGCCTTTGAACTATCAGATTTCCATTTGATAATAAGTGTTAAACATTCAGGTTTAAATGAAACCTTTAGGTGAAATCGATCGTAGCAAATAGTAGGAGGATTGATTAATAATGAAAAAATATCTCACCTTTGCTATTGGTTTCGTCGTGTTATTTTTGTTATTTGAATTTACACTTGGATTTTTTATCACTTTTATGTTCGCTCCAGACGTAACAGGTGCGTGGGATCAAAGTATTTTATTGCCACCAGAAGTGTGGATGACTGGTATTCCAGGAAGTTCCTTTTCGTATAGCTTATTGTTTGGACTTTTCTCCGCTACAATTGCTTACTTTATCGCAAATAAAGTGGAAAGTAGAGAGTAAATGTAACTGATCTTGTTCAAGAAAACACTAAAAAGAAAGACGTTAAAGTTCTGGGGGGGGGCTAATTATGAAAGAACTACGTTTTGCTCAAAAATTTTCTCTCATTGCATTAAATGTTCAGGACAGTTTTCGATTAACAAATATAAAGAAAGTCGCTTTACGTTGTGTAGCGGCAGCGACTATTTTGGAATGGTATTTAGATCATGAATTTTAAACTTCTAATGAAAAACGACTTATTGAAAAGGAAGATTTGGAATCACACTTCACATCGTATCAAGCCACTACACTTAATGCTATATTAAATAGAAGTTCATCCTTTAACGGCCCCCTTCCTGAATACTTAATGAAAGTAACAAAAACTTCAAGAAAAAAACTTAAAACAAATTGAACGTGTGATTGTCAATTCTTTAAAAGCGTCTACTGTTATTGAGGAAATTCAGTCGCTGTTAGGATGTGATTTGAATTATGTTACATCTGGAGTGTCAATTAAAGAATATCGTAGTGAAACAGAGCATTGTTCTAAATTAGTGAAACATCTTCGAACTGAAATTTTATACAGGATGCCTGTGCATGGTGTTCAATTAAGAAGGTATCCGTTAACCTTATCGAAGGATGTAGGGTGATGTCTTGCTAGGACAAATGGAGAAGATACTTATTTCCACTAGTAGAAGTTGACAGTTGTTCTCGTTTCGTTTAAAGTGAAATTAACTGAAAAGACTGGAAGGGTGAGCCAACGACAATGAAGTACTAATCCTATTGACGTGAACATTTAATTGAAGACATGACTTAATAAGAGAAATTCTTATGTTTTTTTGTGCTGTCTTCAATCAGATTTTCAGAATAGGATTAGATATTTCTTAAGTTACATTTCAAAGGAGACCGTCCGGGTGGAATATTTTCCAGTGGTAGAGGATTGTTTCTGTGAATATGTGGTTATATCTATTTTTATTGGCTGCCTATATTTATGCCTCCTATTCTGACGAGATAGGGGGCATTTTTTGTCCCCTGAAAAAACGGAAAAGGGGATGGTTGGATGATTTTTATAGAAGCACAAAACATCAAGCATTATATAAAAGATCGTTTAATTCTAGATATCGATAACATTCAAATATACAAAAATGACCGTATTGGCTTAGTTGGCCGTAATGGGAGTGGAAAAACAACTCTTTTAAATATATTAGCTGGGAGATTATCACCTGAAACAGGGAAAGTTATTCATTATACACAATGTGGGCTTTTACCACAAATCAAAAGAACAGACACGATGAAAAGTGGCGGTGAAGTAACACAAGACTATATTACAAAGGCTTTTATTAAAGCACCAGAAGTTTTATTAGCGGATGAACCAACGACTAATCTTGATACAGAACATATTGAATGGTTAGAGAAAAAATTAGCTGGTTGGCAAGGCGCTTTTGTCATTGTTTCACATGACCGGGAATTTTTAGATGCTCTTTGTACTACGATTTGGGAAATTGATGATGCTCAATTAAAAGAGTATAAAGGGGATTATAGTGATTTCACAGAACAAAAGGAATTAGAAATTCGGCAACAGGAATTAGCTTATGAAACATATCAGCAAAAGAAAAGACAATTAGAAGATGCTTTAAGGTTGAAAGAAAAAAAGGCTGAACGAGCGACAAAAACTCCTAAAAGAATAAGTCAATCAGAAGCGAAGATAACAGGAGCCAAACCATATTTTGCTAAGAAACAAAAGAAGTTACAAAAGACAGCAAAAGCAATTGAAACACGATTAGAGAAATTAGAAAAGGTGGAAAAGGTAAAAGAAACCCCACCACTTAAAATGGATTTGCCTAACGAAGATACTTTTAAAGATAAAGTAATTGTTCGTTTTCAAGAGGTATCAGGTGTTATTGGTGATCGTGTACTTTGGGATAAAACAAATTTTCATGTACACGGTGGTGATAAGCTAGCCATTATCGGGCCAAACGGTAGTGGGAAAACGACGCTTGTCAAAAAAATTATTAATCAAGATGAAGGCATTCATATTTCTCCATCAGTAGAAATTGGCTATTTCAGCCAAAATTTAAATGTTTTAGATGCAAGTCAATCGATTCTCGAAAATGTTCGTTCCACCTCTAGACATAATGAGACGTTTATACGAATAGTTCTTGCTAGACTGCATTTTTTTAGAGATGATGTTTATAAAAATATTAGTGTTTTAAGCGGTGGTGAACGAGTCAAAGTTGCTCTAGCAAAAATATTATTAAGTGACGTGAATACATTGGTTTTAGATGAACCGACAAATTATCTTGATATCGATGCCATGGAAGCGTTGGAATCTCTATTAATAGAGTATACAGGAACCGTCATTTTTGTTTCTCATGACCGTCGCTTTATTGAAAATATTGCTACAAGAATCTTAATGATTGACAATAAGAAAATTGATATTTTTAAAGGAACGTATAGCCAATTTCAGGAACATAAGCAACAAAAATGTCGTACGACAAAGGATGAAAAGCGACTTGTTCTTGAAACAAAGATAACAGAAGTGCTAAGTCGCCTAAGCATAGAACCAAATGAAGAATTGGAAAAGGAGTTTCAACAGCTGTTGGCTGAAAAAAGTAAACTAGAATCTGAAAAATAAACTTGTTTTTAAAATAAAGAGGGGTGGATTTATATCGTATTGGCCGTTCCAATAGTATACGAATCCACCCAAGGGTCATAAATTATATGACATTGTATTTACGTGATTTTTAACAGATATACGAGAACAATAGTCTATTAAATGAATTTAATTCGATGGGAAAGAAATTATATATCAATTGCATTTAAAAGTATAAAGAATTGAGAAATTATTTGAATGCCTATCCTAGATTATGTATGATAGACGAAAGAAAAGAGTGACGAAGCTGGTGATAGTATGGAACAGTTTCCAAAGGGAATTGCATTTTGTTTCCTTGGAGAAGTTATCAACGAGATGTTTTAGAACATTTAGATCATCATTTAGAAAATAATCATCTACACCTAGTCGCTCCACCAGGATCGGGAAAAACGGTTCTCGGTTTAGAAGTGATGTTACGTCTGAATAAACCGACACGTATTATTGCCTCGTCTTTAGCGATACGGAATCAATGGGTTGAACGGTTTACACATTTATTTCTTCAACGAGAAGAAAAGCCCGATTGGATTTCGGTAGATTTGCGACATCCAGCTTTTTTGACAGTTACAATGTATCAAGGATTGGTAGGGAATGTGCTCTTTAATGAGATAGCACACTCCATAAAGTAAAAACGAGGTGTCCTAAGATGATGCTTAATCCCGATACACAATATATTAAAAGTATTGATTTGAAAAAAGATGAGATTCCATCAAATCATCAATTTCCATTTAATTTGCCAGTCATTAAGACATTTCAAAAGCTTCAGTTACACCCAAATGTCACATATATAGTTGGAGAAAATGGAATGGGGAAGTCGACATTGTTGGAAGGTATTGCTGTTGCATTAGGTTTTAACCCTGAAGGAGGGACACGGAATTTTAACTTTTTTAGTTATGATTCGCACTCCATCCTTGATGAATATTTGCGTGTGGCTAAAGGTGTATATTTACCTAAAGACGGATTCTTTTTTAGAGCGGAAACATACTATAACTTGGCAACCAATATTGAAGAATTGGATGCACAACCTAGCTCAGGGGCAAGAGTGATTGATCGTTTTGGTGGTAAATCATTGCATAAGCAATCACATGGAGAGGCATTCTTCGCAACATTTATCCATCGATTCGCGGGAAAGGGAATATATATTTTAGACGAACCAGAAGCAGCGCTGTCTCCATTACGGCAAATGTCTATGCTGGCTCGAATACATGAACTTGTCAATCATGGTTCACAGTTTATTATCTCGACACATTCGCCGATTATAATGGCTTATCCACATGCTAAAATCATCGAGTTGACAGAGAATGGTATGACGGAACAAAAGTTAGAGGAAACAGGCCATTATCAAATGATAAAGCAATTTTTTAATGATAAAGATCGGATGTTGCATCATTTGTTTCAAGAAGAATGAATTTAGTTATTCGGACTAATCGAAGCTTGTGGAGAAGACGAACGCATTCATATTGACAATAAAGGGGAAATCACTAAGATTTCTCTTATTTTTATGCATATATAGCTAACCCTATTTATTATTGGGAAATAATTTAGCAAGATTCATGGAGAATATAGATATTTCACCTCCTAAAATTGTAAATGGGGGTAGATATGTATGTATTTCAAAGTATTAAAAGATAGAAATATACTATTTAACATTGTAGGTGCTGGTTTTTCTCATTTGGGTCATGTTATCCAAAAATGCTCCATGTGTTGAATGAATAAATGTGTTTTCCATTATTATTACCACCATTATTTTAAGTATCATATTCATTCTATCATTTGATTCCTTAATAATGTAAAATGTTCAGTAAAGAAAAACAATAAAAGGTGTTGTGAATATGAAAAGACTAGCTATTATTACGGTTGGTAAAACACATAGTGGGAAAACAACATTTGCTCATGCTTTAGAAAAGTCATTAGAAAACTCTCTAATAATGGATCAAGATAATCATGCTTTGTTCATAAACAACTATTACAAAAAATTACAGCCAAAACAAGGACCTAATACACTTAAACACGCTATCTCTCAACTAATTGTTAATTATGCAATTGAGCATACAAATTTTCATCTTATCATCTGTAACTCAAATCGGAGTCAAAAAGGACGAACATATTTGCTAGAACGGTTGTTTCATAAACGTAAATTTACGCGCATTCTTGTCCATTTCGATATTCCAAATCAAATACTCTATAACCGAGTTATAAATAGTCAACGTCGTACCGATATCTTTAGAGTCGCATCTAGTTTTGAAGAGGTGCTTATGCGACAACAAGCTGATTCCTTAAAGGAGGATGTGACAGATCCTGTTGAAGGTGAGGCAGATTACTTATTTGTCATCAAAGATAATAAGGAAATCGATTCCGTTATTCGAAAAATTATCACGCTTGCTCAGGAATGATGAGTGATTAGATGCCGATTATATTCTGGCTGATTCAAATAAAGGATTCAGTAATACGGAAGATTTTAGTACAGTTATGAGAAAGTAAGTAGAGTCCGCCTCTATTTGCTTTTTTTGCGCTTATTTAGGTGTTATCTTATCCCAAAGAGATAACTGAATTATTCATTAATTATTTCCTTGTCACAATTGTTCGACTTATGATATAATTAAATCACTCCTCAATTTTCCTCTCTAGTTTTTTACAATATTCCCTAGTGTGTTGAGAGAATTTTAAAGTAAAGGAAGTGATATGTTTGCGTCAGCAAATGCCTTATCAAAAGCAAATATTTCGTGATGGGCAAACGCAAGTAACGATGTGGAAACATGAATTTGCCAATGATGAAGAAAGAAATGAAATCTTAGAGAAGCTCGCAATCGGTTCTCAATTTGATATGCGCTTTCGAGGTTTATTACAATTTTATGGTGATGAACTCACGTCATACAAACGTAAAATTGGCAATAACGAAAAAGGAACAGAGTTTTTGAAAGTGATGTCCAGTTATTTTACCGATTACCTAGAAGATGTCGAATTAACATCATGGGATGAGTGTCAAAGCTTATTTTGGGAAGAATTCATCTTTGTTTATTTTCCTCTCTATATGAAAATCTCCAGAACGCAGCAGCAATCCACGGTATTTCTATCACAATTAAAAGAGTTCGTCCATTGGTTGGACAAGGAGAAAAAAACATCTTGTACCCAATATGTCGATCTGTTTTATGATGAAGCAAAAATTGAACTAGTTACATGCGAACGATTATTAAAGCATTTCTTTTCCGTTCATTTTCTGGATATTTTTAATGATGATTTTGATGTTCAAAAAATAGTTGAGCAGATCGATCAAATAGATCAAGATTTTCCGGAAAAACGAGAGGGTTGTTTTCAAGTGGTAAAGAAATATGAAAAGACGATAATCGTTAGAGAAATCCAGACTGACCTGAATTATCGGATTATAGACATGCCTTGTCATCTCATTGATAAGGGGATGCTTTTAGAGGGAATAATTGGTCGAAGAACTCACGAATTCTCTTGGAAATGGTTACTAACAGAAGGTTTTTATCCGGAAAAAGCAAAAAAATTTTTCATAAAGCGCCGTTAGTATTTGGGTGGTATGGCTAGAGAGGAGTTAAACGGAGGAGAGGGCTCGAATGAATAAGAAAGATGAAATGAAAACAGATACTATAAAAGAAAATCAATTAACATATGATGACTATGCTGCTCTTGACGGGGAGGACCGTTATGAATTAGTCCAAGGCCAACTAGAATTGATGAGTGCTTCACCGTCAACTTTGCATCAGCTAGTCAGCTCAGAATTATATGAGCAGCTTTCATTAAATTGTAAATTAGACTACATTATTTTGTATGCTCCAATTGATGTCATCTTATCTTCTGTGGAGGTCCGGCAACCAGATATCGTCTTAGTTATTCGTAAAAGGATAGATATTATAACGAATCGTGGAATCGAAGGAGTACCGGACCTCGTTATAGAAATCGTGTCCCCTTCTACTTTGAAACGTGATTGAGTAGATAAATTAAGAACATATGCCCATTTTGGTATTCCGGAATACTGGATTGTTGATCCACATTTAGCTGCATTAGAACAATATGTTTTAGCAGAGGATCACTATGAGATAAATAATGTGTTTCAAAATGACGAACAAATGACATCGCCACATATTCCTTGTGTTTCCTTTACGATGGAAAAAGTGATGGAAAATATTCCGGATTTCCAGTGAAATAGAAGATTCATTGTTGAAAAAAATAAGCGGAGAAAAAGAAAGTTTTTTCTCCGCTCAATTGTTGTAAATAATTTTAACCCTTTACAAATGTTTCGAAGTGATACAATACGATCCTCAAGGTATGAACATATGCCCTAAGGCTTTCCAAATATATTAATCCACGTCTATGACGGCTTCAATAAATGTTTTTAATGTTTTATAATCCGTTGTTTTCAACCATCTTGTTAATTCTCCGTCCTTATTTTGAAAGAACAAATCAAGTGCTTTTTTCAATTCCTGATGATAATTGGGATAGGAAGTATGCTCTCTTTCCATTTTCTTAATGAGACTATACCAGTCAGGGACAGGGTCCCCCTCGCCATAGGAACGTTCAGGGTATGTTTTTGCTATCTTTAATGCACGTTGGAAAGAATCTTCCTTATATAAGATAACCGCTAGCCAATGCCCAACGGAACGGTGGCTATTATCCTTGGCGATAGCTTTTTTAAATTGCTTATTAGCTTCTTCCATTTTCCCTTGTTTCATTAAGCCACTTGCGTAGAGGGACTGGTCGTAGGCATCAAGGTGATGGTCGTTAGAAGCAGCATATCGCTCAAACCACTTGTGAAGTTCGTTCCAGTTCTGTTTATCGTAATAATATTCGATTAATCTATATTGTGCACGTCGTGAATCAGTTTTTTCTGCTAATGCGATGAAATATGGAATCACTTCTTCATCTTCTGTTTCATTTTGAACGGTTGACATCGCATCAAATATTCTAGTAATCATCAATAAACTGTGTAAATCATCATGATTCTTTTCGTAATTCGTTTTATATGCTGTTAATGCTTCATGAAACTTCTTATCTAATAGTAATTGATCAGCTTTTGTCATTTGACGTTCTTTCAAGTAAAAGAAAGGGAGGTTGCCGAGATTTTCTTTATCGAGGCGATATCCATTACTCTGCGTGAATAAGTTTCCATCTTTATCATATGCTTCGACATACCAGAAAAAACGATTATCTGTATGAGTGAACGCTAATAATGATTCGGTATCAGCTGTTTCCAAATCATCCCCTGAAAAAGAGATGCCGAAACCATGTATATAGAGATCATCAACAGGGACTTTTACTTTATGATTTTTAATATGGGTTTTAAATACGTTACTTATCGTCGCACCAGAACGAGTTTCAATTCCAAGGCTTAAATTATAATAAGCAGCTCCTTCTACTTTTTCCCATGAAAAATCAATGTGGTTATCTGTTATCTCTTCCTCATTTACTGGTGATTCGATATTGAGTAATGGATGGAAGGTAATAGGATAATGAATGTCAGCATGGCCACTAACATCAATCCAATCATCCATCTCAACAGACCATGTCCATCCGTCGATTTGATCAAACATTAATCCTAAAGCAATTTGGTAACTCCCAGGTAATACATTGTTAAATTCAAAATAACCCTTTGCATCTGTTTTTATCTGAAATGGTTCGGAGCTTGAAACACTTTTGTGAGCATTGTGTTCAGATTTAAGATACACACCGACATTTGCCAAAGGCTTGCCATCACTGCGTAAAATTCTACCTTTTATCTTAGAAAGTTTGTGATTTTCATGTTTAAGCGCATTTTTTATGTTTGTTTGAATAGCTAAAAGTTCTTCATGAACATCTGTTAGACCGTCTATGACCTCATTCGCACTTATTTGATCTGCTTCATAATCAGTGAGTGCTTCTTTCGCATCTTTATAAGCTTCCTTTAATTTCCCTTGCTGTTGTAACATTTCTATTCTTTTTTGGTCTATTTTTGCTTGTAAATAATAATCATCAACATCGTCTGTCAAGTTCTGTAATATAGCGATAGCTTCCGAATATTTTTTTTGATTAATCGCTAGTTGTGCTTGTTCTAAGTGTAATTCTTCATTTAGCCAATCATACTCCAAATATTTTTGCTTAGCTAAATGCTGAAGTGCATCATCTAGTAATTGTTCGGCTTTATCATACTGATGATTTGTTTCATAATAATGAACGAGTAATTTAATCGCAGACGTATAATAGTCATTGATTGGTCCATCCTTTATATACCATTTAATGTAAGGAACCTTTTCTTCCAATGTAAATACTAACCCTGCCATATGATTGACATGGCTAAATGAAGGACTAATAAATAAATCATATTCAACAACGTTTTCAATCATATATGATTGAATCATTTCCCATTTTTGCGAGTCCATGATGTAACGACTATCAAGTAAATTGAATAGGTCTGATTTATCAATTGCTTTACCTTGTTCTAACTGTTTATTTGTCCAATAATAATGTACCTGTGGTTTAATCACCCATGTGATGAGTGGAATGGTAATTAGTATACCGATGATTGTAAATAACAGATGTTTCACTTTCATTCTAATCTTCATTTCGCATCACCACCGTTTCGAGTTGACCTTTCCAGTAAACATATCCCTTTATATTAACAAGTTCTTGATCCGAATCAGTCGCTGGTTTGTCGGTTATAGTTGTATAGATTCCAACAGGGATAAAAAGTAGCATAATGATTGTTGCTAGCGGTAAAAGGGAAAGTTCGATTTCTTTATTTAAAAGAGCGGTTATCTTTTGTTTCCATGTCACCGGACGAATTTGCCGAATAACGTCAGCATGTTTCGTGAAAGTTAAATGTTTTAATTCATGATTGAGTTGGTTTTTCAATGATGTTGTTTTCTTCGTCATATAAAACATCCCCCTTCATGACTATTTGTTTCAGAAGTATTCGAGCTCGTTTCAATCGAGACTTCACAGTGTTCTCATATGATTGAATATGTCTAGCAATCTCTTTTATTTTCATGTCGTTAAAATAAAACAATGTAATGACTTCACGATATTTATAGTCAAGTTGAAGAATGGCATCACTTATTTTTTCGTTCTGTGCCATCTTTAATATAAAATCTTCAGGACTTTGAGCCGGTTCATTTTCCTTGATGCGTTCGAATACATCATAAGTCGTAAAAATGTTTTTCCAACTCCATTTTCGCATTTGGGCACGACAGCGATTTATTACGATGGTGGTAAGCCAGCTTTTTAATTTTTGTTCATCTTCCAGTTGATGAATTTTCTCAAATGCTGTGATAAACGTATCTTGCACTGCTTCTTCAGCTGTATGATGATCTTTCACTAACAGATACGCCGTTCGTAACAAATAATCCCCGTAAGTGTTCATAACTTCGATTAATGCGTGCTCGTCTTTTTCTTTTAATCTGTCGACAAGATGCAAGCTAGCTCATCCCCCTCTCTAAACGGGTCTAATACTTAGATGCAACTGTTCGTAAAAAGGTTGCAAAAAAGATAATTTAAAATATCATACTATTAAAAAACGATTATGGCTAATTGTGGAAATGTATTTCGATTTAAATATTCAATAAATGTAACTACATTATATTGCACCTCCTACACACTTTTGATAAAATAAGTGTGTAGGAGGTGTTTGATATGGAAAAGCCGATGAAAAGAAAACAATTTCATTTAACAGAAGAAGATGACAACATGTTAAAAGAGTTGGCACAATATAAAGGGACATCTGAAGCTGAAATTGTAAGAGAAGCTATTCGGGATTATGCTACAAAAATCAGAAAGCAAAAAAATCCCCTATTAGACATGGTAAAAGAAGCAGAAAAACATTCAGTAGATACGGTAGAAGATTTAGCTGAAAAACACGACGAGTATTTATGGAGGAATGAGGGAAGTGAAAAGAAATAAATGTTTTATAGACACGAGCGCACTTATTGCGTTAAACCATGTGAAAGATCAATATCATTATAAAGCGCGTGATATATCGACAAAGTTAAAGAACTATGATTTTATGATATCGGAAGCAGTGATTACGGAGACTTATTCCCTATTAAGATATAGGCTAGGATTCTATATCGCGCATTATTTTCTTAAAACGGTCTTGACTGGTCCACCATTTATCATTCCGAATGTAACGACATCCACTAGAGAAAAAACACTTCAAATACTTCAGCAGTTTAATGACCAAGATATTTCGTATTGTGATGCATTGACTGTGGCTTTGATGAAAGAGCATAACATCGAAAAGGTTTTTGCGTTTGACTATCATTTTGAAGTGATGGGAGTCAAGCTTATTCGAATATGAATTTTTTTAAATGGAATAAGCTTGTCTTCAATCCCTATCCTTTTGATTTTTATCTAAGTTTAATCCTAGGTAATATGACCCATAATCAAACATCTTTACTGTCCTGCATTAGCTGCATTTGATTGGTTTCTCTTTTCGATCGCATTAATCCCCATGACAATAATGATGAGTTCTTCAGTTGTAAAGTGATCATTGTTATGGTTAATTTTATACGCTGGTGTTGAGAAAAAGCTACTCGTCCGTTGAAAAGAAGCAACTTCCTGGTGACGTTCATCAAAGATAAGAAAGTTTTTAGAGAAAGCACGTGACGTAAAATAAAATATGTCTCCACCTGATGTTGTATACGTATACTTTTTTGAAAAAGAGAAGAATTTCTGTTTAACTACACCAATTTGTTCCTCAACTTCGTTTAAAACAAGCCATTGATTAGAAAAAAACTTAAATTTCCCTGAAGCAAGTGTTGCCCTGTTCACATCTAATACGGATACGCCCGATTTAAACATGCTTTTCAAATCTAAATAGCCAATGACATTATTTTCGACGTCTCGAATAGCTGTTTCGCCCGATGAGAGAAAATGATCTGAAATATAAACGGTATTGTTCATGTTCATCACTCCATATGATTTGTACGATTAATTGAACGTGTTGGTTTCAATATTATCCCAATGCTTGTCCGATTTGCTACAATCATGTTTTATGAAATAGGATACTACTTCAACTAATATATTAATAGACGTAAAAATAGTGTGAAAATTAATATTTTGGAAGGAGAATGGTCGATGCATGTCGAAATAAACGGTAATGAACTTATTTTGATGACAGGTGATTTGACAAAACAAAAAACGGACGCAATTGTAAATGCAGCCAATGGAACATTAATGGGGGGAGGGGGTGTTGATGGGGCGATTCACAATGTAGCTGGTCCTGAGTTACTCAAAGAGTGTAAACAGATTAGAGAACATCAGTTAAATGGTAAATATTTACCAACAGGTGAAGTTGTGATAACAAAAGGATACGACTTACCAGCTAAATATGTGATCCATACAGTAGGTCCAATCTGGAGTCAAAGTAAGTCAAATCAAGATGAATTGCTTGCGAAGTGTTATCGAAATTCATTACAACTTGCTTTGGATAAAGAACTGACAAGCATTGCATTTCCATCAATATCAACAGGCGCTTATCGTTTTCCAATCGAATTAGCTGCCACCATTGCAATGAGAACGATTATTGATTTCTTGAAAAGTCATCTATTTGGACAAGTGATCATGACGTTATTTTCCGAAGAGGATTATGATGCTTATATTCATGCATATGGAAATAGCATTGGTCAGTAAAAAACATGAGAAACTTGAGTCATTAGTCAACCCATCACGTAAAATCTTGTCATATATATAATTAACAGAATAAACATTTAATAAAACTCATAAAAATTTAAAAAGAGGAGGCGTATCAAGTGAAACGAATAGGCTTATTGTTAATTGTGATTTTCACATGTTTATCAGGAACGATGACAGTCAGTGCAAGTGCGGCATTTTCCGAGAATGATGTTTTTTCTAAAATTGCACACCTTCAACAAGGTGTGTCGATTGAGGAAGTGAAAGAATCAGTGACAATATTTGCAAAAGAAGAAGGGCTAACGATTACTGAAGCAGCTGACATGATTTTAAAAGAATTAGAGGATCAAATTGCTCAAGATGAGAAAGAAAGAAATCAACTAGCAGGTGGAAGTTCTGGGAACTATAAATTAAAGCCGTCTGAAAGAAATGGCGATATTTATTACACACCTTCTACGACTCTAGGGGTTCCGCATGGTCACAACGGCATCTATTACAATCGTTATTATGTCGTCGAATCTCTCCCATCAACGGGTGTAAGAATGATTCGCTATAATGATAGAAATGTCGAGAAAAACGCGGTCATGCAAAAAGTAAAGACAACACAAACAAATCGTGACGCGGCTGCTAATTGGGCAAAGAGTCGTGTAGGCGACCCATACTCTTATAACTTTGCTACGAACCGCCACACAGGTCACTACGGAGCAAAAAACTGCTCTAAACTATTATGGAGTGCTTACCTTTTAAATGCTGGCATTGATATTGATTACAATAAAGGTGCAGGTGTTTATCCGAAAGATATTCGCGATTCTAGTTATGTAGAAACGTATTTAGTTATTCAATAAATCTCTAAACTTGTTATGGTCCTTTGACCATAACAAGTTTGCTAATTAAAGGGGTTTTTACATGAGAAAAACGTGGTTGCTTCTTATTGGTGTTATTTTATGTATCAGTTTGTTTGGTTGGGTTATGACGAAAAATCCTACAACACAAATACTGACAGATGAACAGTTAGATGATCCAAATTTTTTAGAAGATAAGTTAGCTGTCTTGTATTATTCAACAACAATGGACACGACACCGGGAAAAGGGTTTGTCGTTTTTGTTGACGAAGAGGGCACCATTTATCCATATCAAACAAAAGGGTTGGAATTAGGGAGCATTACTTATTCTGATGATGTTGGTGCGGTCTTTTTTCAAGATGAGTCACATGATTATATTGTTTCTAATTCATCGGGGCTTACAAAAGTAAAACGCAACAAAAAACAGTATACTGGAGATTTTGTCGCAGCTAAAGAAGACGATACATTTTTCTCGATTTTCAATACAGGTATTCCCGATGGCAGTTCAGAATATCAGTCCGATATTTACTGGGAACAGGGGAATGAATTGAAACAAGATACGTTGCCATTTTATATTGATACGAGAGGTGTACATAGTGATGACATTTATCTGATTGCAGCCAATCCATTAAGTGATGAAAAGATGTCCGTTGATTTTACGCTCCATCAAGTAACATTATCCGACAAGGCTGAAACAAAACAAATTATATCCTGGAATGAGGCTGATGCGTATCCTTTAAGCCATTTAATCTATCATGATCATCATTTGTATTATATGACTTTATTTCATGAACAAGATCAATCCTATTTTAAAATAGGAGATATCGACCTTACCAAGAAAACGGTCACATATCATGACTTATTTGCAACAAATAGTGAGCTAGAACAAGACTATTTACCTTATGGACGTAAAAGCATTCATATTCATGATGATTTATTATATGCGATAGATGGAAAAGGGAATATTTACACAATGGCATTAAAGACAGAGCAAATCGAAAAAAATTTTAACATTGAGGAAAATATAAATCCGGCAAGTTTTGTTAAAGTTGATTGGAAAGATGAGCAATTATTTCTTTATTACAGCCATCTTAATGAAAAGGATGAAGTTTTTGAGCAATCAGCTATTGTCATATATGACCTCTTAACACGAGAAAAAACTCAGACATATGAAATTGAAGGGTTAGATGAATTTTTAAATAAACATCATCAAGTATACGCTTATGATATCGCTTTTATAAAATAACCGAATCGAGACCGTAAAATATAGTGAAAAAAGGAGTGATTTTTTGCTTGAAACTGACAGATGTGTCCTCTTAAAATTACAAGAGGATGATTATGAAGCCATTAAACAATTGTATATGAATACAGATATTAGACGGTATCTAGGCGGAATTTTAGAAGAAGATACGATTAAGAAAACTTTTTTAAACATGGTTCACCAAAAAATGGCCGGATTGAACTTGATAGTTAAAGAAAAAAGTACGCATACATTTGTAGGACTCATCTCGCTTGACACATACCATGATGGTATATCTACAGAAGTGTCGTATCAATTCCTTCCAAAGTGGTGGGGGAAAGGGATTGGTAGTGAAGTTGTGGAAGAAGTAATCAATTACGCGTTCAAAAGTCTAAATTTACCGGAAGTTATTGCTGAAACTCAAACAGCAAATAAACCTTCATGTAAATTGTTAGAAAAATTAGGGATGAATTTACGTGAAACATTGTTGAGATTTGGAGAAGAACAGGCTGTCTATTGTCTTACAAATCCATACCATTAGAATATTTTAATATGGAGTTCTAGTATATGAAGGTCGCAGTTAAATTTCTAAGAGAAAAGGGAATTTGCAAATTTTGGTACAGGTATACATAAGTTTAATGGGTTTAGTGTGCAGTTTTAGTCATTATTCACTTTGATGCCAATGTTAAAACGACAAACGAGATGATGATGTTTCAATTAAATACGTAGTCATATTGATAAACTATTTTATCATATATTAAATGTCCGTATGAACACCGTCCTTTTCTAAATGAAGTGTGGGGTAGGTATTTCTAATCTATATCTCAACTGTTTTTTGTTGGGACATGTGCGGAGTGCGTGTGTCTAGTCAATTGTAGGCTGCAGTTAATCAAATAAAATAGTATCTCTTTATCGTCAATAATCAAAAGGAGGGGACTACCTGTGAAAAAAATAATTCTTATTACAGCAAGTGTCGTCATGGTCGGCTTAATCATTTCTATCATAATCTATCTACAGTATCCCCAAAGCTCTTCTCTACCTACAAATCGGGAGGAACAACAAGACATATCACCAGAGGCTGAGAAATTACAACCGATCTATGATGATGATCATACAGTGGGTTATTCCCTTCAAAATAAAGAGCTAAACATAACATTTGATAAAGGCAAAACTTGGCAATACGTTCCAGTTGAAATAGATAATTTATTTGCTGGGGAGTACAATGGGAATAAACAAGAGCTGATTAAAAACAGTTATATCCTTTCGGAAAATCGAGTGGCATTTTTATATATGGAAAAAACAAACGAGTATGAAAATAAAGTTGTATTAACATACTCGCATGATCAAGGTAAAACGTGGAAAGACGCTATTGTTACAGATCGTTATCCAATGATTCGCTTTCGAAAAGTAGCTTTTCTAACTGAAGAATTCGGTTATGTCATTATTAGTGGTGACCGCGTTGTAGCACAAGAAGCATCAAATGTTTATATAACATATGATGGTGGGGAAAATTGGAAGGAAACAAATCAATCGGGTGTCACTCGATTGATTTCGGACGGTGGATTTATAGATGAACAAACTGGGTTTTTGTCTTATGGAACTATTAATCCAGATGAACCGGAACTTTATGTAACACAAGATGGTGGAAACACATGGACGCAAGCCTTTACCAATGTTCCAGAAAATTATCATGAAATTTTTGTAACAGCTGAAATGCCTGTTAAGGAAGAAGCCCATTTGGTGCTTCTCGTTAATCAAGGTCCTAATGGTGATTATAAAGGCGGTAAAGTGAAGGGGAAATTTATTTCAAAAGATAACGGTAAAACATGGGAATTTTCGAAGGAGATAGAAGTAGATGACCAAGAGGCAGGATAAACGAATTAAAATAATAGGCTGGTTACTTTTCTTTCTAGCAATCGGTTTCTTTTTTTTACAAATGGGTTACTTATTTATCCATCAAAGATTTCAAGTGGAATACATTGATAACCGGATATTTTACATTATAAATATAATCTGTGTTCTTTGTTTATCACTAGGAATACTGTTTTTACTAACACTCACAAAAAAGTGGAAACTTGCCGTAGCTAGTATTGTAATCTTATTTATAATTATGAATAGCGTGTTGCTCGTTATAGGTAATTCAAAAATTAAAAATGTAACAAGTATATCACCTGATTTTAAGCATGTATTAGCGATAAAACAGAATACCAAAACCGGTGAGGCAGTTTATTATAGAAACTATTACGGTATTCTTGCTCTCCCAAAGGAAACATTGCCCTATAAAACAGATGGCGAATTTAAAGTGGAATGGTTAGCAAATGATGTGGCTGTAGTTACATATAAAGCCACTGATAAAACAATTCATCAATTCATCGGTACATATGGTGACCGTGGTGGTGGTCTTTCTTATTATTATGTTGGAGCTGAGATACAAGGTGCATGGCAAGGTGAAAATATAGAACTTATAAGCAGTCCAGACGGAATTTCTGTTACGCAAAATGGTCGAACAGAAACATTCGATTGGGATCAAATTGTTCAGTTTGGCACACTTGCTATTGTCCTGACTGAAAATAATCAAGCGAAGTGGACGATATCACTAAATGAAGATTTTACAATTGACTCGTCTTCTGCAACACCACCATCTGGAGGAATAAGTGTATACCGTGCAACAATGGATGAAAATAAACCGTTTGTGCTGATATATGAGGGTGCAAACTAGTTTTACGTTTTACTATCTTGGCAAATAGGTGTAGATGTGGGGTGAAGTTTCAAGATATTAACGACACCCCAATATTATTAACAGACTGATTTAATCTTTTTTATACAAGACACTAAGGATCAGGAAAAGCCCAGAGACAATTAACAAAATCAAAGTCAAAGAATCTCCAGATAAATTAAGTTCATCTACAATAATCCCGGACTGGAACGTTAAATAAGCTCCAATAAGGACGAAGAAAAGAGAATTAATAAGTATATAATTGATTGGACTTAATTTATCTTTAAAGAAAACGACATAGACAAAGTTACATATGACAATAAATGTAATGAGATAAAAAGCAGGTCGATCTAATGTAAAAGTTTCACCTATGTTTCCTAACAATGTTATTTCTCCTTTAATATTAATATATCTGCTATTATACTATATTTCTTCTGCTAAGGTAGTTTAGGGTGACAGTATATTCCAATTTAAATGAAGCAGCTAATCATACGGACTCATTTTGTCGTTTTAATATACATACATCGTTAAAAAATCCACAACCCTATTAAGGTAGAGATGATTAATCCAGCCATTACGGGAACAATGGATTTTCGAACGAGATCCATGACTGGAACTTTGGCAAAACCAGCTACTGCCACAAGGGAGGACCAAGCAATTAATGTTCCACCACCTACCCAAATAGAACCCATTTGTCCTATGGCAGCTAAAGTTTCTACGTCTATGCCGACAGTACTTCCTAAGGCCCCAGATAAAGAACCGACTAAAGGTAAGCCAGAAAAGCCGGAGCCGTCTAACCCCGTAATCGCTCCGATAAGAAGAATTCCAAATCCTGATATAAAAGGATTTTCTGGTATGAATTGCTGACCGGAAACGACAAAATCAAATAGAAAAGATGGTGTTTCTTCGGCATTCGTATCTAGTATTTTACTCAATAATTCACTACTCCCCATAAAAAAGAATCCTGCAATTGGTATAACCGGTCCCATAGCTTTAAAGGCGAATAAGAATCCCATTACAAGATGGTCACTAACAAGATTTAAGGAAGAACGGATATCTTTAAAGACAGATGCGATGATAAGAAGTATGATAGACGCACCACCAATTAAAGCGGCTCCTGTTCCGCCTTCGATCGGTTGAATAGTATCAATAAAAATAGCGAGAAACATATAGCATATAATGATAAAAAATGTTAGCGGAACGACGATGGCAAAAAGAAGACCATATTTGCTTTTACTTCGTTTATGAGCTTCAGGATCTTGATTTACCTGAGAGGAATTGTCCGTTTTTTCCCAAGCAATTAAATGGCTATTAGAGGGAGATGCAATCTGTTTTCTTATTGAGAAATAAGCGATAATGATAGCAATGCTTCCTGTAATAATGGATAATACAAATGCTCGATTAGCTATAATATTTACATCTACTCCAGCCGCTGTCGCTGTTAAAGAAGGAGCGATTTGGATGATATAATCAGAGGAAAGAGCCATGCCTTGACCAGCAAGTGAAATGGCGATAGCGGCACCAATGGGTGGAAGTCCTGAACGTATAGCAACAGGAATTAGTAGAGCTCCAACGAGTGGCACAGCAGGTGTTGGCCAAAAGAAGAGAGAAATCGTATACGTAACGAAAATAATAACCCAATAAGACATATGTCCATTCTTCATAACGTGCTGAAATGGTGTGATCATCTGTTCATCAGCACCAAGCGTTTTTAAAGCGTATAACAACGCAGTCATAATGGCGATAATCAGAAAAATATTAAATAACTCACCAGCCGCAATTAAACTAGCATTAAATATCGTTTGTAAGCCAATGATAAAGGAATCGGAATATATCCATCCAACTAAGAAAGTCACGATAAGAGATGGTACAACAATATTTTGTCGGCACAGCATTGATAAGATAATGATAAACGTCCCGATTAAATACATCCAGTGTGCTGCAGTTAATTCCATTACTATGTTACCTCCCCCAACTAGTCATGACATAGTGTATGCACTTGAATGGGCATCGGTGAGGACTTAGCAGTCGGAAATATATTATCGTAATGTTTTTGTATTGGATGTATAGCAGAGGGTCTATGACGTCAGGAATCTATAAACAATCTGATAATCAGTTCAACAAGTGGCATCCTATTCTTATAGGATTTATAATAGTAGAAAAAACAATCGGAGGCTTTTGAATGACATTTACAGGATTTACACAAGCAGATTTCGAAACATTTCATATCGATGGGTTAGACGAACGAATGACAGCTATTCGCAAACGGATTCAGCCGAAGTTTAAAGCAATCGGTGATGAATTGGCTGATTATTTAACTGAAAAAATAGGTCATGATATGTATATACATATTGCTAAACATGCCCGCCGAACAGTGAACCCACCTAATGATACATGGATGGCTTTTAGTTACAATAAGCGTGGGTATAAGAAACACCCACATTTTCAAATAGGTTTATGGGATGACCGTGTCTTTGTTTGGTTAGCCTACATTTATGAATTACCGAATAAACAGGCATATGCTCGTACTTTCTTGGAGTATGAAGAGACGTTAGCAGACATCATCCCTCAAGACTATGATGTATCAATGAATCATATGAAAAAATCAAACGAAAAATTGGCTGATATTCATTTGCGTGAGAAATTGGAACGCTTTTCAAAAGTGAAAAGTGCCGAGTTTTTAGTTGGAAAACAATTTGCGATGGCTGATCCGATTTTAAAAGATGGCGAAGCGTTTCTCAATGAAGTAAAGGCGATTTATGACACCTTAATCCCAGTCTACCAATTATCACTTGGAGAGAAAAAATAAATTGTACCTTAATGGAAAAAGTGTCTCGTGAACCCACACTATGATTCACGAGACACTTTTATTCGTTAATCTAACGGTTTCCAATGAGGATCTTTGTCATCATGTTCATTTGGTTTTCTTACTAGCTCGATACATTCTTCATCACATGCTCCAAAAGCGTGGAAGTTTTGCTGAGCTTGTCTTAGAGATGGCTGATTCGCTCCACCACCTTCATCTGTTTTTTCAAATTGAAGCGGATCATCTTCCCAATAACAAATATCACATATTTCCCAAGAGCCGGGTGGTTCTTCATCTAACGTTTTATACCCACAACAAGGACATGTATATTTCGGCTTTGTTGATTCTATGGCTTCGTTGCGGACCTCTAATAAATAGTGTTTGAGTACATCATCTCTTCCACCATGCTTTTCGTACCAGTCTTGAATCTCTCTAACATGTGCCTCATCGCTGCGTATATTATTCTCTATTTCTATGTATTGTTCATAGCTGTCATATTCCCAAATGGCAAAGATCTCTACAGTCCCATCACCATTGTCTTTCATCCATCTTCCGATAAATCGTGTACCATGCTTCAATTGATTTGGTAAATTCGTACGATGAAAATGTTCATTAAAAATATCAACAAACTCTTCTTTTACTAAATAATATTTTCTTCGATAAAACATTTAATCAACCTTTTCGTCATTGGATGTCTGGCTACCAATGAATATAGCATACCATGAAAAATAATTACGGGTAATTATAAAATGAATTGATTTCAGAAATTTCTGGTGTTAGGATAGAAAATAATTAATGGTTAAACTTTTATATTTAAACGAAGGATTAACATGAATATTGAGTTAACAAGATTTCGAGTCAAAAAGGGACAATCAAAACGTGTTGATGAGTGGAGGGCTTTTTTAATTGAACATATGAAGGATGTCTTACTCACGTTAGAAGGCGAAAAAAATGTATGTCGAAACAATGTTTAGAGAACATCTCAATGGTGATAAATATCTGTATTGGTATTCTGTCCAAGGTGAAGGTGGACAAGATGTGGAGACTTCAAATCATTGGGTAGATAAAAAACATATCGCATTCTGGAATGAATGTGTTGACAAAACGTTTGAACCAGTTGATTTGAAAACAGAGGTCGTGATGATTCCAGATAGAATTAGGAAATTGCTGAGGTAGTTTGGCGTATCGAAAGGGTGTGAAGGTCATTAAATCTAATCAAATTTTTTCATACAATAAAGAAGTGAAAGTAGAATATACAGGTGAAGAAGTTCGTTTATCATCACGGCGTAAACAGGAAATTGAGAAGTTTTGGTTGGATGTTAATAAAGAGCAACAATTTTTTCGAGGTGACACATTTTCTATCCAATCGATTGTCGAACAGGACGATGTGATGAACATCAAGTTGAGTCTGACTGATTACGCCCATTATTTGCATACCGTTCGTCATCATATAACCGATCAAGAAGGTTGTAAAATTGTTTATGGTGCTGGTTTGATTGAAACGAAAGATGGCCAATTTGTTATTGGGAAAATGGCTTCCCACACAGCTTATCCCGACCGCCTGCAATGTGCTGGAGGAGGGTTAGGCTGGGAAGATATAACAGGCCGATATTTCAATGTAGAAAATAGTGTTTTAAGGGAAGTAAATGAAGAATTCGGCATTGAACATGACACGATTGAACAATGCACACCGATCTACCTCATGAAAACAGCTGGCTATGACCATTTAGTTATCTTATTTCATATAAAAATAGAATTGGTAGCAAGAGAGTTACTGGAAGATTATCAACGGTTTGCGACAGAATTAATTAGTCAAGGTGAAAAACCTGAATTTCAAGAAGTTATTTTTGTAGAGAAAAAACGTGATGCTGTCGAGCGCTTGTTTGAAGAAAATGCGCATCATGCTGTGGACTATTTATATCCCTTTTTAATGAAAATGGTTGATGATGAATAAATATAGTAAAGGGGAAGTAACATTTGCGAAAAGTTGAAGTTAGTTCATATAACGAAAGATGGCCCGCTATGTTTGAAGAAGAGGTTAAGATGCTTTATCACATTTTCGGAAAAGAAATCATTTCTATTCATCATATTGGTAGTACATCTGTACCAGGCCTACAAGCGAAACCAATCATCGACATCATGCCAGTTATCCGAGACATTCATTTGATTGATTCATATAATGAAGCCATGCGTGAAATCGGGTATATCCCTAAAGGAGAGAATGGTATTCATGGGCGAAGATATTTTCAAAAAGTTGGAAGCCAGCGCACACATCATGTGCATATGTTTCAAGTGGGAAGTAGCAACATTAAACGTCATTTAGCTTTTCGCGATTATTTGCGAGCTCATCGGGAGGTCAAAAAAAGGTATGGCGAGTTAAAGACTCAACTCGCCGAACAATATCCGTATGATATAGAGTCATATATAGAAGGAAAAAATGATATGGTTAAGAAAATAGAGCGAAAAGCGTTGCAATGGAAGCATGAGGCTTATTGAATATTTCTCATTTGAATCTTTAATATGACCTCTCGCGCTGAAACAACATCCCGAGACACCACGTCGGAGCTTCAATACAGCCTCTCACGCTGAAACAACGTCCCGAGACATCACGTTGAAGCTTCAAAGCGTTCTCTCGTGCTGAAACAACGTCCCGAGACATCACGTTGAAGCTTCAATACAGCCTCTCGCGCTGAAACAACGTCCCGAGACATCACGTTGGAGCTTCAATACAGCCTCTCGTGCTGAAATAACATCCCGAGACACCACGTTGGAGCTTCAATACAGCCTCTCACGCTGAAGCAACATCCCGAGACACCACGTTGAAGCTTCAATGCAGCCTCTCGCGCTGAAACAACATCCCGAGACACCACATTGGAGTCTCAATGCGTTCTCTCGTACTAAAAAAACGTCATGAGAATTCGCGTTGAGTACTCATGGGACCAAATCTCAACCGAATCCATGATATAACAAAGCGCCAGAGCCCAACGCAGTCTAATCTAAATCCTCACTCCGAGCGATTGCTTTGTTTTGCAGCGATTTCATCAGCCTTTGTTCGATGAACGGTTCCAAATGGGTGCTCAGGTGGTGCATAAATACTATAAAGTTTAAGTGGTTTTCTTCCTGTGTTAGTTATATTATGCCATTTGCCAGCTGGAACCATAATTGCATCATCTTCGGAAACATGGCGTTCAAACGTCAGGTTTTCTTTCGAATCGCCCATTTGTACCACTCCTCGACCCTCTTCAATACGTAAAAATTGATCCGTGTTTGGGTGGATTTCTAATCCAATATCTTCATTGACATTAATACTCATTAAGGTGACTTGTAGATAATCTCCAGTCCAAATAGCTGTTCGAAACGTTCGGTTTGCTTCTGCTGCGTCTTCAATGTCTAAAACAAAAGGTTGTTTTCCATAGTCTTTTAATACGATTCGTTGTCGTTCAGATTGATAAGGCATATAACCGAAATGCTTGCTGTTCTCTTCCATCTGAATCGGTGGATAAACAAAAGACCTTGTGCAAGTTGGAACATAGATATAACAAGGATAAGGGTACATATAAGATGTACGATACATTTTCGTCATTCCTTTCACAAATGCTACATCCATTTTATGCGTGGCATTTGTGAATGTGCCTAAACTTAAGTTTACTGTTGTTCCTGTAGTCGTAATAGTGCTAAACATATGATTCCAATTGATAATAATGTAATAGCGCTACTTACTTCAATGCTCTTCATCATATTAAGGACGAGTGTAGCGATACTAGCTCCTAATGCAACAGCTATCAAAATCAGGCGAAACAAGTTTTTTGTTTTCATAGAAATTCCTCATTTCTCTAGGTTATTAGTATACTAGCAATACTATGACATATACTCTATCTAAATAAATTTTAACATGTAAATGAACACAGAACACCGGTGAATAAATGACAATATTAAAACAAATGCCCAAATATGAATCCTTTTACGATAATAAAACGGTATTACGATGTAGATGATACAAAAACACTTGCAGAGTCACACCTAATGGATTTGTTTATTAAACTTTTCAGTCATGTTAGACATCTTTTTATACCTGTTATGTTAAAACTAATTTCCAAATATGTGAGCTATGGGATAATAAGGCAAAAGCGAGGTGTTGTTGAAAAATGGTATTACACATTAATCGAGTAAAGAAAGAATATGGAAACAAAGAAGCATTAAAATCCGTTTCATTAGTCATTCCAAAAGGGACTTGTTATGGATTAGTTGGTCCAAACGGAGCGGGTAAATCAACACTATTAAAAATCATCGCATCTATTATTCTAGATTATGATGGAAAAGTTCGATTAATGAATCCATCAAATCAAAATTTGAAAGAACAAATTGGTTATGTTCCGCAAGAAATTTGCTTGGAACAAAATCTATCAGCTATAAGTAATCTCTATTTTTTCGGTAAGCTGTATGGTTTAAAAGGACAAGAATTAAAAAGTCGGGCTATGGAAGTTTTAAAAGAAATTGGATTATCTGACCGAGCAAAGGATAAAGTGAAACAATTTTCTGGTGGGATGAAACGCCGTTTAAATATTGGCTGCGCCTTAATGCATCGCCCGAATATCTTGATTATGGATGAGCCGACGGTCGGTATCGACCCACAATCTCGTCGTTATATTTTTGAGATGATTAAGCAACTACAACAACAAGAGTGCACGATTATTTACGCGACACATTATATGGAAGAAGTTGAACAACTTTGTGATGAAGTCGCTTTTATTGACCATGGTGAAATCATTGAACAAGGTAGGGTTGACGATTTACTTCAACGGTACGCAATTCCTTCTGTTTTTGTAAAAGGAATGAAAGAGTTACCGGAACAGCTTATTACTTTAGGTGATATCACGCCACATAAAGATGGTCATTTAATTGCAACGAATCAATTCATTCCCGTTATGGAAACAATTTTACAACATTATCAAGAGGAATCAGATAAACTGTTGCGTCTAGAAATTGTTCGCCCACGACTTGAAGATGTGTTTATAACATTAACGGGAAGTGAATTACGAGATGGACAAAGGGGGCATGTATGATGGGAGCTATTTTCATATTAGAAATGAAAAAGAATCTTCAAGATAAAGGCCTATTATTTTGGATGGTTATTTTACCTATTATTTTTACGTATTTATTTATTGAGATTTTCACGTCTGGTGCAGATGATATGGCTAAACAGGAAATCATAACGTCTATTGTCCCAGGGTACACAGTCATGTTTGTCTTTTTTATTATGATTTCAATGGTAACAAGCTTTATAAAAGATCGTGATTCAGGGATGACGGCTCGTATAGCAAGCGCTCCAATTAAACCAAAATTTTATTTACTCGGAAAATGGCTCCCGTATATTGTTATTGTATGTGTGCAAATCTTTATTCTATTTGGTTTCGGAAAAGTAGTTTACGACATTAACTTGGAACAACCAATCTTGTTGACAAGTTTATCCATTATTTTAGCTTATATGGTAACGGGTTTAGGGTTGCTTCTTGCTTTAAGCGTTAAGACAGAAAACATGGGAATCGCTTTGACACAAGTCATAGCATTAGGTGGGGCACTTATTAGCGGTTTATGGGTTCCGATTGATATGATGCCAAACATGTTACAAAAAACGGCGGAGTTTTTACCACAATATTGGGCACATCAGGCTCTTCAAGATACGATGCATGGAACATTAGCTTATAAAGATTTCTTTATGGCAAGCGGTGTCTTATTGGCTTACGGCACATCAGGTTTCTTGTTAGCTGTTATACGATATGGTTCCTTCTTAAAAGTAGCACGAAGTTAAATAGCATGAGGTGAGAGATTGGAATGAAAGTAAACATCGATATTGACGAGAAGTACGACAAGACGTCTATAACTATTCAGACGAACGAATGGACAGAAGAATTGGATGAACTACTAAAAATAATTAAAGGTAGGCAAGCACAACGATTGTTTGGGATTGATCACGAGCAGACCGTTATATTAGCCCCGGATGACATTGATTATATTTATGCAGAAAATCGAAAAGTGTTTGCCGCATTAAAAAATAAAAAACATATTGAGATAAAAAAGAAACTGTATGAACTAGAAGAGTTACTTATACCTTATAGCTTTATACGATTTTCCAAGTCTGTAATCGGTAATTTAAAACAAATCCAACGTTTTGAACTCTCATTTAACGGTAATTTATGTGTTTACTTCCATTCGGGAAATAAAGAATATATCACGCGTCGATATGTTTCTTCTGTTAAAGAAAAATTACAAGGAGGGCAAGCGCATGATTAACAGAATATTACAGAAAACGACTATGGGGATAGCAGCTGGTGGCCTATTTACTTTTATCGCTTTAACAATGATCAAATTTACCCATATTGAATCAACAGTTGATGTTATTTGGCTTTATATGTTCGCTAGTTTAATCCTTGGGGTTTATTTCGGCTTGTCCTCCTTCATTTTTGAAATAGAAGCATGGAGTCCATTAAAACAAACGATCATTCATTTCCTCTTAACGATTGGTGGGTTCTTTTTAATCGCCATACCAATTGGTTGGATTCCACTTCGTTTCGATACTATTACCGTTGGAATCATCATATTCTCAGTTATATATATGTTAAATTGGACCAGCTTTTATTTTTATTATAAAAAAGTGGCAGATAAAATGAATAAACAACTACACACTAATAAGTAATGAAAAGCGAATGTGACTTTAAGTTCGTCACATTCGCTTTCTTGTTAAATATCCATTTCGCTATATTGTTTTCCAAAGCCCAATTTTTTTAAGTCAATTTTAGTCGAAATGATACCAATCAAAATAAGTGCTGCTCCGAGATAACCTTTTGCCGATAGGACTTCACCGACAAAGACAAAGCCAAAGAGAGCCGCAAAAACGGGTTCTAAAGAGAAGATTAAACCCGTTCGTGTTGGAGTTGTATATTGTTGGGCAATCGTTTGACCGATAAACCCAATGGCACTACAAAAGATTCCTAATGCTAGAACCGCAATCCACGCTTCAGTTGTGCCTGGCATCACTGGGTTTTCAAAAATAAATGAAAAGATAAACCCGAATAGTCCGGCAAAACCGAGTTGAACGACACCGAGGTTAATCGAATCAACGTGTTTCGTAACTCGGTCAGTCACAATGATATATAGTGCATAAAAGATGGCACCTAATGTGATAAGGAAATCACCTTTATTTAAATTTAAGCCATTATTTAATGTTAAAAGTCCAATCCCAATAAGAGCAATAGAAATACCGAAAATAGTTTTTGCATCAGGTACTTTTTTGAAAAAGATTGCCATCAGTAATGGGACGAAAACAATGGTTAAGCTAAAAATAAAACCCGCATTTGAAATAGACGTATCATTCATCCCAATCGTAACGGTTGATAACGTACCAAATAGAAAGAATCCAAGTAAAGCCCCGTATTTTATGATAGTCATATCAACCTGTTTTAACCGTTTATAAAACACAGCTGCCGAAATGACAAACGCTAGAACAAAGCGTAGACCGACTAAATTAAATTCAGGAATGGTGTTTATCCCCATTTTCATAAATAAGTAGGATGAACCCCATAACATCGTGACGAATAACATCATTAAATCGCCTTTTAATTGCTTATTTTTAAGTTCATTGTTTCCTTTGGCTTGCATTGAATTCACCACCCGATACGAAAAATTTGATTAATATCTAGTATAATAGTAAGTTTAAAATAAATAAAATGAATGTTTTTTGATGTTTGCATGAAAAAAAATCATGTAATAGTTTTCAATAATTTTAGAAGGGATGGATAGCTATGTCACTCGTAAAATTTACTATATTTCATAAGGTTGTTGAATTAGGTAGTTTGACAAAAGCGGGAGAAGAACTGAATCTTTCCCAATCTGCAGTGAGTCATGCGATTGCCAGTTTAGAGGATAATTGGGGATTTCCAATACTTCATCGTGGACGTTCAGGGATTACTTTAACGAGTAATGGCGAACGTATTCTGAAGTACGTTAGGGAAATATTGCAATGGTATGAAGAAATGGAACAAGAGATTGCTGATATTAACGGTATTGAAATTGGAACGATTCGAATTGGCACGTTTTCAAGTGTTTCTGTTCAGTGGCTTCCAGAAATTTTAAAAGAATTCAGCCGTTACCATCCCACTATTGACATTGAACTATTTGAAGGGGATTATGATGAAATCGAGGAGTGGATTTACAAAGGTGAAGTTGACTTTGGCTTTGTCTCGATACCAACATCATACAATTTTGAAGTCATCCCTTTGAAGAAAGATCGCATGCTCTGCATTTTTCCCGACGATCATCCACTTGCATATAAAAGCGAAGTCAGCTTTTCTGAAATTGAAGAAGAACCCCTTATCCGGGCCAAAAAGGGGAGTGACAATGACTTGAAAAGAATTTTAAAAGAAAATAATGTCGTCCCTAATGTAAAATTCGAATTAGAAGATGATCAAGCAATTTTTTCCATGGTGCAGTATGGGATGGGGATAAGTATATTACCTGAAATGGCTTTATATCGCTTGCCGAAAAACATCCGTGTGCTTAATTTAGAAAAAGAAAGTTATCGTACAATCGGTATTGCTGCTAAATCATTTAACACGCTTTCTCCAGCTACAAAAAAATTTATCGAATACTTAAAACCATGGTCCAGACATGTACCTGAAAGATTACCACGGGTTGAGGAATAGGATGGAATCCATACGATTAAAATATAAAAAGTAGGATAAAAGTGAAGTAATAATATTTTGCAAAAATTGCAACATGTGCTTTAATGTATTAAAGAGATAAAAGGAGAGGCGATCAATGACGATTCATCATCATAATCATCCTTATACGACAATTCATGATTTTCATTCGCATAGTCATATTGGATGGGATAATTCAATTGAACCGATTGCTGAAGTTGATTCTGGACAAACGATAAGCTATGAAATTGTAGAAGCATCAGGTGGTCAATTTAACCGCAAATCGACAGCGGAAGATGTTAAAAATGTTGACTTTTCAAAACTGAATCCTGTGGCAGGGCCGATTTATATTAAAGGAGCTAAGCCAGGGGATACACTTGAAGTAGAAATGCTTGATTTTCGTCAATTGGAGTGGGGATGGACAGCGATTGTTCCGGGATTCGGTTTATTAGCAGACGATTTTCCTGATCCTGCTATAAAAATTATTGATCTTGCTAATCGGAAGAAAGCAGAATTTTTACCTGGTATCGATATTTTTGTTAAACCTTTCCCGGGTACAATTGGTGTGGCATTAAAAGAACCAGGAAACCATAGTATTGTTCCGCCACGTCATAATGGTGGTAATATGGATATTCGTCATCTTATAAAAGGAACGAAACTGTATTTACCAGTTCAAGTTGAGGGTGCATTGTTTTCAATTGGTGATACACACGCTGCCCAAGGTGATGGTGAAGTATGTGGTACAGCTATCGAAGCTTCTATGGAGGCAACTGTTCGTTTTAAATTGCATAAGGGTAAAGCGATTGCTGAACCACGCTATGAAATTCCAGGTCCACCAACGCCTGAAGCAGATAGTATGGGTTATTATGTGACGACAGGCCATGGTCCTGACTTGTATAAGGCGTCACAAAATGCGATTCGCTATATGATTGAGCACATCGTTGATACATATGGCGTTTCAGACGAAGAAGCCTATATGCTATGTAGTATTGCTGTAGATTTAAGGATAAGTGAGATTGTTGATGCACCAAATTGGCTCGTATCAGCTTTCTTACCAAATGCGATTTTTAGATGAGATTTTACTGAGGTTACGTTGAGGCTCTAATATAACCGTAATGGCGTATGTTTTGGTTAAGTTAGTACTTAATGTGACCTCGTTTTTGTTCTTAAACAATATTAGGTGCGTTGAAGGTCTCAATGCTATGTAATATTTTTCCTCATCACAAGAATAGCTGCATTGCGGGCTTCACTTTACTCTATATATTCTAACTCCACAGAAACAAGGACCTTATACTGAAAAATATTCGATACTGATAATAGTTGGTTGAGGTGACATATGAGGTTTTTCCTGCAAGTTGGAATCTAGTTAATTACTCCACTCGTTGCCCCGTCCACTTTACTCCCGAATTAGTATCTATCAGAAATTTATTACAAATTCCCTTTCTTACCAAGCTAAGTTGAATGATAACATAATTCACCCAGTTTTTTTGTTTTAGAATCCTTCTCATAGTTCGTACCTGATAGACCGCTCTATCCGTTGCGGTTTTGCCTTTTTCTCCGAGTTCGCATCCGGTAGACCACTCCACTCAAATACTCTTTCATTAAAATATCATCATTGGTTATATTAAAAATGTTGAATAGTAAATAGGTCAAACGAATGATATTCTTATTGAGTTTTTTAAGTCAATAACGTAAACTTTACTATGTTTAAATTCATCTAATGTTACAACTTGAAATATAGGGGGATGATCATGTGAAACACTTACGAGTATTATTTATTTTTATTTTACTTTTATTTTTCGGAGCATGTAGTGGGAAAATAGAAGAAAATATGTCTGAGCAATTACCGGAGTTTGAGTATACAACTCAGGATGGTGAAAAGTTAGGCTTGAATGATTTAAAAGGCGAATGGTGGTTAGCAAGTTTCGTATATACAAATTGTAAAACAGTATGTCCAGTTATGACAAAAAACATGGCAAAACTTCAAAATGAATTAAAAGAGAATAAACTTGATATTCAAATTGTGTCTTTTAGTGTAGACCCTGAATTCGACACACCAGAAATTTTAAAAGAATATGCTCAAGGTTACGATGTGGATTTTTCAAATTGGACATTTTTGACAGGTTATGATTTTGCTACGATTAAGGACTTATCGATGAACCACTTCAAAACGTCATTACAAAAAGCAAGTCCTGGTACAGGTAATGATCAGATTGCTCATGGGACAAATTTTTTTCTAGTAAATCCAAAAGGAAAAATAGTGAAAAAGTATGACGGTGTAGGAGATAAAGGGCAGGATCAAGCACTTTTAGACATAAAAGCACTTCAGTAAATTCTATTAGTCATGAGTTAATTGAATAGTCGCATATTAAACAACATATACAACTTATTTACATTTGAAATCGGGAGGTATCAAGTATATAATAGCAGATGTGCTTTTTTTTAAAACCTACTAGATGATAAAAATTCTAGTTAAAGGGAGTTTACTTTTGGGAATGGAGGAAAGGACATCATGACAGATAAAAATACAAAACAAACGTCTGACATGAATAAACAAGACCCGCAACAACAAGCAGACGGCATGGGGCGCCGAAAATTTATTAAAAACACAGGTCTTGTTTTAGGAGGAGTAATTGGTGGATCTTTATTTGGTGGATTGATTACGAATAATTTGAAATCAGATCAGACCTCAACGGATACCAATGTGGAAGACGATGGGAAGGATGCACGAATTTTCTTCAACCGCAAAGAGGATTTTGATGTGTTGAAAGCAGCAGTTGAACGCATTTACCCAGAAGACGATAATGGGCCAGGAGCTATATGGTTAGGTGTTCCGTATTTTATTGACCGTCAGTTAGCTGGAGAATTTGGTCAAAACGGAAAAGATTATATGCAAGGTCCATTTAAAGAAATTAATAATAGTGAACGTTATCAGTCACGTCTTAACCGTGGCGATATGATGCTTGAAGGTTTAAGAACAATGAATCAGGTAAGTTTGAAGAAACATGATAAACGTTTCCATGAAATTGAAGGAGATCAGCAAGACGAAATCCTAAAAGCTTTTGAAGACGGTAAAGAGAAAATGAGAGGGGCTTCATCTAAATCATTCTTCCAACTTCTTCGTCAGATGACAATTGAAGGAGCATATGCTGATCCATTATACGGTGGAAATAGAGATATGATGGGCTGGAAAATGCGTGAATTCCCTGGACCACGTCCGGCTTATATCAATGATATTGAATCAGAGGAATTTGTAAAACAAGAGCCTATTAGTTTAAAAGACTATCAACCGTAATTTAATATATATAGATTAATAACTTTTCAGCAAAGGGTTACAGAGGAGGATTTAGGTCATGCCTAAAAAACTAGATAAAGTAGATGTCGTTGTTGTCGGTACAGGCTGGTCAGGCGGTGTCGTAGCAGCTGAACTTGCTAAAGCTGGTTATAAAGTTGTCGCACTTGAGCGTGGCGAAGAAAAATCAACAAACGACTATATTGGTGCAAAAGACGAACTACGTTATATGTCTCGTAAATATATTATGCAAGATTTAAGTTTAGAAACAATTACATCTAGAACATCAATGGATGAAACAGCACTACCAGTTCGTACACAGGATGAAATGATGGTAGGTAACCACTTGGGTGGTAGTAGTGTTCACTGGGCAGGTGCTACATATCGTTACAACCCGTTCGAATTCGAAATTCGTTCTGAAATAGAGAAGCGTTATGGGAAAGATCGTGTCCCTGAAGGTTCACTATTACGTGATTGGGGTATCTCATATGATGACTTTGAAAAGTATTATGATCGTTGGGAGAAAACAGCTGGTATTTCTGGTGAAGAAGATCCACTAGGTGCAAAACGCTCTTCACCTTATCCGAACCCACCAACAGTAGATACACCAAACTTACGTTTATTTAAAGATGCAGCAAAAGAACTTGGATATCACCCATTCCAGATTTCTTCTGCAAACGTGACGCAAACTTATGAAAATCCGGATGGTGAAGTGATTAACCAGTGTCAGTATTGTTCATATTGTACACATTACGGTTGTGATTTCGGTGCTAAGTCTGATCCAATTGTAACGGTTATTCCAACAGCACAAAAAACAGGTAACTTCGAACTAAGAACACATGCTTATGCCCGTCGTGTGACGTATGACGGTAAAAAAGCAACAGGTGTCATTTATGTTGACATGATGACGGGACAAGAATACGAGCAACCTGCAGATGTTGTTGTTCTTGGTGCCTTCACATTAGCAAATAACCGTCTACTATTAATGTCGAAAATTGGAAAACCTTACGATCCAAAAACACAAACAGGTGTTATTGGTCGTAACTTTACAGGACAATTTAATATTACATTCCTAGGTGCTAGAGGTTTCTTTAAAGATAAGAAATTTAACCTACACATGGGTGGCGGTGCTTTAGGTTCTACATTCAGTGACTTAACTGGAGAACACATCGATAACTCTAAAACAGACTTCTTACATGGTGGTGGAGTCGAAATTAGACAGTACGGTGATGCACCAATCAACAATAACCCAGTACCTAAAGGAACACCATCTTGGGGTAAAGAGTGGAAAGAAAAATCATTATTCTATGCGAACCGTAGTCTAAACGTATGGTTTACACCTGGGGTACTTCCTTGGTGGCATAACTATTTAGATTTAGACCCAACTTATACAGATGCATTTGGTGATCCATTACTTCGTGTTACAAATAAATATACTGATCAAGACCGCAATATCGCTAAATTCGGTATTAAAAAATGTAAAGAAGTGATGGAAAAAATGGGTGCCGATATTATTGATGTGGATGAAGTTCCAGAAGAATTTGACCACGTTTATAACGGTGCACACTATGCTGGTGGTGTGACAATGGGTACAGATCCTGAAACATCAGCAGTAAACACATACCTACAAATGTGGGATGCAGAGAACTTATTCGTTGTAGGTGCTTCAGCAATGCCACACTTTGGCGATCGTCACCCAACGGCAACAGTTGGCGCACTTGCATACCGTGCAGCTGAAGGTGTTGAAAAATACCTTGAAAAAGGTGGTGGCTTACTTTTAAAACCGGAAAAATAATGGTTTAATAGAGTAAGAGATACTTTTTGTTTTAAGTTTATAGATATGCTACCTTGGAGGTGGAATAATGGGAATCGCTAATATCGGTATACCCGGTTTAATCCTAATTGTTTGCTTAGCATTAATTATTTTTGGCCCAAATAAATTACCCGAGATTGGTAAAGCTGCTGGACAGACATTACGTGAATTCAAGAAATCAACAAGTGGTCTTATGAATGAAGACGCTGATGATAAGAAGAAAGATAAACAAGAAAAGCAAGCATAAAATCGATACTGAATGAGCATTTTCTTTTTTTAGAAAGTGGCTCATTCTTTTTTTTATTGAAAGTATTTATTCGTAAAAAATGCCATGACGAAGCCTGCTCAATAAATATGAGTAAAGTAAAAACTATTTTAAGTGGTTCTGTTTCTCTATGATTTCCAGTAACTCAATAATTCGTTCATTCTGATCAATCAACGTATTGTTCTGTTGACGTAGTCTAGCGAAATCGAAGCAGAAGACAATTAAAATAATGACGATAAAAATCTCAATCAATTTTCATACTCTCCTTTAATGAAAATACGGAAATTTCACTATTTAAATTTTACACGAGAAACAGATGTAAGTAAATATCTATCCTTTTTAAGAAACCTTTAGACGAATAAAACGTATACCATATTAGATGAATCAAGGGGGAAATCTAGTGGGGATTTTTTTTGAATTTTTAGGTGCCTTTTTCGAAGTCTTTGAAATTGCTTTATACTATATGTTTAAAAACCCGGATGAAGATGATATTAATAAAAACATTAGGGAATTAAAGAAATATGCTTGGTTTCAAGATTTTTTACAAGATGGGAGAATAAGAGAACTAATTGTTCATGATAAGAAGATTCGCCGAGTCATTGGAAAAATGAATTATAAGAAATTTGATCGTCCTTTTTACCAGTATAGATGTGAAGAAAAGTTAAGAAAAATATTAATGAAAAAAATGTATACTGAATAATTCGCCATGAAGCCTAAGCAATAGTAAATCAGACCGAACATATAGGTACTGAGTATAAGAAAATGATTGAAATATTATTTTGCTCATGCTATTATATTATAAAATAATAGCCTTTAAACTGGTCCAGAGAGACCAAAAAGGATTCGATGAATAGACGACAACGTATGTTTAATTATGTCTTTTTATGCCCTTTTGTCCTCTGCGACAGAAGGGCTTTTTGTATGTTAACTCTTTTAAATAATGTCCTGTGAGGCTTGAAAAGAGAATGGGTTGTGACATCCATTCCTTCAAGAACCATCAAGAATATCTTACAGAGAGAAATTATCATTTGAGGGGTGGAAGGAATAATGAACTATCAAAAGAAAACGGTTGTCGCTTCAACAGCAGGTTTAACATTAGAAGGCATGGATATTATGTTTGTATCCTTCGCGATGTCGATGATTGTCGCAGAGTTTCAAATTGATTTTGCTGCTGGGGGACTTATTTCTTCGGTTACAAATATAGGCATGCTTATTGGTGGTATATTATTTGGGATATTAGCTGATCGTTATGGACGTGTTCGAATATTTACGTATACAATATTTTTATTTGCTATTGGAACCGCATTAACAGGACTTGCGACAAATATGGAGCAAGTATATATATTTCGCTTTATTGCTGGTCTCGGCGCTGGTGGAGAGTATGGGATTGGAATGGCACTCGTAGCAGAGGCATGGCCAAAAGAAAAACAAGGACGCGTTTCATCCTATGTAAGTACAGGCGCCCAGTTTGGTGTTATATTAGCTGCATTACTAAGCGCTATCATACTTCCGCATTTAGGTTGGAGAGCTTTATTCTTCGTCGGTTTACTCCCAGTCATATTTGCTTATTTTGTTCGTAAAAATTTAGACGAGTCTCCAGAATGGCTAGCTACACAAAAGAATAAGGAAAATAACGAAGAATTAGAGGAAAAACAAGGTAAATTAAGTCTTCTGTTTAATTCACCTAAAACAGCTTTTACAACGATTGCTTTAGCCATCATGGCAACTGTACAAATAGCTGGTTATAATGGTTTAATGATATGGTTGCCATCGATGTTACAGAAATCACAAGGACTTTCTGTATCAAGTTCTGCATTATGGACAATAAGTACAGCTGTTGGGATGATTATTGGGATGCTAACGTTTGGGCAAATTATGGATCGTCTCGGTGCAAAACTATCTTATGGTATTTTCTTACTAGCATCCGCCAGTGCCGTTTTTTTATATTCTTTTGCAGCCGGAAGTGCTGGTGTATTAATCGGAGGGGCAATTGTTGGCTTTTTCTCTAATGGTATGTTTGCGGGCTACGGT
>NZ_DATBTY010000032.1:0-1575 GCF_036516575.1 Cerasibacillus sp.
ACCCCATAAAGTTAGACGGTTTTAAAATTATAATGATAAGGACTGAGTTCGATATTCAATCGGGCTTAGTCCTTTTAGTTTAAGTTTAATGCGTTTGTGATTGTAATAATCAATATATTTATGAAGTTCATCTTCAAGTTGCTCAACTGATTTAAATCGTTGAGTATAAAAGCATTCTGATTTTAGTATTCCGAAAAAATTTTCCATAACTGCGTTATCGTAGCAATTCCCCTTACGAGACATGCTTTGCTTGATATTATGATCTTTCAGATTCTGTTGGTAATGACTCATTTGATATTGCCAGCCTTGATCTGAGTGAAGGATTAGTTTTTTCCTACCTTTCTTGCTGGTGACGAAGCGTTTTAATGCTTTTTCTAACATCAACTTAACAAGATCGTACTTTGGTCTTTTAGCTATTTCGTAACTAATAATCTCTTGATTATACAGGTCTAAAATTGGCGATAAATAGAGTTTCTCCCCATTAACTTTAAACTCGGTAACATCAGTCACCCACTTTTGATTAGGTTGAGATGCCGTAAATTGACGCTTTAATAGATTTTTAGCAATGCGTCCGACTTGGCCTTTGTAAGAGCGATATTTTTTGGGTCGAACCAATGATTTAAGATTCAACTGTTGCATTATTCTTTGAACTTTTTTGTGGTTAATGATGAATTCTCTGCGCAAAACTGCCGTAATCCGGCGGTATCCATAACGGCCCTTATTTTCATGAAATATGGCTAGAATCCGAGATTTAAGCTCGCTCTCCGGATCTGTTTTTTGAAGTAATAGGCGATGATAGTAATAACTACTTCTCGGAATATCGACCACTTTTAGTAATAAAGGCAAAGGATACTTGTCTTTAAGCGCTTCAATTATTTTGACTTTTGCCTTTGCCGTTCTTCCTTCTCGTCCATCTCTTGAAACTTTTTTAGGACAGCATTCTCCACACGAAGATAGGCAAGCTCTTCTTGAAGCTGATCAATCAATTTTTCTTGTTCGGTTCTATTATCAGGATTTTTGGGACGTTTCATTTTCTTAGGTCGACCTTTCTTACGGGGCTTAAGTGCTTCAAAACCGCCTTGTTTAAAGAGAGTTTGCCATTCTAATATAGAACTCATCGTAGGAATATTAAAATATACAGCGACTTTCTGCTGAGAGAGGTTGTGAGTATTCATATAAATCAAAACATGATGTTTGAATTCTGCGGTATATTTTAACTTTGAGTGTCGAGGTTCAATCCCTTTAATCCCATGATATTGATAGAGTTTAACCCATTTTCTAACTGCTGAACGAAGTATGCCAAAATGATTTGCAGTTGATGTATAACCATAGCCGTTTAAATAAAATGATATTACTTTTAATTTAAAATCTAAAGAATACTTAGCCATATAAAAATACCCCAAAAGTCGTGTCCAACTTTTGGGGTTCAGTTCAAAAATGGGGTACTCCATTCAGCTGCTTTTCTACTTGCTCATAGTAAAAACCATGTAATGAATAGATCGATAGATCAATATAGAGACATACCGATATCGACAAAACAAGATGATTAGCGCAATATGATTAGCGATTAACGAT
>NZ_DATBTY010000033.1:0-46283 GCF_036516575.1 Cerasibacillus sp.
GCCTTTTATTTTTTCGAAGTCTAGTGTAAAATTAATTTGAGTCATCATAAATTCCTCCTTGAATGTTTTTTGGGTTATAAACATTGTTCCAGGAATTGTGATGGCTCATTCTCTTTTTACACAATTATATAGACTTAATCCCGTGAGAGGCTGTATTGGAGCTTCAATGCGTTGTCTCGTTGTGTTTTTTATCCCCGAGAGGCTGTATTGGAGCTTCAATGCGTCGTCTCGTTGTGTTTTTCATCCCCGAGAGGCTGTATTGGAGCTTCAATGCGTTGTCTCATCGTGCGTTTTCTTCCCGAGAGGCTGTATTGACGCCTCCGATGCACTGCGATTTCTGGGTCTGTTTCTCATATTAGGTCGCTTAAACTCCCCCTTGCCAAAACATTGTTCCACCATAAAAGATGAAAAATACAATAAGCCATGTTGCATAAGTATGCCAGAATGGGGAAACCTGTCATAAGAATAAATATTTCTAAAAGGAAAGTGATATGAATGGGGCAAGTCAAATTAGCTTGTATTTATTATAGTTCGACAGGGACGAACTACCAGATGGCAAAATGGGCTGAAGAAGCAGCAAGAGAAGAGGACGCTGAAGTAAGAGTTGTCAAAGTAAAAGAACTAGCTCCTGAAGAAGCAATTCGTTCCAATCCATCATGGCAAACTCATACTGAGGAAACAGCTGATGTGAAAGAGGCGACATCTGATGATATTATTTGGGCAGATGCGATTATATTCAGTACCCCAACCCGCTTTGGAATCATGTCCTCACAGATGAAGCAGTTTATTGATCAGCAAGGTGGTCTTTGGGCAAAAGGCCAAACAATGAATAAAGTTGTCAGTGCCATGACAGCTGCGCAAAACGATAATGGTGGTCAAGAAGCAACGATTTTATCATTTTATACTGCCATGATGCATTGGGGTGCGATTATAGTAGCGCCAGGATATACAGATTCTTCTATTATAGAAGCAGGTGGGAATCCTTACGGGGTAAGTGTGACTGTTGACCAAGATGGATCGATGCAAGAAAATGTAGAAGCAGCTGTCAAGCATCAAGCGCGCCGTGTCATTCATGTTGCTAAAAAAATGATGGATTAGTATTTAAGAGTTAAGAGTATCTAACTGACGATTTTATAAAAAGATAATTAGAATATATTTGTACTTCATCGCCCTAGACATAACAGCAGTGCTTCCGCTACGGATACTATAGAGAAAAACCTCACTCGAAGTCCCCGCGGAGCCACTGCCACGGGCACTAAATGGAAAATTCATTCGAAGTCCTCGCAAGCCATTGCCACAGTTATTCAAGAAACCCCATCACCTAATTCCCCGCGGTGCCCCAATAATGCTCTCTGCCTTTTTTCATCGATTCTTTTTGCTTTTTTCAATTCTTTCCGGTATAATGAATGACTGTCAGTCACTTTCGGTTTTAGATTACGTACATGTGGAGGGAAGACGTGGCATGGCGGATAAAAAAGGACGTATTATCGATTCAGCGATTGAGGTATTTTCCGAGAAAGGAATCGACAAGACAAAAGTTTCAGATATTGTGAAACGAGCAGGAATAGCACAAGGCACATTTTATTTATATTTTTCTTCTAAATTGGCAGTTATGCCATCCATTGCGGAAGTGATGGTTGAAAAAATTTTAGAGGAAGTAAAACAACATATCGATCAAAAAGCATCATTCTCAGAACAGCTGAAACAAGTGATTAATATTGTTTTTAAAATTACGAAAGATTATCGTGACATTTTTGCATTAATTTATGCAGGTCTAGCGTCTACGGAATATCTACAAGAATGGGAAGCCATTTATGCCCCGTACTATGAATGGATGAGTGTTTTCTTAGAAGATGCACGTAACGAAGGTGTTATTCGTCAGTCGATTCATCCTGACCAAACAGCGGTGTTATTAATCGGACTTATCGAATCTGCGGCTGAACAAGCATACTTATATTCACATGGAGACCAGGATGCCGCATCATTAAAAAAGCAAGAACTACTTCATTTTGTAGAACATGCTTTAGGATTAGCAAAGTGAATGACTCACTACTAAGCATCACTTGAAGTGAGAGACTTCTTGGCTAAGTATGTTGAAAAATGCTTGGGTTACCAAGCGTATTTTTATTAATAAAATGACTGATAATCAGTCAATCAATTATAGTAAAATATCTTGAATGAATATTAAAAGGAGCGAAAGCAATCATGGTAGTAAAGAAAGAAAGTAAAGCGAAATATTGGATATATGTCGCTTTAACGAGTTTCTTTGAATTAGTTTGGATTTTTGGTTTCAATGTTGCTTCTGAGTGGTGGCATTGGATTTTCATCATTTCATTTATCTTTTTAGACCTCCATTTCCTGGCTCGAGCAGTTGAAGGGTTACCGGGTGGAACCGTGTACGCAGTATTTGCAGGTGTTGGAACGATTGGAACATTTTTAATGGATGTGTATTTATTTGGTGAACATATTAGCTTAGCTAAAATCTTCTTCATCGCCCTCATCATCGTCGGTGTAGTGGGCTTGAAGTTGGCTGATGATGAAGCAGAAAAGAAAGAACTTAAGCAACAAGTTACCCGTGTGGAAGGAGTTGAGCAATAATGGGTTGGGTATACGTATTACTTGCTGCAACTGCCGAATTAGTCGGTGTATGGGGCTTAAACTTATTTAGTCAAAAACGTAATCTGAAAAACGCACTCATTTATTTCGGGGGATTAGGTTTATCATTTGCGCTCATTTATATGTCGTTTAAATACTTGCCAGTCAGTATCGCTTATGCTGTCTTTATGGGGTTAGGAACAGCAGGAGCAGTTATTATTAATATGCTATTCTTTGGTGATTCAAAAAGTTGGTCCCGTGTGGCTAGCTTAACCTTAATTATTGCAGGTGTCGTTGGATTAAAAGCTCTTTCGTAAAAAATAAATAGGGGAGTCTAAAAATCCCCTAAATTAAAAACAAAGCGGAGAAACAAGTATCTGTTTTCTCCGCTTTGTTTTTATGACTCCATGAACTCAGCGATAATTTCATATGAACGAAGTCGTGCCTGATGATCATAGATTTGTGAATGAATAATGAGTTCATCGGCATTTGTTTTTGCAATAAAATCTTCTAATCCACGCTTCACGGTCTCTGGGTTACCGACAATCGTTGAACCTGATGTCAATGTGTTTTCAATGGCTACTAATTCAGAAGGTGTACAAACGTCTTCTAAGTTAGACACAGGTGGTTTAAGAGGTGTTGGACGACCACGGCGTAAACTCAAAAATTGTTGTTGGGAAGACGTTGCGAGATATTTAGCATCCTCATCTGAGTCTGCTGCGATGACATTTAAACCGAGCATCGCATATGGTTTTGACAATTTGTCTGATGGCTCAAATAAATCACGATAAATGTTAAGCGCTGGGATTGTATAGTCAGGAGAAAAATGACTTGCAAACGAGAAAGGCAGTCCTTTTTCTGCAGCTAATCTGGCACTAAATCCACTTGAACCGAGTAACCAAATTGGAATATCTAAACCTTCACCTGGAAAGGCACGCACGATTCCCGTACCGGCAAAATACGCTTCTAACTCTTCTACTTGATCAGGGAATTCTTCGACACGTTGTTTTAAATCACGTCTTAAAGCATAAGCAGTCATTTGGTCAGAACCTGGAGCACGACCGAGACCGAGATCAATTCTTCCTGGGAATAGTGATTCAAGTGTGCCGAATTGTTCAGCAATCACAAGAGCGGCATGGTTTGGTAACATAACACCACCAGCACCAACACGCAAATGTTCTGTTTTTTCCGCAACATGGCCGATTAGAACAGATGTCGCCGAGCTAGCAATGCCAGGCATGTTATGATGCTCCGCCAGCCAATATCGGTTGAACCCCCATTTGTCAGCATGTTGGGCCAACTCTACCGTTTCTAATAGCGCATCCCTTGCAGCGCCCCCTTCTTTAATCGGTGCAAGATCGAGGATAGATAACGGGATATGTTGGAATGTTTTTGTTGTCAATGAAAATTCCTCCCTTAAAATAATAAGTTTATCTTCGCGGCGTTACTAAGACTCCTTCTGGCAGGGGAAGGTAGGCTAAAAGTGCCACGTCCTGTGGCAACGCCTGGGACTGCGGTTACTCGTCCCACTGAAAAGCGTTTGCATTTGCACGTCCTATGTTGCGCAGGTTAAATACGCGACGTTCTGCCGCAACGCCTCCACTAGTACGTCCTGGACGTCTTAAGTGCGACTAAGGTTCAGGAGGAGTAAAATCTCCATCTGACCAAGTCTACTTTATCTTTATTATGCAGAATACGCATATATCAGACAAATTTCTTGATTTTGGATAAATGTTTAAGTTGCGTTCAAATGATATTTTGATACTATAGATAGATGGTATACGTTTTTGCAGTGAATATGAGAAAAGAGGTTTTTTCAAATAATGAAACAGTCCATTTATGGCCTAGCATATGAACAATTACAGCAGTGGCTTGTTGAACATGGTGAGAAAAAGTTTCGCGCGCAGCAAGTGTGGGATTGGCTTTATAAAAAGCGTGTGAAATACTTTTCCGAGATGCATAATGTCAATAAAGAATGCATTGCTCTGTTAGAAGAACATTTTCAAATTGAAACGCTTGAAGAAGAACTAAGACAAGAGTCCAAAGATGGGACAATCAAATTTTTATTCAGGTTGGCGGATGGCAATTTAATAGAAACGGTCTTAATGCGATTTAACTACGGTTTATCGGTATGTGTGACAACACAAGTTGGGTGTAATATCGGTTGCTCATTCTGTGCGAGTGGTCTGTTAAGTAAAAGTCGTGATTTAACTGCTGGTGAGATTGTTGGACAGATTATGAGAGTTCAGGCTCATCTTGATCAACAAGGGAAAGATGAGCGCGTCAGTCATATTGTCGTTATGGGAATTGGTGAGCCATTCGATAACTATGACAACCTCATTAACTTCTTAACGGTTGTTAATGATCAAAAAGGTTTGTCGATTGGGGCGCGCCATATAACGGTATCAACGAGTGGTCTTGCTCATAAAATATATCAATTTGCTGATTTAAATTCTCAAGTTAATCTCGCCATTTCACTCCATGCACCAAATAATGATTTAAGAACACGCATTATGAAGATTAATCGTGCCTTTCCAATTGAAAAGTTAATGGATGCGGTACACTATTATTTGGATAAGACGAATCGTCGGATTACGTATGAATATATTATGCTTAGAGATGTGAATGACCGAGAGAAAGAGGCATTAGAACTTGCTGAATTATTAAAGGATCATCGTCATTTAGCCTATGTTAATCTGATTCCGTATAATACAGTCGATGAGCATAGTGAGTATCAGCGTAGTCACTCGGAGACAATCCAAGTCTTCTATGAAACATTGAAAAGAGAGGGTATCCCATGTGGTGTTCGCTGGGAAAATGGTGCTGATATTGATGCGGCCTGTGGTCAACTCCGTAGTAAACAAATTAATAAACGACGTCCACCAAGTTGTGGTAGAGTTTGATTTATAATCGGCGTAACAGCCGATTTTTTTGTTTTAATACGGAATGATTAAGATTGATGTTGTAAATAGTTCCCAATTGACATATATTTAAGATAACTAGTAAAAAAGTAGTTAGAAGGTGCACGTTTGAATAAAAAAATGTTCTTACAACGATTAAAAATGGAATTAGCAGGTAGGGCACCAGAAGAGATTGAATCTATTATTCAGGACTATGAAGCTTATTTTCATGAAGCTGAACAAAAAGGTTTACCAGAAGAAGAGGTTATTAGACAACTCGGAACACCCCAAGACATCGTCGATAACATTCGAAAAAATGAACACCATCAACCAGGCCAAGTAGTTATAAAAGTAATTTTACTCATATTTTTTAATATAGCGATTATGCTACCGTTATTTGCTACGGGGATTGCCTTTTTAGTCGCTTTAGTAGTCACGGTTTTCGCTGGTATCATTTCACCTCTTTTTTCCATGATTGATTTATTAAGGGGATATGGCGAACGTTTTGATTTCTTTCTTTCACTATTATTTTCAGGAGTCGGATTACTCTTTTATCCATCTTGTATAAGCATGTTTAAAAAAGTCCCTCCACTTGTTAATCGATACTATAAATGGAATTTAAAGATAGTAAGAGGTGAGCATGATGCGTCATAAAACTAGATTAATAGCGGGTATTCTAATCATCATAGGGTTAATCGGAATTATTATTACAGGAGGTGATTTATTCATGTCAAATAAAGAGCAAAGTGGTAAAGAAGTTATATCTGATGCAAATATTAATCAGGTACATATCAAAAGTGATGTAGCAACAATCAATCTTTTGCCATCAGCTTCAGATGATATTGAAGTTGCTTGGGAAGGCTCTAAGACGAGACAGCATAACCTAACAATAAGGCAAGATGATAAGACACTTGAAATCGTAGTAGAAGCAGATAGAGGTTTTTTTAGCCGTATATTTTCTTTTGGATTTTTTGATTACTTCTTAAATGTTTCTATCTATTTACCTGAGCGCCATTATGAACACGTGTCTATTAATAGTGATGTCGGTAATGTCTCGATTACTTCCTTAGATGTTAATCACCTCGTTAGCAAAACCGATGTTGCTAATATGACAATTAAAAATATAAAAGCGGATGTTATTGATGTGAAGACCAATGTTGGTAATGTCAACTTATCTAACGTCACAGGTGCGATTAATGCACAAAGTGATGTTGGTAAACTCGATTTAAAACTAAAAGAAATAACCGACCATATCCAATTAACATCTGATGTCGGTAAAATATCAATGAGTTTACCGGAAATACCCAATAATGTAAGCTTTATAGGATCATCTAATATTGGCAAAATATCCATCTTTGGGCAAAACGGAAACTATATGAATTCCCAAGCAGATTTTACTGTCGACATGCGAACCGATGTCGGTAAAATTGATGTCCATACGGCGAGATAAAGAAGTAGGTGTTATGAAATGAAGGCTTTGCTTGTTATTGATGCACAAAATGTTATCGTTAATTTTAAGGATTTTTCTAAAGAACTAGCACTCATAGAATCTGTTATTCATGATTTTAAGCAAAATAATGACCCGGTCATCTTTATTAAGCAGATTGATGAGAAGGAAGACCACCCGTTTTATAGAAAATCTAAAGGTGCCGAACTTCATCAATCTTTGGAAAAACATGTCGATAGTGTTATCGAAAAATCAACGCCAAGTTCGTTTTTTAATACAACACTGCAATCTTTCCTCGAAGAAAAAGAGATTAAACATGTGTTTATCACAGGATTTAATACGGAATTTTGTTGTATGTTTACGGCAATAGCTGCATATGATCGTGGATATCAAGTGACATTCATTGAACCAGCGACAGGGACGGTTAATGACGCAGAAGTCTATGAAATGGAAGGTTTGGATGTAAGAGACTTCGTTGGAACTGTCTTGCACTGGTCAAATGCAATTGAAGTCCTTGATGAAGTCGAGTACGCCGAGAAGTACAAGAATGATTAATTTGGGAATAAATCTTAGTAGGGTTATCATTCGAAATAGAAAGCGTATGATTATAATATTATTTAAACGCTGATGCTCTAATGTCACTTGATTTCGCTTGTGATCAAGTTGGAGCATCAGCGATTCACTTTTTAATCAATCCGTTGTGTAAGAGGCAAATCAATCAGCCCATTTCGGCTACAGAGCTGGTTTTTCCCTTTTCTCTTTGCTTCTAATAAGAGTTGGTCAGCAAACACATAGGCTTTTTGTATGTCCAATGCTTCACATGCTTTATAATAATACATGCCGATGGATGCTGTATGATTAACGGAAATTGTTTTCCCTTTGAATTCCGCAATCGCAGGTGTATTAGCAATTCTTTTGCGAAGTTCTTCTAGAAATGTGATGCTTTCGGTATAGCTCCGCCCGTGTAAGAACAGTGTAAATTCTTCACCGCCACTCCGAAATAGAAAGTCCTGATCAGAAAGGTTTTCACTTAGCATTGCTGCAATATGTTGAATAACCCGATCCCCAACCGAATGGTTATACGTATCATTCACCTTTTTAAAGAAATCAATATCAATCACAACAATCGCTATTTTTTCCTGACAGTGATTGAGTTGGTCCATTGTTTTAGCCATATATGCTCGATTATATACTTCTGTTAAAAAATCTGTGTATGCCATTTGTTTGAATTTATCGCGTTCCATTTTATGCTGCAGACTCTTATGCTTCTCGGAAAAAGAATAACTAACAAGATAGTTTAGTATAAATAAAGCTATAATCATATCCCAGCGTTGCTCCATTAGAAAGACAAACAATAATCCATTAGAGAAAACGGTTTTTCCAAGGTCTGCGATACTTCTCGTCCGGATAAAATCAATCGCTTCACGTACGGTTTTTATTTCGTTTCCCAATATAAAAATAACAATCAAATTAAGATCGGATAATAAGGCAGTTAATGAAACGAGCATAATGATTAATATCCAAAACCCGAAAGGAACGGATGAAAAAGTTGGATATAAATATGTGAATAGATAAAAAGCGAGTGAATGGATAAAGGCAAAAGAACCGATATTGTAAAACGTATGGGCAAATTCATCTTCATCAGCTGTATGAGTAAATCTTCTTGTAAAATATGTAATAAACCGCTGCACAAACTCAAAAATAAAAATTCCCAATGGTCCCGCATATAATCCTAAAGATAAACTATAATGAATGCCATAATCAATGGTTATGTTTCCTTTCGTCATTGACACGTTAAGGTGTGAATAAAGGCTTGTAAATACCCAGTAAATAAGTACAGCCTGCATAAAAACATACGGATCGCCAGCGAATCCCCCATATGTGAGAGCGATAAGTAAAGACGCAATAAAAAGGATTAGTTGAAAACATAGTGTTAGTTTCTTTTTCATAGTCTTTTTTGCTCACCCCCACTTTCAAAACTAGGTATTTAGAACTACTATAATCATAACATAAAACGATTATACTAGATAGGTGAATTTGGAATTGTTTAACAAAGGGGCGTGTAACATCTATCAATGGGTACTAATATGATGATTGGAAGTAATAATACATTGCATTACTTCTCCTAACGCTCAAATCAGATGAACAGCATTGTTAATAAATAATAACAAGCGGGGAAAACAGTTCCCCGCCAATATATTTAGCGAATGATCGCGGAATCTGTCTTGTTCAACAACCTATTATAATGACAGACGCCCTATGTCTACTTTCTAGCCATTGACTATCCGTTCAGGATGGGAATACACATTCATTCTTTCCCCGCGGATAAAGCCAGCTACTGTAATACCTAAATCATTCGCTAATTTAATAGCTAAATCAGTTGGAGCGGATTTTGATAGTAGAATACCGACTCCGATTTTAGATATCTTTAACAAGACCTCCGAGGAGATCCTCCCACTAAACACAATGATTTTATCACGGACGGATATGTGATCTGTTAATATTTTTCCATAGATTTTATCGAGTGCGTTATGCCGCCCAATATCATGGCGCATAAATAGGACTTTATCAACCGTACATAATGCAGCATTATGCATGTTTCCCGTTTGTTGAAAGATATCAGACATCGCTTGCATCCGATTCATTAATTTGTAACAAGTAGATGGCGTAATTGTTAGTAAATGTTTTATTGTCTTGGCTGTTCGAATATCACTTTTAAAATAAAATTGCCGACTCTTGCCACAACATGACCCGATAAAGCGTTTTGAATGATCGAAGTGAGAAGGATCAATGACACGATTTAATGTTACATGGGCAAATCCACGTTCCATATCGACAGATAGTTCTTGAATGTCATCTAAAGTGTATATAATCCCCTCAGATGCCAAAAAGCCGCATACGAGATCTTCCAAGTGGCTAGGGGAACAAACTAAGGTGGCAAATTCGTTTCCATTTAACTGAATCGTTAGTGGTGATTCAACCGCTAACGTATCTTTTTTATGAATAGAGATATTCTCTTCGTAACGTATGATTTCCCAACCATCATGAGTGATTCGCAATTTTTCCCCTCCATTCTAATTCGGCTCTGTTTCAAGTTCAGCAACGCGTTTTTCAACATATTTCGTGTCTTTTTGAGCGTAATATGTCTCGGCTTTTTCTACTATAGCTGGTGCCTGATATTCTGGAATCCCAGCAAATGTTTCATAAACGCCTTTTTCTATAAGAACATTTCCCTCTGGCCAATGTAGACCAACATTTCCTGTTTTAATCGGAGCAAACTTAGCACGTCCTGTAAATAACCCGAGCTTGTTGTAGACAACAATGGCATCGCCTTCTGATATATTGAGTTTTTCCGCATCGTTTTCATTCATCAATACATCATAGCGATCTGCATCATTAAACGGGTCTGTTTCCCCATAAATCATCGAATTAAATTGTTTACCGCGGCGGGTTGTTACATAGAAATGCCCTTCAGGTTTCCGTAGTTCCGGAATTTCAACAGGGATTAAGTTGCCTTTTCCATCTGGTGTCGGGCACACCCCTCCTTCACACAGCCAAGCACCGCCCCACTGAAATACATCGCCTTTTTCTTTTAAATGTTGGATGCCGTCGTAATTAGGTGCCGCCTTGGCAATTTCTTCACGGATTTCTGCTGCATCTTTAAAATCTATTAAATGGGCAGATTCTGGCTTCATGCGTTTGGCTAAATCAACATAAATTTCCCATTCGGACCGGGCTTCCTCAATTCGTGGGCCTTTAATTTCTGGTGAAAAATAGACCATCCGTTCAGTTGAAGTCGATGTTCCACCTCCAGGTTGTTCATAGCGTGTCATAGCAGGAAGGACAATCACGGCTTCTTTCGCATCTACAAATGTTGATGTGTTAAAAATAATATCTTGATGCACACGAATGTCAACTTCAGATAAACACTTCTCTACAAACTCAGGGTCAGGCATCGTTTCTAAAAAATTCCCACCAGATAAATAATAGAGTTTTAGTTTTCGTTCATGGTCTTCCGGTAGAAGGGCATTTTCCAGTGTCACACCAACGATATCACCTTGCCATTTAGGAATCTCAAAGCCCCATACTTTCTCAACTCGTTTGCGGTTTTCTTCATCCATATTTCCACCTGGAAGTACGAACGGGTCAGCTCCCATTTCTCCAGAGCCTTGGACACCTGAATGACCACGGATTGGCATCAGACCACAATGTTCTCGTCCTATAAAACCTCTCAGCAGGGCGAGATTAGCCACTTGTGAAATATTATCCGTACCGAAGCGGTGTTGTGTTAATCCCATGGACCACACGAAGACAGCTGATTTGGCATGAGCGAGTAGTTCTGCTAATTCTTTCATCCTTTCTCGAGATAGACCAGAAGATTTCTCTAGAATCTCCCAATCGTAGTTCATTACATTTTCGCGTAATGCGTCATAATGATTGACATGCTCATTAACGAAGTCATGATTAACGGCTGAGCCATGCTTTTCTTCCTCCATTAAAAACCAATGTTTCATGATGCCATGCATAAAGGCGATGTCACCACCGATATTAACTTGATACACATCGTCGGCAATTTTTGTCCCGAATAATGCCGATTCAGCAACAGAAGGAATCCAATATTTCTCCATGGATGGTTCATAATAAGGGTTAATGATTATAATTTTCGTTCCTTTTCGTTTCGCAGCATACATATATTTCGTTGATACAGGTTGATTATTCGCTGCTACAGAGCCCCAGAATAGGAGGACATCTGTACCAATCCAGTCTTTATAATTGCAACTTGATGCACCAATTCCGAGTGAACGGTTTAATGCTGTTTTTGATGGTGAATGACATATGCGAGACGCATTATCAATATTATTCGTACCGAGAAAGCGTGCGACTTTTGCCGCGGTATAGTACACTTCATTCGTAATGCCGCGTGATGTTAAGTAAAAGGCATATTGCTTCTCGTTAAGCGCTTTCATTTTGTCGGAAATTTTATCCAGAGCATCATCCCAAGAAATCCGTTGAAATCGGCGTTCTCCAGGTCGACGAATAAGCGGATATGGTATGCGTCCCAGCTTTCTTAACTCCGTACTAGAAAGTTGTCGAAGTTCGTCAATGTCTTTATGAATGATCTCTTCTTTCATTGGTCCCATCGTATTTAAACGGAGTACATTTAGTCTCGTTGTACACAGATGTGGTCCTTTTAATGTTTGATCTTTCAGCCCAGAAACACCTAGAGCACATCCATCACAAACCCCTTGTGTTAAAATGCGTGTGGCGTATGGGAGATTACCTTTGTTTTCCCAAATAACTTTTAACGTATCACGCACATGATGCGGTTTAATCTTACCTAAACCAAAGGGCACTTTACTGACCCAAAGACTTGGGTCAGGTTTTTTAGAAAGTTTTATTGGCCCTGTATGTTTTGTTTTTCCCATGTTAACCCCACCGATCAAAGATATTTATAAAGAGAAGGTCTATTATTTAGAATAATACTACAATTAATCTGAAAATGAAACCTTACGAGTAGATTCTTGTTGTTTCTTTTTCAGTTTGTTTAAATCGATTCGAATCCATAAAGAGGCAACTAATGCAATTCTAAAAAGAATCGTGAATATTAGCATTGTTACATTATAACTATTCTACATATCGCAAATGAATGACAGTAACAATGGACCAGCTATTCCAGCCATCCCCCAAGCGGTTAAAAATTTTTTTGTTTTTAATAACATAAATAAAATATTTAAAAACTTTTTGTCTGTTTTACGGGTATATAGAGTGAGAGGGAAGTTTTTCTGATTGGAAAGGAGGCCGAGAGAATGGACCAACAAGAAAAAAAATTACTACGCAAGCTCAAAAAGGGAAATCGCAAATCGTTTAGGCAGTTATATCATTTATATGCTGATTATGCTTTGCGTACCGCCTATTTACTGACACGAAGCCATAGTGATGCCGCAGATGTTGTTCAGGAGACATTCGTCAAGGTTTATCGCTATATCGATTCTTATCAAATTGAAAAGCCGTTTAAGCCTTGGTTTTACCGTATCTTAATTAATGAATGTAAACGCTGCTTAGCTAACCGAAATGATTTACAGCTCGAAATCGATGAGCATATTGATCGACTAGCGGATGATCGTAGCTATGAACAGCATGCCGTCTCAGATTTAGACATAGCACTTAATATGTTAAATGAACACGAACGCACATTATTAATCTTGAAATATATAAACGGATTCACGGAAAAAGAATTAGCAGAATTATTTACGATCAATCAAAACACATTAAAATCACGTCTCTACAAAGCGAGGCAACGCTTAAAAGAAGTTCTTTCAGGAGGTGTTTTAGATGAATAAAGAAAACTGGGAAATGGATGTGAAGCAGCAGCTGATGCAACAAACAGAAGACGTGACAAGACAAAAAACAGCCGTCTGGCTTGAGATAGAAGGCCGGATATTTAGAAAAAAAAGACGATCGATTCGTATTTTGACTACGGCCATTACTGGGGCTGTTATACTCGCATTGTTAGTAATGAGTGTTCTTTACCCACCAAAAGAATCGGACCAAGCGATTGATCCGCCAAGGAATTCAGAACATGTGCCAAAACAAGATCTATCGGAACAATTTGCTCGTGAGAAAACATTAACAATCGAATTAGAGGGACAGTTAGAAGAAGTGGCCGTTCATCTCGAGATAAATGAAGCGTTAAATCATGTGATATATGTAGATGAGGAACGTTATATTTATCAAAGTGACAATCAAATGGCTCGGATTGAGCCAAAAGAACCGCTTGGAGAAGATGTACCGGAAGTCGCGATGGAATTTTTCCAAAAAGATGGGATGACTCAAGAAGAAGTAATCGCCTATACAAAACAAGCGATGGAAGAAGAGCGTATGTCATATCAAACGACGGAAAACGTGTTAACTCCTTTTGAAGCGACACAGCTTGTAGCTTATGGAGAGAGGGAGGACTGGGATATGCCAATCCATCGTTACTACCTTATTGATCGTGGAGGAGGAACATGGCTAATCATTAAACAAAAATATTTCATGATAGCAGAGGAAGGTCACGCAGTCCGTTTTGATTCGATGTTACAGACGCTTGAGTTCATTGAAAATAGCCAATGAAGTAAAAACAATGCGATGTCTCGCGGAGAATCACCTTGAGACATCGCAATGTGCTTGATTATATGATTAACCGTTCTGCGAATCGACTTCCTTATCATTCATCAATAATCTGCGACTTGGAATGGCAATTGTAACGTCTTCGTTATCGATGATTTCTAAAATATCTAGATTAATTTGTTGGCGAATATTTAAATACTCTTCCCAATCTGTTGTATTTGTAAAGAAATAAAGGAAGATATCAATGCCATCTTCTTGATACGTGTCTACGGAAACGAGAATCGTCTCCGGGTGAATATCCGGATTAGATTTTAATAGTTGTTCAATCCGTTGAACAATGCGTTTAATTTTCGAAACTGGGTTATCATATGTCAGGCGAATCGTAAACTTAATTTGCCGTTTGCCCATTTTACTCCAATTGGTAATTGGCTCATTCGCTAATGTCGCATTTGGCACAGTGACAACTGCTTGCGAGAAGGTACGTATTTTCGTACTGCGGAAGGAGATATCTTCAACGGTACCTTCCACACTTGGTGTCATGACCCAATCTCCAATCGTAAATGGCTTTTCAGTGATTAACACGATACCCCCGAAAAGGTTGGCTAATGCTTCTTTAGCAGCTAAAGAAATGGCTAAACCACCGAGCCCGAGTCCAGCGATGAAACCGTCAATTTTATAATCAAGTTCTTGTAAAATGACACTAATTGTTAGTGCAATGACGATAAACTGCAAGATTCGTGATAGGAAGGGAATTAAGATATCATCAATCTTAACCGATGTTGTTTCATTTATTTTTCGAAAGAGATGATGTGATCCAGATGATAAATTAAAGAAACCCCAGCCAATTAATGCGATGATTGATGCACGTAGCAACTTACTAAAGCTAGCACTTTCATGGTTTAAATACGGATAATACCTGACAGCGACATATAATCCGATAATGATAAATAGCCACTGTAGCGGTTTTTTAAATGATTCGAATAAATATGAGAAAAAATCGTTCGGGGCTTTTTTACTTATACGTAATAGGAAAGAATAAATATATTTTGCAAAGATCTTTCGTAACAGAAGGAACAATAAGAATATACCGATGGCAATGCCTAATTTTTTCAAATGTTGCTCTGATAAAAACAATTCCCAAGTCATCTGACACGTCCCCTTTCAATGGTTTAATATGATGAATGGGGTATACACCAATGCGATACCTTTTCTCTTTATGTTCCCTTATTTTAAGGAATCACCTTGTTTTATGTCAAGTATCGGTGTATCGTTCAGATGACTTGATTCTATTATGAATTAATATTTATGAGCAAATCGAAGACGCTCTTGCTCATAATCATAATGCTTAAGCTTAGATTGAAATTTAAGTTGTTTTTGTTTCGGACGCTTTTTATGATAGGTGTAGTTCTTCAACTTTCTAATCCGTTCATGTGTAACACATTTAAATAAATCATATTCGAATAACATGGTACTCCTCCTTTTTTTCAATCACCCTACTATGTCTATGTTAACTTGGGGAAAAAGATTCGTCGTCTGTACATAGTTTGATTTTTTTGTACAAAAAAACAACAGGAAGACCGAGTTGTCATACAACTTTGGATGGAGTCATGAACGTATGGTAAGATATTGTAAGTTATAAAATGCGTTATAGAAAGGAAATAGGAATGGAGAAGTTTTTAATCATCATCGTCATTCTAACATTAGGGTTATCAATGATCTTATTTACAGGGCATTTTATCAAACATGGGATTTCAGGGAGTTTACGTTTAAGTGGTTTATTAAAAGGTGCAATCATTAGCTTTATTATTTATGTCATTACCTTTTTAAGTTATTTGTTTATACTTAACTAAAGTGAGGGGGGTGTCGAAAGCATCCTCTCTTTTTTTGCTGAAATGAAACTTTTTTACTATTTCAATCGTAGCATACGATGTAGATCTTTTTTCACAGGAGTGTTACCTATGTTTACAGTTAATGAACCAACAAACCGAATTTCAAAACGAGCTATTCATGTCTGGCGAATCAGTAACCTTATTGGTCATCTCATCCTTTTAGCTATTTTAGCTGGATTGATTTGGTCGGGGTATCATTTTACGTGGTATCTCTGGATCATTGTTGTCCTTTGGGTATTAAGTGGTTTAACGTTAATATCAGGCATATGGTCTGTTTTCGTTGAACCCCCTTTATTGTATAAGTACTGGCGTTATGGAATTGATGAAGAGTATGTGCGTTTAACTCATGGTGTGATCACCCGAAACCATCACGTCATTCCCATGACAAAAGTGCAATATGTCGGTGCTGAACAAGGCCCGATTCTTAGAAAATACAATCTTTACACTGTAACAATTGGTACGATGCGTTCATCGCATGAGATTCCCGCTCTTCCTGAAGAAGAAGCATTTAAACTTCGGAACCAAATCGCAAGCCACGCCAAGATTAAGGAAGTGGAATCATGATGGTGACGGATATGAAACAAAAACGGATGCACCCGCTTAAAATGTTGGATGCCTTAATCGGGCTTATAAAAGACGCGTTTATTCCTGCTCTCTTTTTGTTTGTTATTGCCAATCCAAATGGTCGATTCATTCCTTATCTCAAACTGATTTTTATAGCCTATTTAGTGATTCGGTTAATCGGAATCGTTATAGGTTGGTTAGTGACAACTTATGAAATAAAAGATGATGCAATCTATATATCAAGGGGAGTTTTTAAAAAGAAAAACCGTACTGTGCCGATTGAACAGGTGCAAAACATTCAAACGAAAACTCCTGTTTATTTTAAACCTTTCCATGTCACATCATTAACGCTTGTCACAAGTGTTTCTGGAGATGAAGCTGCATTGAAAATAGAAGCGGTCAAATGGGAAGAAAAAGAGCGCATCGAAGACCGTATTCTCGCATTTCGTCAACATGAGCGGGATGGCCAGAGTGAACATACCCAGGAAGCGGAGACCTTTGAGACAGCAGTGCCAAAACGCATGATCCACTTCCGACCAACGCGTAAAGATTTAATTAAAGCATCATTTCTATCACTCAGTTTCTTAGCGCTTATTCCTATACTGGCAGCCGTTTTTGAAAAAGCAGAGGATATATTTGACTTAGAAGGGACACTTAATAATATCTATCAATTCATAACGAGTTCATGGTATACGGTTGCATTGACGATTATTATCTTTATTCTTATCTCCATTGGTTTCGGTTTAGTGCGTACGTTTTTAAAATATGGGAAATTTGAGATTGCTTCTGATGCGGAGCGTATTTATATAAAACGCGGTACATTAAATGAACGGACACTATCGATTCGAAAAGACCATGTACAAGCAATCGAACTGATACAAAACCCAATCAAAAAATGGCTTCGTTTAACAGAGGTTAAACTCGTTAGTGCTACAAGTGATGAGGGAGAAGAAGCAGCAGAAATTAACTCGTTATATCCTTTTCTACCGACGAAGCGGGCGTATAGTTTAATGGAGGAATTATTACCAGCGTTCAAATTGTCCCATCAGATGCATCGTTTACCAAAGCGAGCTCTTTATATGAAGTTTTTACGAGTCCCATGGATTTGGCTTATTCTTTCAGGCGTTTTATTTTGGTGGAAACCGTCGCTATGGTATTTATCAATCGTTTTATTTATTTTGACTTATATGATGCGTTATTTTCGTTATAAAAACGCACGCTTTCTAATTCATGATGAGTTTGTCCAATTTAAAATGGGCGGTCTCTGGTCATCTTTATATATAACCAATCGAAAAAAAGTGATTGAAGTTGAAGTAACCCAATCTTATTTGCAGAGGAAATTAAATCTAACGACAATTGGTATAGTGAACCGAACAAATCCTATAAACTATGAAGAAATGGAAGACATACCCATTTCTTCAGCAAAACACTTTCTTACTTGGTATCATAAAAGAAGTGACGATATTCAATTAGAACAAAATGAGTCATAGCCAAGAGAACAGGACATAACAAGCATTAAATACTGATTATTATAGATTGGTACACCATCTTTTTTTCACTGGAGGGAAAGCCGGTATTTGGTAAGACTTTGTATACTTTGTTGTAAAAAATAAATCATCTAGCAATCATTAAAAATATTAATCCACTCTTTTTCTTTAAGGGTGGATTTCTTTTTTTTAGGTGTTATCATTACGGCTCAAAGCACGATTTGTATATCTTTGAATGGTCCAATATGATATAACTTCTATTAAAATCAACGACTTATATACCATTGAGCGCTTCAATGTGAGCTAACTGTACCAAACGTCACTGACATATATACCATTGAATGCTTCAATGCAATCTAACTTTAACTAACACTACTGACTTATATATCTTTAAACACTCTAATGCGATATTTTAGAAGAGACACGATAAAAACGAACAAATCGCCGGCATTGCCGGAGATCTCTCAGAGGCAATTGATAAATCTATCTATCATTATGAAAGGTATCAAGAAAGAAAAAACGGTTCTAGTTCCTTGAATACAGAGCTAAAACCGTTTAAGTCAATTTGTATTATTTCTTCTGTCTACTTGACAGGGGACAGTTCGATTCATTTTGTTCTAGCCTCTTTGGTTATGACTGCTGATAGTTTTAGATATCTTCCAAAGCGCTCCCCTTGATCAATTCATCCCATTCCTGGAGTGTTTGCTTTATCGAGAGGTCACGGATGATGTAATCGGCCATATCATCAAGCGGTGTTGCATCACGATTGACGATAATTAATTTAGCGTCGTTTTCTTTTGCGAGTATAGGGAACATATTAGCAGGGCTTACCGTTAATGAGGAGCCAAAGACGATAAATAAGTCAGCCTGCATCGCTTCGGTCTCAGCTTTCATAAAGACATCTTGTGGTAAGGCCTCTCCAAATAATACAATTCCAGGTCGAATTGTTCCGCCACACGTATCACATTGATCTATTCCATCAAAAAACTGTTGTGGTTGAAAAGCTTTTTCACATGAATGACAATGAAATGTTCGAAACGTACCATGGAGTTCCATAATATGTTTGCTACCGGCGTCGTGATGAAAACCATCAACATTTTGCGTAATAATGCTCTTAATGAGACCTTGTTTTTCCCAATCGGCTAAAATGCGATGTCCTTCATGCGGTTCATACGATTGAATCGCTTGCAGACGGTAACGATAAAAATTGATGAATTCCTCGCGATTATGTTCTAACGCATGCACATTAGCCAATTCATTAGGATTAAATTTTTTCCATAAGCCATCTTTAGCTGAACGAAAATCTGGCAAACCACTTTCCGTTGACATGCCTGCACCAGTAAATACAACGGCATGTTTACTCGACATGATTAAATGAACGATTTCTTTCATTTGCATCACCCCTTATTACCGCTATCGTACACGATTTGAACGCTTATTCCTAGTGAACACCGTTTATGTTAAATAAAAAAACCCTTCTGCAATAAAGCAGAAGGGTGTGTATTAGATCACACCGAGATCAATCATTGTATCGGCAACACGAGTAAAACCGGCAATATTGGCACCGACAATTAAGTTACCTGGTTTATGATATTTTTTAGCAGCTGTGACACATTCACGGTAAATATTTTTCATAATATCCTTCAACATATCATCAACCTGTTCAAAAGACCAGGCAACGCGTGAACTATTTTGCGCCATTTCTAAAGCGGAAACAGCGACACCACCAGCGTTAACTGCTTTAGCAGGTGCAAATGGGATATTATGATAAAGAAATACACCAATCGCCTCAGTTGTAGATGGCATATTCGCACCTTCTGCTACGAGCATGACCTTATTTTCGACGAGGAGTTTAGCTTCTTTTTCATCAATTTCATTTTGTGTTGCGCAAGGCATCGCTATATCACAAGGTATTTCCCAAATATCTGAACAATCTTCTTTATAAATAGCATGAGGATGCTCCTCGACATAATCTTTAATTCTGCGCCTTTCAACTTCTTTTAATCGTTTAACAGTTGCCAGATCGATTCCATTTTCATCATAGATATATCCATTTGAATCACTACATGCAACGACCTTAGCACCTAGTTCCAGTGCCTTTTCTATAGTGTGAATCGCGACATTTCCCGACCCGGATACGATGAGTGTTTTGTTTTCTAATGTTTCTCCGAGGTCTTTTAACATTTCTTGTACAAAATAAATGGCACCATACCCAGTTGCTTCTTTTCGTCCAATACTTCCACCATAATGAAGCCCTTTACCTGTTAAGACACCGGCTTCGTATTTACCGCGTAATCGTTTATACTGTCCGAATAAATATCCGATTTCACGCGGGCCAACACCAATATCACCAGCAGGAACATCAATATCAGGTCCAATATATTTATGAAGCTCTGTCATATAACTTTGGCAAAAACGCATGATCTCAGTATCAGACCTACCCTTTGGATCAAAGTCTGCACCACCTTTTCCTCCGCCAATCGGTAGGTTTGTTAAGGCGTTTTTAAACGTCTGTTCAAAACCGAGGAATTTTATGATACTGGAATTAACTGACGGGTGAAAGCGTAAGCCCCCTTTGTACGGTCCGATCGCACTATTTGTTTGTACGCGATAACCACGGTTAACATGAACGGTTCCCTTATCATCCATCCAAGGCACACTAAAAGTAATTAGTCGCTCAGGTTCAACAAGTCGCTCTAATATATTATATTTAACGTAATCCGTATTTTTCATGAGAACGGGGCGGATAGTAACGAATAAATCCCTTACCGCCTGGTGGAATTCCTTTTCGTATGGATCTCGACTGATCATCTGCTGAAAAACACGGTTCATATGTCGGTTAACGAGTTCTTCCACTTTCTGCATCGATAACTTCGGTTTATTTTTCAATGTCATAGGACACCTTCCTTTAATTCTGTCATAATGACGCCGTATGTATCGTACGGTATGCATGTGGATAGCAAGATAAGTGATTTTTCTAATATGATCATTTTTTCACATACTTACCCTAAGTACCATTTTAACGAATATCATTCATCTAATCAATATTAATAATAGATAAGATCAATGCCGATATGAGATAATAGAAAGGTAAGTCTGTATTAATTAGAAAGAAAGGTGATGCGTTATGGAGTTGAGGCAATTGACATACTTTATAGAAGTTGCCAAGCGTGAGCATATGACGGAAGCTGCAGAGGCATTACATGTTGCCCAGTCAGCAATTAGTCGGCAAATTGCCAATTTAGAAGCTGAATTAGAAGTTGAATTATTTATACGCGATGGTCGTAATGTTCGCCTCACCCAGGTCGGGCAAGTATTTTTAGAACATGCGGAGCGGGCTGTACATGCGATTCATTATGCGAAACGTATTGTTAAAGAACATACAGACCCAGAACGAGGAATGATCCATGTTGGGTTTACGAGTAGTTTGGCCTCACTGATTCTTCCAACCTTAATCTCTGCTTTTCGCAAACAATATCCCCATATAAAATTTCGGCTAAATCAGGCTTCCCATTATGAACTGGAAAAGCGTATCGTGCAAGGGGAAATTAATTTGGCATTGCTAGGACCCGTTCCAACGAGGAAAGAGCGAATCAAAGGGACAATTCTATTTCATGAGAAGATCGTCGCACTATTGCCGGAAGCCCATCCGCTTGCGAATGAAAAAGCAGTATCATTGGATCAATTAAGGAGAGATGTTTTCGTTTTATACCCTGAAGGTTATGTGCTTCGGAAAATGGTGACAGATGCATGTAAACAACTTGGGTTTCAGCCGGAAGTATCTTTTGAAGGACAGGATATTGATACGATTAAAGGACTTGTCTCGGCTGGGTTAGGTATATCATTAATTCCGGAAATAACGATTGCTAATGATATGCCAAAAGGAATTGCTATCGTCGATCTTACAAATCCAAATGTAAGGCGCACAGTGGGCATGATTACACCTACTGAAAGAGAATTACTACCAGCCGAAAAATTATTTTATGAATTTGCCAGAGAATTCTTCGGGCGCCTAGAGCGATTTCAATATCAAAATTTGTCGATTTAGCTTGCTGGTTTAGTAGAAGTATGACGCTTTTAATCATTTTAATAGAAAGAAATTTTAATTAATCGAAGAAGAGGATTTGTTAATTACATCTTGTAAAAATATTCATTTTATGATAAGCTAAATACACAACATCTTGATGGTTTTAAACACCAAAACACCATATGTAGTATGGTTGTCGTGTTAAATTTGAGAATTAAAAAACGGGAAAAGTCATCATAAGAGGTAGGAATGTTGGAGAACAACAGAAATTAATATACCATTTTATACAGTATAATACAAATAAATCGTACCAGAAAAACCAGTTAAACGTTTCACTTCACAAATTAGTAACAAAGCTATCAAAGTTTGAAAGAAGTGAGCGATTTTTTAGTGCAAATTTAGTCAATCTAGACAAGGAAACTAAGTTTTCTACAACAGTTCCTATAGGGACCGTTAAGATTAAGGGAGGATCTATTCATGACACAAACGCTTCAAAAAAATGAGTCGCTTGTTAAAAAGTGGGTTAATCAAGCGCAAGACGGCTTAAAAGTCGATACGGAGAAATACCTTGAGAAATCATTTCGCACCATTACAGAAGAATCAACACCGAGTTTTATTGCAGAAACATTAATTAAAAATGCGCTTGAAAACATTGATGAAGTTAATACAGATTGGACTTTTATGGCTGCGCGGATTTATTTATATGATTTGTATCGAAAAGCAGCTGAAAATCGGGGCTACGATACCGAATTACGTTACGGGGATTTTCATGAATTGATTCAAATCTTAGTTGACAAAGGCATTTATACATCAACATTATTAGAAAAATATTCAAAAGCAGAGATTGCTCATTTGGGTAAGCACATTAAGCCTGAACAAGATCGCTTATTTACATACCTGTCAATATACACACTAGCGACGCGTTATTTAGCGACAGATCATGACAAAAATACATTTGAATTACCACAAGAGCGTTGGATGATTATTGCGATGCATCTGATGCAAGATGAGCCAAAAGACAAACGAACAGCACTTGTCGAAGAAGCCTATTGGGCATTAAGTAATCTCTATATGACCGTTGCAACACCGACAATGAATAACTCTGGTAAAACACATGGACAATTATCAAGCTGTTTCATCGATACGGTCGATGATAGTTTACAATCAATCTATGATGTCAACACAGATGTTGCTAAACTATCAAAGAATGGTGGCGGAATTGGTGTCTATATGGGGAAAGTCCGTGGACGCGGTAGCTCTATTAAAGGTTTTAAAGGCATGTCCAGTGGTGTTGTACCATGGATTAAACAATTAAATAATACCGCTGTTAGTGTTGACCAATTAGGGACAAGAAAAGGTGCGATCGCTGTCTATTTAGATGCATGGCATATCGATATTGAACCGTTTTTAGATTTAAAATTAAATAACGGGGACGAAAGAATGCGTGCCCATGATATATTCCCGGGAATTTGTATTCCAGATTTATTTATGGAACAAGTGGAAAAGCGTGGTGACTGGTACTTATTTGATCCACATGAAGTTCGTCAAGAAATGGGTTATTCTCTTGAAGACTTTTATGATGAAAAAGAAGGCGATGGTGAGTGGCGTAGAAGATACAAAGAATGTATTAACAACGAAAATCTACGCAAGAAAAAGGTACCAGCAATCGATATTATGAAGCGGATTATGATTTCCCAGTTAGAAACAGGAACACCATTTATGTTTTATCGTGATGAAGTCAACCGACGAAATAACAATCCACATAATGGTATGATCTATTGTTCTAATTTATGTACTGAAATTACACAAAACCAATCACCGACACAGTTTATTGAAGAATATGTAGAAGACGAAGATATCATTGTGAAAAAGTACAAAACAGGTGATTATGTTGTTTGTAACTTAAGTTCTGTTAACTTAGGTAAAGCTGTTCCAGATAACGTATTAGAGCGTTTGATTCGTATCCAAGTACGTATGTTAGATAATGTGATTGACATTAATACATTACCAATTAAACAGACAACATTAACAAACCAAAAGTACCGTGCGATTGGTCTTGGCACATTTGGCTGGCATCATCTTCTTGCTTTAGAAGGAATTAAATGGGAAACAGAAGAAGCTGTTCAATTTGCGGACAAGCTTTATGAGAAGATTGCTTACTTAACAATCCAAGCAAGTATGGAATTAAGTAAGGAAAAAGGCCACTACTCTTCATTTGAAGGTAGCCGTTGGAGTACAGGGGAGTACTTCGATTTGCGAGGCTATTCAGATGAAAAATGGACAGACCTAAAAGAAGCTGTAAAAGAGCATGGAATCCGTAATGGTTATTTGATGGCTGTTGCACCAAACTCATCAACATCAATCATTGCGAACTCTACTGCAAGTATCGATCCTGTCTTCCAACCGTTCTATTACGAAGAGAAGAAGGACTTTAAAATCCCTAATACAGCACCAGACTTATCACCAGAAACATATGATGTCTATCGCCGTTCTGCTTATATTGTGGATCAGCGCTGGTCTGTTAAGCAAAACGCTGCTCGTCAAAAGCATATTGACCAAGGGATTTCCTTTAACTTCTATGTACCGAATTCGATTCGTGCATCTGTCCTTTTGGACTTGCATTTACGTGCATGGAAACAAGGATTAAAAACAACATATTACGTTCGTTCAACATCAACAGATATTGAGGAATGTGAGTGGTGTCATTCATGAGAGCTCTAATCGCATATCTATCGTACAGCGGGAACACAGAAGAAGTAGCTGAAATCATTGCGGATAAGTTAGTTGCAGATGGTATGGAAGTGGAGATGCATTCGATTGGGATTGATCCCCCAATCGATCCATCTCGTTACGATTACTTCTTTTTCGGCACATTTACTTGGGATGTCGGTAGTACACCAGATGAAATGAAAGATTTTGTGTTAGAAGTGGGTTATAAACCGGATAATGTAGCTGTCTTTGGCTCCGGCGACACACAGTTCGGTGGCGATGATTTGTTTTGTAGAGCAGTTGAACGATTAGCTAAGTTTTATAATAGTAGATGGGATGGTTTAAAAATTGAACAATCCCCAAGAGGATCACAAGAAGTATTAGTTGAACAATGGGTGGAAGGAGTTTTACATGATGTCAAAAGTCTTGCTTGAGAAAGCGAAAACGTTAGAACCACGTTTTCCAAATAAATCGAATGGTTTATTTGGGGGAGAGTCAAGTGGGATTTTAAATTGGAATGATATTGCTTATCCACATTGGTATAAAATGTATAAGCGTTTAGTCGGTAATTACTGGCAAGCTGATGAGGTGAATATGGGAAGTGATGTTAAACAGTTCCCAACCTTGTCTGAAGCGGAACAGGATGCCTATTTAAAGATTATTGGATTACTTTCAACATTAGACGGTCCACAAACACGAATTGCATTATTAATCTCTTTATATGCAACAGACCCGTCTGTACAGTCAATTATGGCTGTTATTGCTCAACAAGAAGCCGTCCATAATGAAAGTTATTCCTATGTCTTATCATCCGTCGTATCACTTGATGAACAAAATAAATCATTCAACTTTGGACGTAAAGACCCGGTACTTCTAAAGCGTAACGCACGTATTATGGAGCATTATAATAACTTTGCTAAGGAACCAACAATCGAAAACATTTTAAAAACAATGGTCTATACGGCACTTTTAGAAGGCTTATTCTTCTACTCTGGTTTTGCGTTTTTCTATAATTTAGCACGTAGTAATAAGATGGTCGGAACATCAACTATGATTAGCTATATTAACCGTGATGAATTAGAACATGGGCGTTTTATTTCTGAATTATTCCGTGCAACACTCGCGGAAAATCCTGAATTAAATAACCCTGAATTTATTGATTGGGTCTATGACCAATTCCGTACATCGGTTGAATTAGAAACTGAGTGGTCTGAATATGTCTTGAAAGATATAGAAGGCATTGACTTAGATGAAATGGCTGGCTATGTCAAATACCGTGCCAATAAAATGCTCCGTATGATGGGATTAAGCGAAATCTATCCCGATTATGTGGACAATCCAATGAAATGGATTCGGGCTTATGTAGATAACTTTGATGGAACGAAAACAGATTTCTTTGAACAGAAATCACGTCAGTATACAAAAACAAGTGATTTAAACGGTTTTGACGATTTATAAATAGAAGAAAACGAGCTCCCCGGGGGCTCGTTTTTTTATTTATCTTGATTCATAATTCGTTAAAGGCAAACATTTCCCCTGTTGTAGCATCTACACCATAATGGCAATCGATTTTGCCACAAAGAAGGTAGCTATTTTTAGACTTATCATAGACATAGACAGGTGTTACTTTAATATATTTGCGAAGTTTATCAAGCGCATCTGCATGGGAGATATTTATTTCATTCGCATCCTCATAATCCTGGAAATCAGTAAATAACATACTTGAATCAATATAATTCACAACATTTTTTGTTTCACTGTCAATAAAAATATTTATTTTGTGACTAAATATATGTGTGTCAGTCGCTGGTTTTAATAATGCCACTAAAAAACCTTGGTCACGTCGAATTTGTTTTAAGTTCCATTTTCTAGAAACTGCGGGATACTGCTGCCGTAAAAACAGTGTTGTTGCATTGATGCAGGCCGTTATGTCATCCTCCGTAATCGGTGCCAAATCAGGATGAGGCTCATGTTGAAGTGCCTGCTCTAAATCAATTTCTTCATAAACAAATATGGGCTCTCCGACAAATTCATTTTCTGATTGAATCGGTTCATCCCATTCAATCAGATGATTGAGCTCCACATATTGTCCATCTGATTGGAAGATCTCAAATGGAATCGTATGCTTTCCGTCATTTGTAACAAAAAGCTCTTCAATCGCATAGAATGTACGCCATTTCTTTTGGTCTATATTTGGAAACTGAACGCGTTGGCACTGTCTTTCAATAAATGTTTCGACCATATCAGGAAGTAAATTAAATGGTTCCCAATTAACTTCCTCGTCTTTTGGGAAGACACCGTTTATGGAATAGCCAGTAAATTGATCTGTATTATTAAATTGGACAGATATGACTGCACTTGGATAAACCGGTATATTGTCAATGACCCCTTTAAAAAGGAACTCCCCATTTTTTTCATGTACAAGTTGAAATTGTTTGCCCCATGTAAGTCCTGTCTCGTTTTCAATCCATTCAATCACATGGGTTAAATCACGTATTGGGAAAGCATCTCTTTTCGTCGCATAGGTGACACCACCAACAAAAATAATCGAGTGAACTGCTTTAGTATGTAAATGAACCTCTATTGCAGCAGTACCTTCCGGATTTTCTTCTTCTTTGTCCCTGTCTTTATATTTATTTGGAAACCATTCCATTGATAAATAGTATGATGTTTCCTGATGACTGTTTTTATCACGATAGAGATGATATCTGCCTAAATAATAGTCTTCTAGACCATATGTTGTTTGTGTTTCATCAACGATTTGTTTCAGCTCTTTTTTCATAGCACACCTCAATTTACGTTGTTTTTTTAGTGTAACATATTGTAAATAAGTGATATATTAGATTCACTAGAAATGTGTATAAACGAAGACAAGCTATTCCAATCGAATAGCTTGTCTAATCGACTTCTTCCATATTAACAAACGGTTCATTTGAACTGATTTCTCCTTTGATTTGTTTGATAGGAAAGTCGTAGCCTTCTAACCAGTCATCGAAGGGGAGAATAAGTGGTTTTCGATCACCACCGAGTGCGAACCAAACAGACATATCTTTAGGGAAATATCCAGCCGTATGTAATGTACCAGCCCATGCCCCATATTTATTGGAGTAGACACCATGCTCTGAATGATTGAGTAAGCGAAAGGCAGAGTAATGATCTGTCACATGGATTTGTCCTTCTTTCAGCGCTTTTTCTCGTTTTAAGGAATCATCTAAACGATAGCGATTTTCCTCACGAAGCCGTTCAAAATGGTTCGTACATATATGTCCTCGCCGAATTTTCACTTGTCGTGAAGATGCCTCAACAATCACACTATCCCCGCTCTGGTCGAGTACAATATAACTAAAAGAATGCCGGTGGGGAATGTTTTTTAATAGTGTCACAGCTTCTTCGATCGTCGCGCATGTTTGTAAAATAATGCGCCCAATCATATTACAAACAAACCCATCGTTAGACCCGACACGGTTTGTAAAGTTATAGCCCATTGCCAGACCCTTCTCGTTCATGCCATCTGTTCGTCCAGTGATTTGCATCGTTGGTCCAATCGTCGCATAACCACCATCTGTCGGTTGAAATAGAACAAATCGCCCCTCATAAGAAGCGGGTGCATTATCGTAATTACGCATCATATAATCTGAGCTTGTAAAGACGGAGCAACCACTTTGCCCATATTCTAGATAGTAGCCCCCGAATTCGCGCAACGCGGTCTCCATATCGTAATGAAGAGCGTCCGCTAATCCTTGAATTTCGTCCCAAATCGGTGAAGCGAATTCAAATAAAGTCCATTTTATCTGGTCGACATCAACAATAAAATGTCGCTTATATTGCTTTTCCCATTGTTTACGCCGATTCAGTAGAATGAAAGACTGACGAAGCTGTTCGCCTTGCCAATAGCCAAAATCATAATGTGACCCTCTATACTGTAAGACATCACTATATACTTGTTTCATCAAAGGGCTTCCTTTCATGTGAATACTAACTTAACTATACTTTAATATGTGCTGATATGAAAGAGGAGCGCTTAACTAGTGTAAAAGTATTGATTAAGCCCTTGGACGATCGCTTCGGCAACTTTTCTCTTATAGTCATTCGTTTGGATTAAGCGAAAATCATCGGGATTTGTTAGAAAGCCCAATTCAATTAAAATGGCTTTTTGATTGTTTTCTCTTAACACGTAGAAGTGATCATGCTTTACACCACGGTTGTTCATACCTGTCTGTTTAATTAAATGCCTTTGTATAGTATGAGCGAGTTTTTCAGATTTACGATCTGAATAATAAGTACTCAAGCCTTTCACGCGTGAATCAGTATAAGCATCAAAATGAAGACTAATAAAAGCATCTGCCTTTCTTTGTCTTCCCAAGTTGACGCGATCTTCTAAGGTGAGGAAATGGTCATTTGTCCGTGTTAGGGTGACATGGGCACCGGCATTTTCTAAATGATGTGCAACTTGTAGTGCTGATTTTAATGTTAAGTCCTTTTCTAGTATGCTGTCATGCGTGGCGCCAACATCTTTCCCACCATGACCAGCATCAATGACGATATGGAGCTTATCTAATGATGTCTCTGTTGTTAGTGTATCTTTAGATAGTTGAACAGGACGTGGTTTTACAATCTGTACACCTGTGTCCTCTTGCTCTGGTATAAACTCATTGACTATAGGGTCATGGTTTTCTACTTCTGTTTCAAATCCTTCATCTTCTGATTCAGAATGATGATTCGTTTCAGTTGCTTCGTGTTGCGTATTTGTTTCGATTCGTTCAATAAATTTACCGGAAACCCATACAGGCTGTCCATTAAAAAACGTTTTCACCCAACCATCGATTTTTTCAAAAATCATTAATTCGCTTCCGAAGCCAAGTTGACCAACGATTTCTGCTTCTTCTGATGGTTGGGTGCGCATATTTAATTGTGTAGATTTTACCTGATAGACATCTCCTGACTCTGCTTGTACTTTAGCAGTTGGAATAAAGACAAATATTAAAATAAATATAACCGTCATAAAAATAAAGAATCGTAAATTCCCCATCTATTTCTCCTCCTATAAAACTCTTAATCTTGCAAACTAGTATGAACAAAAAGGGAAAGAGATATACCTATTATTTTTGAAAATGGGTTGAAAAAACTTGTAGATACCGTTATTTTTAATTAGACTGTTTTATTAATTAAGGAATGGAGAAAGAAATATGGGAATCAATGACATTATCGTCTATATCGTTATATTTTTCTTGATCATCGGTGCCGTCGATAAGATATTAGGTAACCGCTGGGGGCTTGGTGAACAGTTTACAGAAGGATTTAAAGCAATGGGCCCATTAACATTAGCGATGGTCGGAATCATTTCCCTTGCTCCGGTGATTGCTAATTTGCTGACACCGCTAATTACACCGATTTATGGCTTAATTGGTGCTGATCCAGCCACATTTGCAAATACGATTCTAGCGATTGATATGGGGGGGTATGCCCTTGCCAAAGAAATGGCGCTAACACCTGAAGCGGAAATCTTCTCATGGGTGTTTTTAGGAACGACAATGGGCGCAACTGTCGTTTTTACCATTCCGGTCGCATTAGGAATGATTCAAAAGAAAGATCATCCGTATTTTGCCAAAGGGATTTTAATCGGTATGATGACCGTTCCAATTGGTAGTTTAATTGGGGGACTAGTTGGTGGCTTAAGCATTCAAATGATCATCATTAATCTTATTCCGACATTACTGTTTTCCTTAATCATTGGTTACGGTTTATGGAAACATGCCGATAAAATGATTACAGGGTTTACGCTGTTCGGAAAAGCAGTGGAAATTATTGCTATCCTTGGTTTAACCATTGCAATTGTTGAAACACTAACAGGCTTTGTCATCATTCCAAATATGACTCCTTTAAGTGAAGGTATTCAAATTGTCGGTCAAATCGTTATTTTCTTAGCAGGTGCTTTTCCAATGGTTGCCTTTATCCAAAAAGCTTTGAAAAAACCATTAACGAAGCTAGGGAATGTATTAGGGATTGACCATACAGCAACAGCTGGACTTGTTGCATCATTAGCTCATAGCATCCCGATGTTAGCGATATTAAAAGATATGGAACCAAGAGGAAAAGTGATAAACGTTGCATTTACTGTAAGTGCAGCCTTTGTACTAGGAAGTCATTTAGGGTTTGTCGCTGGTGTCGAAAAAGATATGGTCTTCGCGATGATTGTTGGGAAGTTAGTCGGAGGGTTAGGTGCAGTTTTCTTGGCGATGCTTACTTTTCGAACATCGAAAGTATAATGACATGAGTCGTACAAACAATAGTCTCGATAGTTTGTACGATTTTTTGATTGAAGTACGCAATGGTTTCTACACAAAATGGACATTCAGCCCAACAAAAAAGCGTTATGTCGAGCTGATGAATCAACATCGACATAACACTAGGGGGAACTAAATTAATTAAGCTCTAAGCCATTTCCACATCTCTTTAAGGGAGGCATTTTTTCCGTACATTAAAATCCCGACTTTGAATATCTTTCCAGCTAACTTCATCATCACAGCGGTACTAATAACTAAAATAGCAAGTGCAATGCCAATTTCAACCCAAGGCCATTCTTCCATAACGGTTAAGCGCATGAGCAGAACACCTGGCGAGGTGAATGGGAAATATGTGCCCACTTTCGCGACGATGCCAGTTGGATCCATAAATACGGATGTTGCAAAGATAAACGGTAAAAACGGTAACATTAATACTAAACCTTGGAAGTTTCCAGCTGTAGAAACATCCGCCATCGTTGCTCCAATTCCAACATAGAGAGCAGCAAACAGTAAGTAACCAATAACCGCAATGAATACAAGCAACAATGTTTCTGGTACGAGTAAGTATTCAATAATTGGAATATCGGTTTTCCATAAAGCGACCGGAATCGCAAATGCTAATAAGACAACAGCTTGCAGTAAGCCTAATACGAAATACCCGATAATCTTACCTTGCATAAGTTCGCCAGGTGTAACAGATGATAAAATAATTTCCGCGATTTTATCTTTCTTTTCCTGGGAAGCACTTTGGAAAATATACATACCAGCAACAACGATAGAAAAGAGTATGATTCCGGCGAAAATACCTGGTACGACCTGCTTAAATGGATCTTCTTCAAGTGCGCCACTTTCATCATCCGTCGCTTCTTTATTGTCTACATCTTCACCAGCTATTTCTTCTGAAAACATTATAGGCGTCGCTACCTTAGCAAGCTGTTCTTTTGATAAACCGAGCGCAGCCATTTGTATCGATTTTAGTGGCGATTCTAACACCATTAACTCTGTTGTGAATAAATCGTAAATGGTATCACTTGTATAAACAGGAACAATGCCTTCACTTAAAGCTTCCTGATTTATAAAAATATACGCCGTGTCTTCAGTATCTTCTAATGCTTCATCAACTTGATCTTGTGCAAGATCAGTTTGTTGAACCTCCCAATCTAACTCTTGGGCATCAACTGTTTCTTTGAGAGCATCATAGACACCAACTTCATCATTGATAAACACGGTTGCGCTTGAACTAATTTCAGCATCTTCACCCATTAACGATCCTAAAAACCCAAATAACAAAATAAGTGCAGGAGTAATAAAAAGTCCGATTAAATACGTTTTATTTTTTAAATTTCGTCTAATTTCCCAGCGAGCGACTTTTAAAGCGTTACGCATGTTGTTCACCTACTTTTCCGTTTGATTGATTACTATTCGCTATATCGACGAATATTTCATGAAGTGAAATTCGATCGATTGATAATTCCTGAATATGCAACTCAACAGGTAAGCTTTTCAACCATGGGGCCGGTGTGACATCGCGATCTAGGTACAAAATGGCTCGGTCAGGATTATGATCAACCCGTTGTACTTGTGGAAGTTGCTCGAGAACAGCTAAGTCATTATGACCACGAATCGTACATTTAAAATTTGCATACTCTGTTTTGACATCATCTAAAGAACCGTAGATGACTTTTTCACCTTGTTGAATCATAAAGAGTCGATCACAAATTTCTTCTACTAAATTCATTTGATGTGAGGATAATAAAATGGCTGTCCCTTGATTAGCTAATTGACGAATTTCATCCTTAAAGATATCTTGACTGACAGGATCCAATCCGGAAAACGGTTCATCTAAAATTAATAATTCAGGTTCATGCAGAATCGATGAAATGAACTGTACTTTTTGGTTCATTCCTTTTGATAATTCTTCTAAGTTAACGTTTTCTTTTCCTTTTAAATCGAATTTTTCTAAGTAGGCAAGTGCACGTTCTTTTGCTTTTTTAAGTGGATAGTCCTTTAAGTCAGCTAAGTAGAGGAGCATATCCATCACTTTAACATTTTTATAAAGTCCACGTTCTTCAGGTAAATAGCCAATTTTGTGACGAGGAATATCTTTATATTTATGGAAAATGACTTCACCCTGATCAGGATAAATTATGCCCATAATATTCCGAATTGTTGTTGACTTTCCAGCTCCATTAGGACCAAGGATGGCCATAATTTCACCTTTTCTTACTTCAAAGGAAATACCTTTTAATACTTGTTTGTCCTTAAATGTTTTCTCTAAACCTTGAATGGATAATACAGTTTCCATCTTAGCACCCTCTCTAATTTGCTTTCTAAACTAAATTATTATGATGATCCAATCATTTGTCTAACCTGTAATACGTAAACAGCCGATAAAAGGTTTCCTTATTAGTTTAATTTTTATCGTTTTTTCATGGCAGTAATAATACCGAAAAATAAATTGAATAAAAGTTAGCGTGCTCAGATATGACAACAATCTTATTGCTACGTTTATTCCGCTACATTTCTGTTAACAATAGAGAGGAAAAAAGAATGGAGGGATCACTTTGTATAGAAAACAGTGGATGACAGCATTGGCTCTCCTTTTTCTTTTAGGAAACATAGTCGGCTGTCAAATGAATACAGAAGAAGGCAAAGGTGATGAACAAAGGGAACCTGGCATGGAAGCAGTTGCCCCTACAGGTGAAGAAGGAGCGGAGGCCCCTTTAAAAGTTATGATGCAGAATACGAAAGGTGAAGAAATCGGAGAAGCAACATTAAGTCAAGTTCAAGATGGGGTACTTATTTCGTTAGAAGCAGGCCATTTACCACCTGGATTGCACGGCTTTCATATTCACGAGAAGGGCATTTGTGAAGCGCCTACTTTTGAGTCGGCTGGACCTCATTTTAACCCAACAAATAAGAAGCATGGGTTTGAAAATCCAGAAGGTCCTCACGCAGGTGACTTACCGAATATTGAGGTGAAAGAAGACGGCACGGTTCAAGTTGAAATCGTAGCAAAAATGGTGACGTTAGAAGCAGATAAGGAAAATTCTTTATTGCAAGATGAAGGTACGTCCCTCATCATCCATTCTGAAGCAGATGATTATTACTCGCAGCCAGCAGGTAACTCTGGAGACCGAATCGCTTGTGGCGTTATTAAAGGAGACTAAACAGAGAGGGTGGGGCAAAAAGTAATATGACCAACTCAAAGACGAACACTGTGCTATTTTAGCGGAAGAAATATATGTAGAGTCCTGGTCGGCTAGGTCCGGCCATGTCCTGTGGCCTACGTGGCACTGTGACGTACAGTCCGTCGTGGGAAAAAGGCAACGGTGAGATCCTTAGAGTGCGTTAGCACGAGGTTGATGACAATCGTCATGTCCTGTGACGTCATCGACACTAGCACGTCCTGTGCGTCGGAGGCTCACCAGCCGCCCGCTAAAAAGCGAAGTATATTTCCGAAAAGCGGCATATGTACTTCGTTCGGATTTTTCTTTGATAAAACACTTTTGTCCCAGTTTCTTTGGAAACATTAATGTGATTGAAAAATAAACAGAAAGATTCATTTCAGCATAAAACTCATGTATAATAGAATATACTTCGAATAGCGAAAGAAGGGATAAGAACATGAGTTTTTCGTCTAAAGCAGAATCCATTCCGGCGTCAGATAAAATTTGGACGCGGGATTTTATTTTAGTTTGTCTGGCTAACTTTTTTGTTTTTATTGGTTTTCAAATGACTCTGCCAACAATTCCTTTGTTCGTTAAAGAACTAGGTGGAAGTGACCAAATGATTGGCGTGATTGTCGGGATATTTACTTTTTCTTCGCTGATTGTTAGACCATATGCAGGTCATGCCTTAGAAACAAAAGGGAGACGATTTGTATATATATTTGGTTTGTTTATTTTTACTTTGTCATTAGGTGCTTTCGCCTGGATTACGAGTATCGGTCTATTAATTATGATTCGACTTGTTCAGGGAGTTGGGTTTGGCTTTGCATCAACCGCTACGGGAACAATTGCAACTGATTTAATTCCACCGAAGCGACGAGGGGAAGGAATGGGGTATTTTGGTTTATCGGGAAATCTTGCATTAGCTCTTGGTCCATCTCTAGGACTGACCTTAGCAGGAATGATCACCTTTAAACAGTTGTTCCTTATAACAGCAATAACCGGAGTTATCGCATTGCTCCTCGCTACAACAATTCGCTATAAAGAGGTGGAACCAGCACCAAAAGTAGAATCAACATCGTTTAAATTTGATGTATTTGAAAAAACAGCTCTCAACCCATCAATTCTTTTATTTTTTATTACCATTTCTTTTGGAGGAATCGCTTCATTTCTTCCTCTTTACGCCGCACAGAAAGGTGTGTCAGGGATTGAAGGGTATTTTTTAATGTATGCTTTATTTCTGATGCTTTCTCGAGTGGTCGCTGGACGAATATATGATTTAAAAGGTCATATTTATGTCTTTTTACCAGGAGCAATCCTTATCTTTGTAGCATTATTATTACTTGCTTGGTTGCCGAATACATTTACATTGTTATTTGCAGCTTCGATTTATGGTTTCGGTTTTGGTAGTGTTCAACCCGCATTACAGGCGTGGGCCGTTGAAGAAGCTGCACCTAACCGGAAAGGAATGGCCAATGCAACATTTTTCTCTTCCTTTGATTTAGGGGTTGGAGTAGGGGCAATTGCTTTTGGTCAAATGGCTTATTTATTCGATTACGGTGTGATTTATCTCGCAGCAGCTGGATCTGTCATGATTGCGATGTTGTATTATGTGATGATTTTATTTCGTACGTGGAAAAAGACTAAAAATTGAACAGTATTTATGTTACTCTTAAAGTGAACATAGACGTGAGCAAACGTGAAAAGGGAGGTTCTTTTAAATTGAATAAAATAGGTAACACGGACATCCGACATTTATTTCCCTCCTATGTATTTAAACGTGGCTTAGATTATTACAATAATGACCGAGTTGAAAATTTATCGTTTGATATCAATTTCGATACATGGTCAGCTAGTGTTAGCGGAAAAAATGACGACTATTTCGTTGAGGTTGATATAAGTCACATCGACCAAAATAAAATAAGTACAGACTGTTCATGTCCAGCGTATGCAACGTATGGACCTTGTAAACATGTGGCGGCTGTTTTACTGGCGATTCAAAATAAGGAGTCATTAACAGTAGATAATGAAATCCCATCGTTTCGCTATGAAGTCACAGAAAATTTTATTCGTTCTATTTCAGCGACGCAACAGACTGAGAGCCCTGTTGAAATTTTACAAAACAAAATCCCGCTTCGTTTTGAGTACTTTTTACATCGTCGATATGATAAACGACTATTAATAGAATTTAAAGTCGGACCAGAGCGTACATTTGTCGTGAAAGATGTGAAAGATTTTTTTAGAGCGATTCTTAGTCATGAAAGCTATCCATTTACAAAAACATTTACATACTCACCAGAGCAACACTATGTCTTAGAAAAAGATTTAAACATTGTAAAGATAATCTATCAGATGATTGAAAGTACGGAAATGTCACGAAAAGATTATTATTATGAATCAAGTACGTTTGATAGGAAGCGGTATTTGACGATTTTACCAATTATCGCGAAAGAGCTGTTAACACATCTTTGTGAACGTGACTTTCGGTTAAAAAAGGAACATACTGTACTAGACCGTCTTGAGATAAGAGAAGGACAACTCCCATTTGAATACCAATTAGTAAAAGATGAAGCCGATCATTTACTGCTTCAGCTTGAAAATAATTCAGAAATGGAATATTTGTCACCATACAATATGTTAATGGATAGAGGAATAATCTACTTTTTAAATTCTGAACAACAACCGATTATTGATCAATTATTTAGGGTGAAGGAAATTAGAGAATTGCCCATTGCGAAAAAGCAGGCGGATCAATTTATTTCGGAAGTTCTTCCGTCATTAAACAAGGTGGGACATGTTCATATATCAGAGCCTGTGGCATCTGAAATCGTTCAATTTCCACTAGTCGCTAAACTCTATTTAGATATGCAAGACGGGGTCATTTCGGGGGATCTAAAATATCATTATGGTCCAGAGGTCTTAGATCCATTTAATCCGAGTTCAAAGGAAAAAGACGTCATAATAATCCGAGATGTTGAAAGAGAACGGAAAATCATGGAATTAATTGAGCATGCTAATTTCCATTTCAATGGTAAAACGTTGTATATTCAACCAGATGAAGAGAGATTGTATGAATTTCTATATTATATGTTGCCGGTTCTTGATGACTATGTCGAACTGTTTTTAACATCGCATTTACGTGATATGATGTTCGATCAACAAGTAAGACCAAATACATCCATTCGAATCGATTCAGAAACAAATTTATTAGAGATTGGGTTTGAATTGGATGGCATTGACGAAGAAGAAATTGACGCTATTTTAAAAGCTGTGATTGAAAAAAAGCGCTATTATCGAATGCCTTCAGGTGAAATGCTTTCATTAGAAGGAGAAGAAATCTCATCGATTAACCGCTTTTTCACAGATCTTGATTTAAATCATTCTGACCTTGAAGCAGGTCAAGTAAAAATGCCTGCCTTCCGTGGGATGCAAATCGATCAATTAATTGAAACTGAGAAATCATATGACACATCTTTTAGGAAATTATTACAACATCTTAAAGCACCTGAGGAACAAGTATATGAGTTACCGGAAAATTTACAGGCAGAGTTACGCAATTACCAAATGACTGGCTACCAATGGTTTAAGTCATTAAGTGAATATCATTTTGGTGGTATCTTAGCAGATGATATGGGATTAGGAAAGACACTACAAAGCATTGCCTATATAGCATCAGAACCGAGTGAGTTACCTCATTTAATCGTTGTTCCGTCATCTGTCGTTTATAATTGGAAAAACGAGTTGGAAAAATTCGCTCCAACATTATCGACCATCGTGTTAACGGGAACTCCAGAAGATAGACGTGAACGAATGGCTAAGGCAGATGGTATTGATGTATGGATTACATCCTATGCGACATTAAGACAAGATATTGATTTTTATAGTAAGCGCACCTTTCGAACGATGATTCTTGATGAAGCCCAGTACATTAAAAATTATGCAACGAAAACATCAAAAGCTGTTCGAGAAGTCATAGCAACCCGCAAATTTGCTTTAAGTGGCACGCCAATTGAAAACTCAATTGACGAATTATGGGCGATCTTCCAAGTTGTTTTACCAGGGCTCATGCCTAGCCGTAAAATTTTTCGTCAATTGGAACATGAAAAGATTGTGACATTAACGAAACCGTTTATTTTACGCCGACTAAAAACAGATGTCCTTAAAGAACTACCTGAAAAGATTGAATCTGTTTATGTGTCAGAACTGACTCGTGAACAAAAAGAATTATATGTCGCTTATCTCCAACAACTACAACAAGAAACAGCACAAACATTTAAAGAAAACAGTTTTCAAAAAAACCGCATGAAGATATTAGCAGGTCTTACTAGACTACGACAGCTTTGTTGTCATCCGTCATTATTTGTTGAAAATTACACTGGACAGTCTGGGAAATTAGCACAATTGATGGAGACAGTTCATCATGCTTTGGATAACGGTAAGCGTATGTTAATTTTCTCACAGTTTACGAGTATGCATGAGTTGATTGCCGAGAAATTAGAACAGGAAGGAATCGACTACTTCTATTTGCATGGGCAAACACCATCTATAGACCGTGTCGACATGAGTGAACGTTTTAATAAAGGCGAAAGAGATGTCTTCCTCATTTCGTTAAAAGCTGGTGGCACAGGCTTAAACTTGACAGGAGCCGATACGGTTATTTTATATGACTTATGGTGGAACCCAGCAGTGGAAGACCAGGCGACAGGTCGGGCCCATCGCTTTGGCCAAAAAAATATCGTACAAGTGATTCGTCTTATTGCAGAAGGAACCATTGAAGAAAAGATTTACGAATTACAGCAAAAAAAACGCGAGCTGATTGATAAGATCATTCAACCAGGAGAGACGATGTTGTCTAGTATTAGTGAGAATGATATTCGAGAAATTCTCAATGTCTGATTTCAATAAGGGAGCTCGTGCGTTAGCAACCCAATGCGTTGTCTCGTACTGTTTTTCATCCGTGAGAGGCCGTATTGAAGCATCAACGCGTTGTCTCGTTACGCTTTTCATCCGTGAGAAGCTGTATTGAAGCCTCAATGCGTAGTCTCGCACTGCATTTCATCCACGAGAGGCTGTATTGAAGCTTCAACACGTTGTCTCTTCAAGCTTTTCTTGAGGCCACTGAAAAGTCTCCCGACAAAGAATAAGAAATAAGATGAAAAAGGAGGCTTTTCATTCGATGAATCAGATGAAAAGCCTCCTTTTTTTCTTTGAATTTATGCTTAGCTAAAAAAGCCTTCTCTTTTAAGTGTACTTATGCGTTAGCACGAGTAGACTCACCAGCCACCCACTAAAATCGAAGTATATTTCCGAAGCGGGATATATGCACTTGATTTGAATTTCTCTTGGATGAAATACTTTTGTCCTAGTCTATTTCATTACTAGAAAACGGGTACTACTAGCCTACTATTATTCCACTTTATACAATTTCCTCGGTCGCCCTCGTGTGTATGGTTTTTCTTCACCGACAATTTTAATAACATTTCCAGATAACAACTTGTTAATCGTTCGTTCTGCACTTCGCTTTGTCACTCGATAATAATCAGCCACATCATGTGATGAGAATGGTTCATTATTTCTTAACGTTATAAAATCAATAAAATGATAGGATGTTTCATTATTAAGCCGCGCTTTATGAATGAGTGCTTGATAAAGTTTCGCAGTATCGACATGTTTTTTAACCCCAATGGGTCCAATCGTTTCTTGTTGATCATTAACTAAATAGCAACATGTTTTTGGAGATTGTCTACATGCGTCAAGTGCAAGTTTGGCATGCATTTCCGCTTGTTTAGCATTTAACCCAAGACCAAATCCACTATCGATTGGCATCGCTACATGTTGTTTCAAATCCTCAAGTAAAGGGAATTCGCGAAAGTTCCTTTTAATATATTGTAAAATCTCCTCTGTACCGAACATAACATATTCGTTTTGACTGATTTTTACAAGTGATGCATGTGTCTGTTTAGCAAATTCTCCGAGAATCGTTTGAAGGTTGTCATATGGTGTGCGTTCTTTCGGTGGCGAATGCCCTTGTTTAACTCGAAAGTAACCTGCAACAATTTGCCCATTTGTTTGTTGATTGAGTTGAACTAAAGATACACAGCGATCAATCGCATCCTTGATGTTGATTATTGGAACCGGAATTCGTTTATTCGGGATATTGAGCGCATTTAATCGTTCAGAAACGTCATAAACGGTTGTCAAAACATAATCAATTTTCCCTTCGTTCCAGAGTTCTTGATGGAAAGATACGATACGATCGACATCAGCTGGTGATGATTTACCATAATCAATCGAATAGATATCTGTTGATTGGATATTTAAGTCCTTAAGTACCTTTTTTACTTGTAATCGACTAACAGCATCAATAGAAAGACGTTTTAATGGTGCTTTTCCTTCTAGTAGTAAGTGAAACAGGGATGTTAATAACATATATTCATCGTAGACAACAGTAACAGTTGGTAATCGTTTGTCTTTTACAATATGTTCAACGAATCGATACGGAAAAGCTTCCGTGAATAAATAAACATCATAATAAATAACGTGATCAATCAAATCTGCTATTTCATTCACATGATGATATACAATTGGAATAATTTCAATATGACTATCATCTTTTGTATACGATAATAGCCGGTCAATACTCTCCTTTCTACCAAAAGCAGCAATTTTAATAATACCCACATAATTCCCTCCCCACGAACATAGCTTATTTTAATAAAACATGATAAACGAATCCTGATTATTAAAAACTACTATAGTGAATTTTCGTAATATTGTCAAGAGGGATATTGGTGAAATTTTACAAATTAAATGTGATATGATTGCCTTAATATGAGGAGATGATATGATGCGACGTTCTTTCTTAAATCAATTGCAAATAAATTATCCAATTATTCAAGCCGGTATGGCTGGCGGAATTACAACTCCTGAACTCGTAAGTGAAGTGTCACGTGTAGGGGCATTAGGTACAGTTGGAGCCGGTTATATGAGTCCGGCTACATTAAAGAAAACGATTCATGATACAAAATTATTAACGAGCCGTCCATTCGCGGTAAATGTCTTTGCGATAAATCTATCTGTGAATGAAAAGAATATTCGTCAACCACAGCAATTTCTAAATCAATTTAGGGATGAACTTGGTTTAGAACACGGTTCGGAAATCGTTAAAGCCCCTGATTATTTAGAAGAAAATATTCAAGTCATCATTGAAGAAAAGATACCGATTGTTAGTACAGCATTTGGCATATTACCGACACAATTGATCAAGCGATTAAAAGCAGAAAACATATTTCTTATTGGTATGGCAACCAATGTAGAAGAGGCGGAGAAACTCGTTGAAGCAGGTTATGATGCGATTGTTGCTCAAGGAACGGAGGCGGGTGGACATCGTGGTACATTTGATGTTGAAACATATCCAATGGGATGCCAAATTGGGTTATTGCCTCTCGTTGAACAATGTTTAGCGGAATTTTCAGTTCCGATTATTGCAGCAGGTGGCATTTATTCACGTAACCAAGTGAAATCCTTATTAGCAATGGGAGTGAGTGCTGTTCAAATCGGGACACGTTTTTTATTAGCAAAAGAAGCGGGAACAAATGATTCTTATCGTCAAGCCCTGCTTCAGGCGAAAGCAGAAGATACGGTTATTACAAATGTATTTTCTGGTCGACCCGCAAGAGCGATTCAAAACCGCATGACAAAAGAAGCAGAAAAGAATACAACTATCATTCAATCATTTCCAATCCAAAACGCACTAACACAGGATATTCGTTCTAAAGCCAAACAAAATGAAAACAAAGACTACCAATCTTTATGGGCAGGGCAGGGTGTCGGTGGATTAACAAAGGAAGAAACAGCGGTTTCGATTATAGAAGATTTAATTGAATAACAAGTCGTCTAACATAAAAATAATTTTTTTATGATTGATAAGTAGCTAAATGACAGACTTTGTAATCAGTTTAGTCTGTCAATTTTGAATGTAAGCGCTTGACATTATTGATCATTGTTATGTAAACTATCTATACTTATATTTTTTTGATAAAAATAAGGGGGAGTTATCAAATGAAAAAGAGGAATTTTCTCATTACGATGGTGCTGTTATTGGCCGTTTCACTCGTTTTAGCAGCATGTGGTGAAGAGAAAACTGGCGGAAATGAATCCAAAAGTGGCGATAAAAAAGATGAGAAGTTTATGAAGTTTTTAACAGGTGGAACGGGCGGTACCTATTATCCATTAGGTGGGGCGATTGCAAAAGTGATTTCAGATGAAACTGATTATCAGCCTGACGCGATCTCATCCAACGCTTCTGCAGATAATGTGGCGGAATTAGCAAAGGGAAATGCTCAATTAGCATTCGTTCAAACAGACGTGATGTCATATGCGGTTGAAGGAATTCATGCATTTGATGGTGAGCCGGTTGATAATGTCTTAGCTCTAGGCTCATTATATCCAGAAACCATTCAGATTGTGACAACACCTGGGTCAGGTATTAAATCTGTTGAAGACATGAAAGGGAAAAAGATTTCAGTCGGTGCGCCGGGTTCAGGAACGTATATTAACGCAGAACAGATTTTGGAAATTCATGGCATGACAATGGAAGATATTAAAGCGCAAAATCTTGACTTTGATGAGTCGACAAGTGGCATTCAGGATGGAACAATCGATGCTGCATTTATTACGGCAGGAACTCCGACAGGATCTGTTGAAGGTTTATCAGCAACAAATGAAGTATCAATTGTACCGATTGAAAAAGATAAAGTAGATGAATTAGTAAAAACGTATCCATTCTATGCTGCAGAAACCATTCCAGCTGGAACATACGGATTAAAAGAAGATGTTGATTCTGTTGCTGTTCTAGCGATGGTTGCTGTTGTTGATAGTTTATCTGAAGATGCGGTATATGAAATGACAAAAGCATTGTATGAAAACACAGATAAAATTGCCCATGATCGCGGGGAATCAATTACATTAGAGACAGCTCTTGATGGAATAGGTATTGATTTACACCCAGGGGCAGAGAAGTACTTTAAAGAAGAAGGGTTAATTGATTAATTCTAAGTTTATATCTTCTTAAATGAGTGAAGGCCAGTTGCTATAGCCACTGGCTTTCTTTTAATAAGAATGTGGTGGTAATACATGAAGAAGCGCATTTGGATTGTCCTTATTAGCATTATTTTGGTGATGAGCCTTTTTCATATTCCTTTTTCGAAGGCACTCGTTTTTTATCAAGGGCAGCCACAGAAATTGTTGGCATATTTACCACTACAAGATGGTGATACATTTCAAATTATCTTTACCCATTCCATCCACTTATCAGATGTTGTTGAAAAATATAGAGTGACTACTGAAGATGAAATTCAACAATATGAAATGGTTTATGAACAATATGGGATTGGGATGCCTTCCAATGCGGAAAATGAAGAAGTGTTTGTTTATGAAAATGGAAAATATCATATAAAAAATATGCATCGGGTTTTTCCAGTTATTAAGTTAAGAAATGGAAAGACCGTATCAAAACATCGTCTTATCTGGGGAGAAAACGCGGAACATCAAGTTTTTTTCAATGATTATTTTTCTCCGGGAGAATATTTGACGATTCAAGTATCCCATTTATCATTATGGGAGCGGTGGAAAGGAGTGAAGATTCATGACTGATTCAAAAATAAATCAAGAACTTTCACAAGAGGAACAAGATAAATTACTAGAGAAATATGATGCGGAAGCAAGAACTCGCCAATTAACGGGAATTGCAGCGGGAATCATTTTCGCCATTTTATTAGGCTTCTCATTATTCCAATTGTACACAGGTGCATTTGGACAACTAACAGCCTATTTACAACGAACCATTCACTTAGGATTTGCGCTCGTCTTGATCTTTTTACTTTATCCAGCACGTAAGTCAGCACCAAAAAGAAAGATCGCCTGGTATGATTATGTGCTCGCCCTTTTAGCAATCATTGTAACGGGTTATTGGCCAGTTTACTATGAAACGCTTGTCCAACAATTTGGTGGGATTACAGAAGCGCAAATGGTTATTGGTGGTTTAGCGATATTGCTTGTTTTAGAGGCGACAAGGCGTGCGGTTGGATTGCCGATTATGATAATCGCGATTGCCTTTTTGTTGTATGCTTATTTTGGGCCTTATATGCCGTCTGCGATTGCTCATGGCGGTTTGAATTTGGAGCAATTAATTCATTCGATGTATTTTACAACAGAAGGTATTTTAGGGACACCATTACAAGTATCGTCCACCTACATTTTCTTATTCCTCCTTTTTGGAGCGTTTCTTGTCCAAACAGGAGTTGGAAATTACTTCAATGATCTAGCTATATCAATTGCGGGAAGACGAACAGGTGGCCCAGCGAAAGTTGCAATTTTTTCAAGTGCGTTACAAGGAACGATATCTGGAAGTTCAGTCGCAAATACGGTAACGACTGGGTCGTATACGATTCCATTGATGAAGCGACTCGGTTATAAGAAAAATTTTGCCGGTGCCGTTGAAGCGGCTTCATCTACTGGAGGGCAAATTATGCCACCGATTATGGGGGCAGCAGCATTCCTAATGATAGAATTTGCTGGTGTTGGTTACTGGGAAATTGCAAAAGCTGCACTAATACCAGCCTTATTATATTTTTCGGGCATTTGGATTATGACACATCTTGAAGCAAAAAAGCTTGGGTTGTTAGGACTTCCTGAAGCGGAAATCCCACCTAAGAAAGAAGTGTTTAAGAAGGTCCATTTACTAATCCCTATTTTGGCGATTATTTGGTTCCTCTATCAGGGATTCAGTATTGAAAGAACCGCTCTATACGGAATATTAGCAGCTATTATTGTGAGTTTATTTTTAGAAGAAACGAGAATTACACCGAAGAAATTTATTCTTGCGTTAACATCTGGAGCACGTACAGCTCTGGGAGTTGCAGCGGCAACAGCTGCGGCGGGGATTATTGTCGGTGTCGTAACGAAGACAGGACTCGGTCTAAAAATGGGTAATAGTTTAGTAGGGTTGGCTGAATCGATTACATCTTCCCCGCAAGCCTTATTATTACTAACATTGTTCTTTACGATGATAGCTTCATTAATTCTTGGAATGGGCTCGCCAACGACCGCCAACTATATTATTACATCAACGATTGCTTTACCAGCGATTATCGCACTAAATGACCAATTTGAATTTGCGATTCCAATTTTAGCGGCTCATATGTTTGTCTTTTACTTCGGTATTGTGGCTGATATTACACCACCTGTTGCATTGGCTGCATTTGCTGCGACGGGTATTTCTGGAGGAGAACCAATTCGAACTGGATTAAACGCATCTAAATTAGCGATTGCTGCTTATATCATTCCATATATGTTTGTATTACAGCCCCAACTACTAATGATTGATACGACGATAATGGAAATTATTTGGATTGTATTAACTGCTATAATTGGAATGATTGCTATTGGGGCGGGTTTAATCGGATATTGGTATCGTAAACTTCACTGGATTGAAAGAATCATTTCAGCCTTAATTGGTCTCATGTTGATTTATCCAGAATCAATCACAGACTTCATTGGAATTGGTGCCTTTGTTGTGATGCTTATTCTACAACTTGTGATAAAAAAAGACCAACATAGAGATCAGAGTGAGAAGCAAACTTTACAAGCATAATATTTAAGAAGAAGAAGCCGGGATAAAATGAACTGTCCCCTGTCAAGTAGACAGGCAAGATAATAAAACTTGGTTTAAGCGGTTTTAGCTCTTTACTCAAGGGGGCTAAGACCGTTTTTCTTTCCTGATTAGCTTTTTATAATGATAGAAGTTAATGTATTTATCAATTTCTTTTGGGAAATGCTCGGCCATATGCTAAAGATTTGTAAGCTTATAGCGTGTTTTTTCTGCAATATCGCATTGGAGTGTTCAATGGTATGTAAGTCAGTCCGGGATGCTCCGGTTAGCTCACATTGAATCGTTCAATGAGTCAAGTCCATATTTATGTGTAAATTCGATTTTTCCCAGACAATGTTTTAACCACTATTTTTATTGTGAGTTTCAATCAGCCACAGCTTTGCTGCTTGCCATTGATGTCGTGTTCGAATCTTGGCATTCGATGGAAGGG
>NZ_DATBTY010000034.1:0-76969 GCF_036516575.1 Cerasibacillus sp.
TACAGCGTGACTCTTACTTTACCGGTGTCAGTTACGGTCATTTTGATATGGAACGGATCTTACGAGTGATGCGACCGATAGAAGACCAAGTTGTGATAAAGTCCACCGGTATGCATGCTGTAGAAGATTATATTATGAGTCGTTATCAAATGTATTGGCAAGTGTATTTTCACCCAGTCACGCGAAGTGCTGAAGTCATTTTGACAAAGATCTTTGATCGGACGAAGTATTTATACGAAAATGACTACCACTTTAAATTAAACCCGACACATTTTATTTCCTTTTTTAATAAGGAAGAAAATTTACAGGACTACTTAAATTTAGACGAAGCGATCGTCCATTACTATTTTCAAATGTGGCAGCATGAGGAAGACGATATCTTAAGTGATTTATGTGAACGATTTATCAATCGCCGCTTATTCAAATATGTCGAATTTGACCCGAATAAGATGATGAATACATGGGTTAAGCTCACGCAATTATTTAAAGATATCGGTATAGAACCAGAATATTATCTTGTTGTTGATTCTTCATCTGACTTACCGTACGATTTTTATCGACCGGGAGAGGAAGGCGAACGCTTACCAATCCATTTATTAATGCCAAACGGTGAATTACGAGAACTGTCACGTGAATCGGATGTTGTTGAGGCGATTTCAGGGAAAAAAAGGACGGATCATAAATTGTATTATCCACTCGACCGCTTAAAAAAGGCAAAGGAAAAGAACAGCGAAACGGTTCAAAAGATCATGAGAATTTTACAGGGTCAAGGAGATGTATAACATGTTGACAAATCATACAAAGATCATGCACTTTTTTTCCGTAGTAGGTAAAGTTACCGGGCGGAAAAAACTCCAAAAAATGATCTATATTTTACAGGCATGTGGTATACCATTTGAAGAAAAATATCACTTTCATTTTTACGGTCCCTATTCAGAAGAACTCTCCTTACGTATCGAAGAACTATGTAATCTCGGGTTTATCGAAGAAGAGAAGGAAGAGAAGAGCAATTATTTTCAATATCATTACCAAGTAACAGAACAGGGCGCCCAATTCTTGCAACAGTTCCAAACGGATATGCCAGATTTCAGTACACAAGCTCACCTTTTATTAAATAAAAGTTCACGCTTCCTTGAGCTTGTCGCAACGATGTTGTTTTTCAAAGATTTACCGAAAGAAGAAGTTGAACATAAAGTCCATCACGTCAAGCCGAAACAAAACTACAGCCCAGACGAATTTAAAGAAGCATGGGAATTAATTCATACGTTGAAACAATAAATAGACTGGCAAAATGAACTTTCCCTTTAAGTAGACAGAGGATAAAAATTAACTCTAGCGGTTTTAGCTCTTTATTCCAGAGGGCTAAGGCCGTTTTCATTTCTTGACACCTTTTATAAAATAGATTTACAATTGCCTTTCCGGAGTTTTCTAGCATTAATATGTGTTTTTTCTGGAATATCACATTGAATGAAGTGTTCAATGTAATGTAATCCATGTAAGATAGTTGCTATTAGTTCACATTGAAGCGTTCAAGTTATATAAATCATTAAAGTCATGATTAAGTCCATATAATTTTGTAAATGGATATAATCCACAAAAATGGCCATTTTTATGGATTATATCATGAAGAACAGAAAAATAAGAAAAAGACATTATTTAAACAAACATGATCCCGCCAAATCGTGATGTGAGTTATGTGGCTGACTCTAATTATATGGTCATTTTATGTGAGATGTCGTCCTAAAATAAAACGAGTTACTTTATTACACCGCTCATGTTAGAAACGATAATCTATGCTACAATAAAGCCAAGATGAAACATAAGAAGGAGGACCAACATATGAATTCAAATCAATCTTCTAATAAAAAGAACCGATTTACTATTATAAAAGATGACTCTGTTGATGGACACGGAGGTTATGGTGCGGGTTCAATTAGTTTAGAAAACATGTCATCTGTTATTGTCGACCCGAATGAAGAAAAGGCCTATCTTGATATGGATGCGATGCACGCACGTAGTGAAATTGAAAGACGTGTTAAATATATGCCGAACCGAGAAGACGTACCAAACCCAAAGAAATATTGGATTGTTTGGGTCACTGTTGAACAAGGTGAAAACGGTCCGTACTATGCAGGGGTGGCGGGCTGTGAGTTACTCGTTGATAAACCGAATAAACGAGCCTACAAATCAATGCCAGAACATGTTAAAAATATGGAAGCATCATTAAAAGGGAAAATAATTGTTGAGCATATGGATGACTTATCGAAGAAATTGCTCCGTGATTATTTAATTACATTTAATGGGGAATTTTGGCAACATTCATCAGATAAACTGAAAAAAGACTTAGGTCATGAATAATGTCATAAATTATTCATATTTCTTTTTAGAATCTCAAAGATAACGTCAAACCCTTGTACTTTTTAAAAGAAATTTGTAAAATATACAGTACATGGGCAATCTTGGATTACTAGGACAAATAGAAACCGACTCTGTTGTAGCTAGGACACTACAATTAGAGTCGGTTTCTATTTACGGAATGATTTAATCAAAGAATAAATCAAACCATTTTTTAAAGATCCCTTTTTCTTCATCCATTAAATCTCTTTCTTCATTCTGATGCCTATGCCTTGTACAATAGGACGTTGGTTCAGTTCCAATTTCAAAATACATGACGCGATTGGTTGGACAATCTGGTGTGGCGCGTCTACCAGTCACAGGGTCAATTGGAATTCCAATGACACCTTTTGGCGGCAGGAACGTACTCATCGGGATTGTAGCATGGGCCTTTTCCATAAATTGTGCCCATATTCTCTTAGCATATTGTTTCTCAGTTGGACGTGTTAACGGCTGATTATCATCATATCCAATCCAAACACCCGTTACTAACTCAGGGCTAAAGCCAATCATCCAACTATCAAATTCTGTTGTACCCGACTTTCCGGCATATGGTCTTGTTAATTGGTTCAGAATGGGCGTACCTGTAACAGGCATATAACCATCTAATTGCTCATCAAACATACCAGTCAATAACTCAGTTAAGATAAACGCCTTTTTCTTATCAAGTATGAGGTCTTTACTCGATGATTGGGTGTAAATAACGTTCCCATGTCGATCGGTAATTTTCTCAATTACATGACTGTTAATTTCATAGCCACCATTTCCCAGCATGCCATAAGCGGCCACCATTTCTTGTAATGAAACAGAAGCTGTTCCTAGGGCCAATGAAGGCACCGCTGGTAAGTCTTCCGTGATTCCGAATTGACGAGCTGTTTTAACTAACGTATCTTCTCCTAAGAAAAGGTGGGTTTTAACAGCATAAACATTATCAGAAAGTGCAATCGCCTGTGCTAGTGTGATTGGGTCATTGGCATAATATCCATTAAAATTTTGCGGTTTATACACATCATTTGCCGCAATATGAAATTCAGTCGGCTCACTTAATAAAGTTGTACTTGCGGTAAATCCATGTTCAAGTGCTGCATAATATAATAACGGTTTAAAAGTTGAACCAGTCATACGCTGTGACTGCGTCGCTCGATTAAATGAACTAGAGGTGAAATCACGTCCCCCAACTAATGCTTGAATCGCTCCAGTATGCGAATCCATAGCTAAAGCACCGACTTCAACATCACTTTCTGGATTAACTGTTTTAATCACTGTACTTTCAAGCTCTTCTTGTAGATGAGGATTGAACGTTGTATAAATACGGTAACCACCAGATTGAACGTCTTCGCGACTTAGTTTCAGAATAGATTGTGCTTCGCCTAATACCGCCTCTTGAAAATAACTCCGTGGAACAGGCTTCTTTGTTGTATTGACATAATGAAGTGTTTCATCTGTTGCCTCTAGATACGCCTCATGAGAGATAAAACCTTCCTTATACATCACTTGCAAGATGAGCTCCTGTCTTTGTTTTGCACGTTTTTCATCGTTAAATGGTGAGAAATAACTTGGTCCTTTTGGTACGCCAGCTAACATCGCCGCCTCAGCCAATGTTAATTCATCTGCCCCTTTATTAAAATACACCTGGCTAGCTGCCTCAATCCCATAAGCACCATGACCATAATAAATTGTATTTAAATAGCCTTCTAAAATTTCCTCCTTTGTATAAAACATTTCTAAACGGACAGAATAGATTGCTTCCTTTATCTTTCGTGCCCATGTTTTTTCATGTGTGAGGTATAGATTACGGGCATATTGTTGTGTTAATGTACTAGCACCTTCCTTTAAAGAACCCGCTCGAATATCTTTTAGAGCTGCTACAAAGATTCTCTTTAAATCAAAACCAAAATGGTTAAAAAAGTGCTGATCCTCAATCGCAATAGTTGCATGAATCACATCAAGAGACATCTCGTCTAAATGGACCCAATGACGATTGACATCGGCATAATCCTCTGCAAATTTATCACCAAATGTATCAAAATAGACCGTGTTTCTTTCACTATTAATAGGAGGTGGGCCTAAGAAATAGAGCACAATGAGACATAGGACCCCAAGCAAAAATAAACACGCTAAAACTTTTAATAAACGTCGAATATGAATTGTCATTGTTATAAACTCCGTTTGTAAAAAATTCATTATGTGGCTCTATTATGGGAAAAAATGCAAGGAAATAAACAAATAATCGAAAAAAATGAACGTTTTCGGTATAATAAATGAGAAGATTGTAGTTAAAAGTTGAATAGAGGCGATAAGATGGGGCAAACAATCACGATTACGCTGGATATGGTGATTGATGACTGTGGTCAAACCGAACAGACGACACTTAAAGAGACAGGGCAATATTTTCAGCGTAAAAACTTTGATGTTCTCATGTTTACAGAACATCATGATGAACAATCCGTTCAAACTCGAATGACGATTCATGCTGATTATGTCAATATTAAACGTTCCGGACATATCGAGATGAATCAACAATTTCGTTTGAAAAAATGGACAGAGAACGTGTATCAACATCCATATGGGACCATCCATATGGAAACATATACGAAAGCAATCATCTATCAACGCCCAGAAAATGCAAAACCTGGGTCATTAATTCTGGAATATGATGTTAAATTAAATGGACAAGATCCACGCCGACATCGCTTAGAAGTGACCCTTCATCCAGAATGAGCAGTAACCTAATCCATGAAAAAAGGCGCTGAACAGTAAGAATGTTGACTGAACAGTCGCTCATATTTTATAGTATAATATAAGCGCACAACAAAAAAGGACAAATCTATTAAACTAGATAAATGTAATCGGTGTCATTTTTTGTTACTATATTTAAGAGGGGGAGTATATGGTGAAGGGATTCTTGCTTGTAAATACACTCGTATTTATTGCCATGACCATTTATGCGATTTATCTATTCGCTAAGGTCGTTGCGACTCGGGTTAGCTACATTCGTTTGGGAAAGAAATCCGAGTTTGATGGCCAAGTAAAAGAGCGGTTAGGTAAAATATGGACAATCGTCTTTGGTCAATCAAAATTATTAAAAGATAAGAAATCGGGAATCATCCACGTGATGATGTTCTATGGTTTTATTCTCGTCCAATTTGGTGCGATTGATATGTTTGTAAAGGGATTGGCACCTGGTAAACATCTACCATTCGGGCCATTATATCCAGGGTTCACTTTTTTCCAAGAACTCGTTACATTGATGATTCTAGTTTCCGTCATGTGGGCATTCTATCGTCGCTACATTGAAAAGCTTGTCCGCCTAAAGCGGGGATTAAAGGCTGGTTTAGTTTTAATTTTTATTGGGACACTAATGCTATCTGTTCTTGCAGGAAATGGGATGCTCTTAATTTGGGAAGAACAAGCGTTGACATGGACCCAACCGGTTGCTAGTTTAGTAGCTTCAGCATTTAGCTGGCTATCACCAACAGCGGCTATGGTGTTGTTCTATGTCTTCTGGTGGATTCATACCATCACATTATTTGTGTTCCTAGTTTATGTGCCACAATCAAAACACGCGCACTTAATTGCAGCACCTATCAACGTATTCTTTAGTAAGCGTGTTCCAGGGAAATTGAAAAAGCTAGACTTCGATTTTGATGATGATGCAAGTGAAGATGAAATCTCATTTGGAGTCGGTAAAATAGAAGACTTTGAAGAATATCAATTAATAGACTTATATGCATGTGTTGAATGTGGTCGTTGTACATCGGTTTGTCCAGCGGCGACAACTGGTAAGATATTGTCACCGATGGATTTAATGCTGAAACTGCGCGATCATTTAACAGATAAAGGAGCTGCCATCACCGGAAAATCACCATGGGTTCCAGCTTATGCATTTTCGGGAACTGCTGGTAATGAGCTAGCTAACCAAAGTAGAGAAGAAGCAGTAGCTTCAATGGAAGGCATTAGCTTAATTGGTGATGTCATTACAGAAGAGGAATTAAATGCATGTACAACTTGCCGTAACTGTGAAGATGCATGTCCAGTGATGAACGAGCATGTTGATAAAATCATTGATTTACGTCGTTACCTCGTCATGACAGAAGGAAAGATGGACTCTGATATTCAGCGTGCGGTGATGAATATCGAACGTCAAGGTAACCCTTGGGGATTGTCGAAAAAAGACCGCATTAAATGGCGTGAGTTAGACGAATCTGTATACATTCCAACAATTAAAGAACTTAAAAAAGAAGGAAAAGACTTCGAATATTTATTCTGGGTCAGCTCAATGGGGGCATATGATAGCCGCAGCCAGAAAATTGCGCTTGCCTTTGCGAAACTAATGAATAAAGCAGGGATTAGCTTTGCAATATTAGGTAACCGCGAAGCGAACTCTGGTGATACGGCACGTCGAATTGGAAATGAATTTTTATTCCAAGAAATTGCTGAGAAAAATATTAAAGCATTTGAGAAAAACGGTGTCAAAAAAATCGTTACGATTGACCCACATGCTTACAATATCTTTAAAAATGAATATCCGGACTTTGGCTATGAAGCAGAGGTTGTTCACCATACACAAATGTTATACGACCTCGTGATGGATGGTAGATTAAAGCCAACTCGTTCAATTAATGAAAGATTAACCTATCATGATTCCTGTTATCTTGGTCGCTATAATGGCGTATATGATCCGCCACGTGAAATTCTCAAAGCGATTCCAGGTCTCGAATTAGTTGAAATGGACCGCACACGTGAAAATGGTATGTGCTGTGGTGCAGGTGGGGGCTTAATGTGGGCAGAAGAAACGACAGGTACACGGGTTAACGTGGCTCGAACTGAACAAGCTTTAGCTGTTGAGCCATCTGTCATCTCTAGTGCATGTCCATATTGTCTCACGATGTTAAGCGATGGTACAAAAGCGAAAGAAGTAGAAGAAGACATCAGTACAATGGACGTTGCTGAAATCCTAGCATTATCTGTATTTGAAGAAGAGGAAGAAGAAGCAAAAGTCACGGCTTAAGTTTTAAAATAGGAAGGCTCATACAATTCGTTTACGAACGCCTTCCTATTTAAAAAATATATCTACGATTGAACGTTCAATCGAAATAAGGAAAGGTAGGTCAACATTCATGACAAAGACAGTCATCGTATCTGGTGCGAGAACACCATTTGGAAAACTAGGGGGTAAACTGAAAGGGTTTACAGCATCAGAATTAGGGGGATTTGCGATTAAAGAAGCATTGGAGCGAGCAGGTATTGAAGGCTCTGATGTCGATGAGGTGATTCTGGGGAACGTCCTTCAAGGTGGTCAAGGACAGATCCCTTCACGTCAAGCAGCAAGACATGCCGGTATTCCTTGGGAAGTTAAAACGGAAACGATTAACAAAGTGTGTGCGTCTGGCATGCGCAGTGTCACAATGGCAGACCAATTCATTCGTCTTGGTGAAGAAGAAATCATTGTAGCCGGTGGAATGGAAAGTATGTCAAATGCACCTTTTGCATTACCTAATGCACGTTGGGGCTATCGAATGGGTGACCAAAAAGTGGTTGACTTAATGGTTCACGATGGCTTAACTTGTTCTTTTAATCAGGTGCATATGGGTAATTACGGCAACTTGACTGCAGAGGAATTAGATTTATCAAGAGAAGCACAAGATGAATGGTCATATCGTAGCCATCAGCGTGCGATTGAAGCGATTGAAACAGGTAAATTCAAAGAAGAAATTGTTCCAGTAGAAGTACCTGTTCGTAAACAAGACCCAATTTTAATGGAACATGATGAATCGCCACGTAAAGATACGAATCTAGAAGTATTAGGAAAACTCCGTCCGGTATTTGGACAAGGTGGAACAATTACAGCGGGTAATGCACCTGGAATAAATGATGGCGCTTCGGCATTTGTTTTAATGTCAGATAAAAAAGCTGAAGAATTGAACAAACAACCATTGGCAACCATTTTAGGACATGCAGAAGTGGCTGTAGAGGCGCAAGATTTCCCGAAGACACCAGGATACGTTATTAATAAACTACTAGAAAAAACAGGCTATAAGAAAGACGATATCGATTTATTTGAAATCAATGAAGCGTTTGCAGCTGTTTCATTAGCTTCTATGAAAATAGCTGATCTACCAGAAGAAAAAGTAAACGTTAACGGTGGTGCCGTTGCTCTTGGCCACCCAATTGGAGCAAGTGGTGCACGGATTATTTTAACATTGATTTATGAACTAAAACGCCGTGGCGGTGGTTTAGGAATTGCTGCTATTTGTAGTGGTGGTGGCCAAGGTGACGCTGTCTTAATTGAAGTACCTAAACAATAATCACACAAACTAGGGGGATACAACATGGAAATAAAAAAAGTAATGGTTGTTGGTGCAGGACAAATGGGATCAGGAATTGCCCAAGTATGCGCTCAATCAGGCTATGATGTTTTACTCAATGATATGAATAAAGATGCACTTGAAAAAGGGATGAATCGTATCGAAAAGCTACTATCCCGTTCTGTTGAAAAGGAACGCATGACAGCTGAAGACAAAGAAGCGACAATGAGCCGTCTAACACCTTCATCCGATTTAAGTGATGCGAAAGATTGCGATATCGTGATTGAAGCGGTTATTGAAGATATGAATATAAAACAATCCGTCTTCCAACAATTAGATAAAGTTGCACCACCACATGCAATCTTAGCATCAAATACATCATCTTTACCTATTACAGAAATTTGCGCTGTAACGAATCGACCTGAAAAAGTAATCGGAATGCATTTTATGAATCCGGTTCCAGTTATGAAATTAGTCGAGGTCATTCGTGGGTTACAAACAAGTGATGAAACATACAAAGCAGTCGAAGAGATGTCAAAGAAATTAAATAAGACATCTGTTGAAGTAAATGACTTCCCAGGTTTCGTCGCTAACCGTGTGTTAATGCCGATGATTAACGAAGCAATCTATACAGTATATGAAGGCGTTGCTTCTGTAGAAGACGTTGATACCGTTATGAAACTAGGTATGAACCACCCGATGGGTCCACTTACATTAGCAGACTTTATCGGCTTAGATACATGTCTATACATCATGGAAGTACTCCATGAAGGGTTAGGGGACAGTAAGTATCGTCCATGTCCATTGCTTAGAAAATATGTTAGTGCAGGTTGGTTAGGCCGTAAGTCAGGGCGTGGCTTTTACACATACGAATAATTTAATACGTGATATGGGGGATAATCAATGAACTTAAAATTTACAGAAGAACAAGAAATGATGCGCACAATGGTTCGGGATTTTGCTCAAAATGAAGTCGCAAAAGAAGTCGAACGTATGGAAGTTGAAGATCGCTTTCCTATTGAAGTCATTAAAAAAATGGGTGAGCTCGGATTAATGGGGATTCCGATTGATGAAAAATACGGTGGCAGTGGCATGGACTTCACATCGTATATTATTGCCATTCATGAGCTATCAAAAGTAAGTGCATCTGTCGGTGTTATCTTATCCGTTCATACATCAGTTGGAACGAATCCGATTCTTTACTTTGGAACAGAAGAACAAAAGCAGAAATATATCCCTAAATTAGCAAGTGGTGAATACATTGGCGCTTTTGCATTAACTGAGCCAAGTGCTGGATCAGATGCAGCAAGCCTCAGAACGACTGCAAAGCGAGATGGTGACGACTATATTTTAAATGGCTCCAAGATGTTTATTACAAATGGCGGCGTTGCACAAACATATGTTGTTTTTGCTCGTACAAATGAAGAAGAGCGCTCAAGAGGGATTAGTGCCTTTATTGTAGAGAAAGACACCCCAGGTCTCATTATCGGTAAGAAAGAGAAAAAGATGGGATTGCACGGCTCTAATACAGTCGAAATTAGCTTCGACAATTGTCGCGTCAGTAAAGAACAAATGCTTGGAGAAGAAGGCGAAGGATTTAAAATTGCGATGTCCAATTTAGACAGAGGTCGAGTTGGAATTGCTGCTCAAGCATTAGGTATTGCTGAAGCTTCTTTAGAACATGCGGTAGCATATGCTAAAGAACGTGAACAATTTGGTAAACCGATTGCCCACCAGCAAGGTCTATCTTTTAAACTTGCTGATATGGCAACTCAAGTCGAAGCAGCAAAGCTATTAACTTATCAAGCTGCTGAACTTGTAGGAAAAGGCCTTCCAGCTGGTAAACAAGCATCAATGGCTAAGATGTACTCAACGAAAACAGCTGTTAAAACAGCCATTGAAGCGGTTCAAGTATTTGGTGGCTACGGCTACACTGAAGATTACCCAGTTGAACGTTTCTTTAGAGATGCAAAAGTAACCGAAATATACGAAGGAACGAATGAAATTCAACGTCTCGTTATTGGGAAACATCTTTTAAAATAAGTGTCTGCAATGATATATTAGATACTGTAAGAACACATCTTTGAAAAGCAGAGAGGAGCATATTAAATGCAATTTCAACTAACAGAAGAACAAGAAATGTTACGTAAAATGGTACGGGATTTTGCTGAAAATGAAGTCGCACCAACAGCAGCGGAACGTGATGAAGAGGAACGCTTTGACCGCGAAATTTTTGATAAAATGGCTGAACTCGGGCTAACAGGTATTCCGTGGCCTGAAGAATATGGTGGGATCGGTTCGGATTATGTCAGCTATGTGATTGCTGTGGAAGAACTATCTCGCGTATGTGCATCAACTGGCGTTACATTGTCCGCACATTTATCACTTGCAAGCTGGCCGATTTATAAATACGGAAACGAAGAGCAAAAGAAAACCTTCCTTCATCGTTTAGCAACAGGACAAGCTATTGGAGCTTATGCCTTATCAGAGCCAGGGGCGGGTAGTGACGTTGTATCTATGCGCATGACAGCTAAAAAAGATGGCGACGACTACATTTTAAATGGAAATAAAGTATGGATTACTAACGGTGGGGTAGCAGATATTTATATCGTATTCGCCAAAACGGACCAAGATGCTCGCCATCGTGGTATTAGTGCATTTATTGTCGAAAAGGGTACAGAAGGCTTCTCGTTCGGTAAGAAAGAGAAGAAATTAGGTATTCGTTCATCTCCTACAACAGAGTTGATCTTTGAAAATTGCCGCATCCCGAAAGAGAATTTACTCGGTGAAGAAGGCGAAGGATTTAAAATTGCGATGTCCACATTAGATGGTGGTCGAAATGGAATCGCCGCACAAGCACTGGGTATTGCCCAAGGCGCCTTAGATGCATCCATCGCATATGCTAAAGAACGTGAACAGTTCGGAAAACCAATCGCTTATAATCAAGGGATTTCCTTTAAATTAGCTGATATGGCAACTGAAGTCGAAGCAGCACGACTATTAACTTATCAAGCGGCTTGGCTAGAATCAAATGGTTTACCTTACGGAAAAGAATCAGCTATGTCTAAGTTATTTGCAGGTGATGCAGCAATGAGAGTGACGACAGAAGCTGTACAAGTATTCGGTGGTTACGGATATACGAAAGATTATCCAGTTGAACGTTATATGCGTGATGCGAAAATTACGCAAATCTATGAAGGAACAAATGAAATTCAACGTCTTGTTATCGGTAGAATGATAACGAAATAAGTTGAAGATTAACATAAGAGGCATGTGTGGCAATTGCCATACATGCCTTTTTACTAAAGTAGACTTGGTTCAGATTGAGTTAAAACATTAAACCAATAAATAATATCAATTGACATATTATTTAAGGTCGTTACTAATTCATGGAAATTGTCCAAACCAAGTTACTTGAAACGGAGGGCTTACGACTCCTGGTCGGCAAAAAGCGGTCCCGTCCTAGGACCAACGCCGACACTAGCACGTCCTGTGCGTCGCGGGAAAGCATGAGTCTTGAGACCCCAGAACGAGTTTTTTGCGAGTGAGGAGGCTCAAGTCATGCCACGGAAAGCGTCCGCCTGCAGTGGAAAGTAACGGGGTGCACAGGCAGATATACCTTTTATGAATGAGTCAGATTGAAGTGGCGAAAAAAGTAACGCCTAAACATAGTATATGAGGGGGTTAGGGTCATGACAGACAAACAGATTCTTTCCTCGGTTAAAGATCGTCAACTTGTTGAAAAACGTCGTCAACAGATGATTAAAGCAGCCATCTCCCTATTTAAAGAAAAGGGATTTCATCGGACAACAACACGCGAAATCGCAAAGCAATCAGGGTTTAGTATTGGAACACTGTATGAATATATTCGGACGAAAGAGGATATTCTATTTCTTGTCTGTGATTCAATCTATGAACAAGTAAAACGGCGCCTCGAAGCAGTTATTGAGCTGCAGGTGCCAACAAATGACACATTAAGTCATGTGGTCAGAGCCTATTTTGAACTAATGGATGACATGCAAGATGAGGTCGTCGTTATGTATCAAGAAGTGAAGTCCCTACAAAAAGAATCCCGAGACTATGTCTTACAAAAAGAACGTGAAATGGTCGATATGTTTAAAGCCATGCTCTATAAATATTTACCGTATAAAATCTCGGAAACTGACGCAGAATTAGTAGCAAATAACATTTTTGTCAAAGGACAAATGTGGGGTTTTCGACGCTGGATGCTCCAAAAACAATTCACATTGGAAACATATATTGACCGTCAACTTCACTATTTAAGGAAGGCTCTCGCCGTTAAAGTGCCATAATGCACTCTCAAGGAGAAAAAGGAATTTAAAAAAGACTTGTCTATCTATTTTTTTAACATTTTTCAAAAAAACATTCAATATAATTTGATTATCATGTATGTTATAGTTTATACTTCATTAATGGAAAATAGAAACTACACATAAACAACGCTTTTTTAAATAGGCAAGTCGCCTTAATAACATGTGAAAAAGGGAGTGCAGTTTGATGACTTTGAAAGATGCTAGCCCGGACAAATTAAAGCATTTGTCAATGATTGATTTGGCTAACTTGTTATTAATGGATCAAAGGAAAGCATTAGATTTTAAAGAAATGTTTAACGAAATTAGTAAAATAAAAGGGTTTTCTAAAGCAGAGGAACTCGATAAATTAGCCCAATTCTACACAGATTTAAATACAGATGGACGTTTTATGACATTAGGCTCTAATGTGTGGGGATTAAAACGTTGGTACCCTGTCGATGAAATTGATGAGGAAATTAAAGTTAGACCGAAGAAAAAGAAAAAACGTCGCAAAGAAGACGACGATGATTTATTAGATGATGACATCGAATTAGACGATGATGATTTAGAACTTCTTGATGACGAAGAAGAGGACGATGAGACATATTCCGATGTACTCGAAGATGAAGATGACGATGAATTCACTAATATTGACGACAAGCTTGATGAAGACCTTGATGACGATCTTCTCGATGATGAAGAATTCGCTGACGAGGAATTTGATGAAGAGGAAGAAGATTTTAAGTAAGAGAACTTGACTTTTTTCTGGCAGATGGGTAGTATTTTTATTGGGCACGTTAAGTTCAATTAATAAGCGTTTCCCCTGTTTAATGGGGAGGCGCTTTTCTTATGAATAAGTATGTTAACTGATAGGGAGATTCCATACTTTTCACCATTTAAAGTATGTTTTAACAGTGCTTTTCCAAGATAAACTCTACAATTTTAGAAAGAGGGATGACTGGATGACTAAGTATATATTTGTCACAGGTGGTGTCGTTTCATCACTAGGAAAGGGCATCACGGCTGCCTCACTTGGCCGTTTATTAAAAAGCCGTGGATTAAAGGTAACATTACAAAAGTTTGACCCCTATATTAATGTGGACCCAGGAACGATGAGTCCATACCAGCATGGTGAAGTTTTTGTGACAGAAGACGGAAAAGAAGCAGATTTAGATTTAGGTCATTACGAACGTTTTATCGATATTAATTTGAATAAGTACAGTAATATTACAACAGGAAAAGTCTATTCATCAGTAATCCGCAAAGAACGTCGCGGAGAATTTGGGGGAGCAACGGTTCAAGTCATTCCACATATAACGAATGAAATAAAGGAGCAAGTTTTTCGTGCAGGTGAAGCGACAGAGGCTGATGTTGTCATTACAGAAATTGGCGGAACGGTTGGGGACATCGAATCCTTACCATTCTTAGAAGCGATTCGCCAAATAAAAAGTGACGTCGGTCGTGAGAGTGTCATGTATATTCATTGTACACTCGTTCCATTTATCCATGCAGCTGGTGAAATGAAGACAAAACCGACACAACATAGTGTGAAAGAATTACGCTCATTAGGTATCCAACCGGATGCAGTGGTTTTACGTACGGAACACCCAATTAGTAAAGAAAATAAGGAAAAGATTGCTCTGTTTTGTGATATCAACCTTAATGCTGTGATTGAAATGCAGGATCAAGAAAATTTATATCAGATTCCAGTTGAATTACAGAAGCAACAATTTGATCAACTAGTCTGTGATCATTTACATTTAACATGTGGTGAAGCTGATATGAAAGAATGGTCCCAGCTCATTGACAAAGTCAATCAGTTATCTAAAACAATCCATGTAGGTATAGTCGGCAAATATGTCGAACTTCCTGATGCATATCTTTCTGTCGTCGAAGCACTAAAACATGCAGGCTACGTCTATGGTGCTGATATTGAGATACATTGGATTAATTCCGAAACATTGGATCATAAAACAATCGATCAGGCGTTAGCTCATGTCGATGGGATCATCGTACCGAGTGGATTCGGTAAACGTGGTATTGAAGGGAAAATTGAAGCTATTCGCTACGCAAGAGTGAATCAGATTCCATTTTTCGGTATTGGTTTAGGTATGCAATTGGCTGCTGTTGAATTTGCCCGCCATGTACTTGGTTTAGATGATGCTCATACAACAGAAGTTAATCCAAGTACGTCGCACCCAATCGTAGATGTGATTGTAGATGATGAGAATGCTGGATTACGACTAGGAAACAGAACATGTCAACTAATCGACAATACAAAATCCAAAGCAGCTTATAACAATCAAGGTATCATCCATGAGCGCCACCGTCATCGCTTTATGTTAAATCAAGCTTATGTCGACAAGCTCCAAGAACATGGATTACTCGTTTCTGGTGTTAGTGTAGAAGACAAAATGGTGGAAATTATTGAATTAAAAGATCATCCATGGTTTGTCGCAAGTCAGTTCCATCCAGAATTCAAATCACGTCCAACTAGACCACAGGCTTTATTTTTAGGTTTTATTGGCGCGATATCAAAATAATTATGGGATTTCAGACTGTTTAATAGAATAAAAAAATCCTTTTATCGTTATAAAGAGATGACCCCTGTATCAGATGGGGGTCATCTCTTTTCTGTTATTCCTTTTAATATCATAAAGTAGTAGTGCATTTTGACTAAAATATAGAAATAAGTTCTGATTTAAAGGAATAATGAGATATTATGTAGAAGTAAACTAAATAAAGCCTTCATAAGAATGGAGAAATCATAGACGAGGGGGGACTATGTGGCGAAAAAAATCTTAATTGTAGACGATGAGGCGGGCATACGATTGTTACTTAAAGAAATACTAAAACAAGACGGTCATCATATCTGTCAAGCAAAAACAGGAAAAGAAGCCCTGGATAAAATGACAGCAGCCCCATTCGATTTATTAATCATTGATTATCATATACCTATATTAGATGGGGTAGCCGTCCTTCAGCAACTTCAAGAAAAAGGAATTCATCTTCCGTGTATTTTTATGACGGGTATGTTTGAGATGCTTGTCGACGAGTTAGAGGAAATGGATTTTGTGACCGGTATTATCGCTAAACCTTTTCATGTCCATGAATTACTAAAACTCGTACGTGGCACGCTTTGTGAGACGAAAAGCTAGTACGAAAGATACAGCGATAATGTTTGCTACTTATTCGCTGAGTTGGTATTCTATAATTAACGTGTATACATTGATACACGAGGTTTATATTATTTAGAAGTAAAAAGAAAAGGGAGGATTTTCATCATGACATTAGTTTCGATGAAAGAAATGCTTGAAAAGGCAAAAGCAAATGGTTATGCAGTTGGTCAATTCAATTTAAATAACTTAGAGTATGGGCAAGCCATTTTGCAAGCTGCTGAAGAAGAAAAATCTCCAGTCATCATCGGAGTATCAGAAGGAGCAGCACGCTATATGGGTGGTTATAAAGTTGCGGTAGCAATGATTAAATCATTAATGGAAGAATACGGTACAACCGTACCAGTCGCTATTCATTTAGACCACGGTTCAAGCTTTCAAGAATGTGCAAAAGCGATTCATGCAGGATTTACTTCTGTGATGATCGATGCATCCGCCCAACCTTTAGAAGACAATATTGCCGTTACGAAGAAAGTCGTTGAATTAGCTCATTTACACGGTGTTTCTGTTGAAGCGGAATTGGGTCGTGTTGGTGGACAGGAAGATGACTTAATTGTAGAAGATGCTGAAGCGATGTATGCGATTCCTTCTGAGTGTGAACAACTTGTACGAGAGACAGGTGTCGATTGTTTTGCGCCAGCATTAGGCTCTGTACATGGACCATATAAAGGAGAACCGAATTTAGGTTTCGACCGTATGGAGGAAGTCATGCATTTAACAGGCGTACCTCTTGTATTACACGGTGGAACAGGTATCCCGACGAAAGATATCGAACGTGCTATTTCTCTTGGAACAGCTAAAATCAATGTCAATACAGAAAACCAAATTGCCCAAGCGAATAAGGTCCGTGAAGTCCTAGCTGAAAAACCAGAACTTTATGACCCACGTAAATATCTAGGTCCTTCCCGTGACGTTATTAAAGAAACTGTCATTGGCAAAATGCGTGAATTCGGTTCTTCAAATAAAGCGTAATGAAGAGGGATAAGAATGAAATTTTTTATTGATACCGCGAATATGGAAGACATTCGACGTGCGAATACACTCGGTGTTCTCTCGGGTGTAACGACAAATCCAAGCCTAGTTGCCAAAGAAGGCGTCTCATTCCACGATCGGCTCAAAGAAATAACAGAAGAAGTATCAGGTTCTGTGAGTGCTGAAGTTATTAAAGAAGATGCTGACGGGATGATTAAAGAAGGTAAAGAGCTCGCACAGATTGCACCAAATATTACGGTGAAAATCCCGATGACCCTTGAAGGATTAAAAGCAGTTAAAGCACTAACACAACTTGGGATTAAAACAAATGTGACCTTGATTTTTAATGCGAATCAAGCATTGCTTGCTGCACGAGCAGGAGCGACATATGTGTCACCATTTTTGGGTCGCCTAGATGATATTGGGCACACGGGGATGACACTTGTTAAGACTATTGCGGATATATTTGACCGGCACAAGATTGAGACAGAAATCATTGCCGCATCGATTAGACATCCATTGCATGTAACAGAAGCAGCACTCAATGGAGCGCATATCGCAACCGTGCCATACAAAGTGCTTGAACAGTTAGTTAAGCATCCACTAACAGACCAGGGTATTGAGAAGTTTTTGCAAGACTGGAAACAAATGAAATAAAAATACTTATCATTTTTGCTCGGTTGGAACATACTATAGATAAATCACATAAGAAATTACTGTGAATTATGGACGCTATTCATAATAAAGTGGGGTTTTATAAATGCAAAAAATGCTCATTGAAGGTGGCCACAAGCTAAACGGAAACGTTCGAATTAGCGGCGCTAAAAATAGTGCTGTTGCGCTTTTGCCCGCAGCGATATTAGCTGACTCTGAAGTTGTATTAGAAGGCTTACCGATTATTTCTGATGTTGGTATACTGGCAGACTTATTGGAAGAAATTGGTGGTACAGTGACCTGGGATGGTGATCGAACAGTACATATTCACCCAGAGCGCATGATATCAATGCCCTTACCTAATGGTAAAGTGAAGAAACTTCGCGCTTCTTATTACTTCATGGGTGCCATGTTAGGTAAATTCAAGCAATCTGTCATTGGGCTTCCAGGTGGCTGTCATCTCGGTCCACGTCCAATCGACCAACATATTAAAGGGTTTGAAGCATTAGGGGCTGAAGTAACGAATGAACAAGGCGCGATCTACCTTCGAGCTAAAGAGCTGGTTGGGGCACGTATTTATTTGGATGTGGTTAGTGTAGGAGCGACGATTAATATTATGTTAGCTGCCGTTAAAGCTAAAGGCACAACCATTATCGAAAATGCTGCGAAAGAACCAGAAATAATTGATGTCGCAACATTACTCACTAATATGGGAGCTAAAATAAAAGGAGTCGGTACCGATATTATTCGGATTGAAGGTGTATCTACATTAAATGGCTGTCGTCACACCATTATTCCCGACCGAATTGAAGCCGGAACATATGCTATCGCAGCAGCTGGTGCGGGACGTGAAGTCATTATCGATAATGTCATTCCACAGCACCTCGAATCATTGCTTGCGAAATTACGTGAGATGGATGTAACGGTTGAACAGAGTGATGAGCAACTATATATCGCCCCGAAAAAAATCCTAAAAAGCGTCGATATTAAAACATTGGTTTATCCAGGGTTTCCAACCGATTTACAACAACCGTTTACGTCTCTATTAACACAAGCAACTGGTACTGCTGTTGTGACCGATACGATTTATAGTGCACGAACAAAACATATCGATGAATTACGGCGAATGAATGCAATGATTAAGACAGAAGGTGGCTCAGCTATTGTAACAGGTCCAGTGCAATTAGAGGCAGCACGCGTGAAAGCATCTGATTTACGTGCTGGTGCGGCTCTTGTGATTGCAGGTCTCATGGCAAAAGGAGTAACAGAAGTCACTGGTCTAGACCATATTGATCGTGGTTATGAACACATGACTGATAAATTATTAAAACTAGGTGCCAATGTTTGGCGAGAAGACTTAACCAGTGAAGAAAAAACGCAACTCCACAACACTTAAGTCTCACCTTTTTTAAATACCAGCTTGGGATGAGGGTATTTGTTAATAAAGGAGAGGAAATGAATGGAAAGAAGTTTAACAATGGAATTAGTCCGCGTGACGGAAGCTGCGGCACTCGCCTCTGCGCGTTGGATGGGTAGAGGTAAAAAAGAAGAAGCAGATGATGCCGCAACAACAGCGATGCGCACCGTTTTCGATACCATTCCAATGGACGGCACCGTCGTTATTGGAGAAGGTGAGATGGATGAAGCACCTATGCTTTATATTGGTGAGAAACTTGGCATGGGTGGAGGCCCAGTTGTCGATGTCGCGGTTGATCCATTAGAAGGAACGAGTATTGTAGCGAATGGAACATGGAATGCACTCGCTGTTATTGCCATGGCAGATCGTGGAAACCTATTACATGCACCAGACATGTATATGAAGAAGATTGCTGTTGGTCCAGAAGCAGTCGGTAAAATCGATATTAATGCTTCTGTGTACGATAATTTGCAAGCCGTAGCTAAAGCGAAAAACAAAGCGATTGAAGATATTGTTGCCGTCGTATTAGATCGCCCGCGCCATGCTGATTTAATCAAAGAAATCCGTCAAGCAGGTGCTCGTATTAAGCTTATTCCTGATGGTGATGTTGCCGGTGCTGTTAACACCGCCTTCGATCATACAGGTGTTGATATTCTACTTGGGACAGGTGGCGCACCGGAGGGCGTTTTAGCAGCTGTTGCCTTAAAATGTTTAGGCGGTGAGATTCAAGGTCAACTCGTACCTTCAAATGAAGAAGAAAGAAAACGTTGTAAACAAATGGGTATTGAAGATTTAAATAAAGTATTTTATATGGAAGACTTTTGTAGCGGAGACGATGCCATTTTTGCTGCTTCAGGTGTAACAGATGGTGAATTATTGAAAGGCGTTCAATATAAAGGTCAAACTGCTACAACGCAAACGGTTGTTATGCGAGCAAAGAGTGGAACAGTTCGTTTTATTGATGGTAAACATAGTTTAAAGAAAAAACCAAACCTCGTGTTAAAACCATAAATATAAAGAAAGGGGATGTCTAGTAAGGCATTCTCTTTTTCTTTTCATTGTGCGAACAAAGCATCACATTGGAATCCCGATATAACTTTTCACCCAAGATGATCATGGCGAGACACCGAGTTAGATGTTCAATACAGCCTCTCGCGGGGGAAAAACGCGACGAGGCACCGCGTTGAGGCTTCAATACAGCCTCTCGTGTGGATGAAACGCGACGAGACACCGAGTTGAGGCCTCAATACAGCCTCTCGCAGTGGAAGAACGGGATGAGACACCGCATTGATGCTTCAATACAGCCTCTCGTGTGGATGAAACGCGACGAGACACCGCATTGGGACTTCAATACAGCCTCTCGCAGTGGAAAAACGCGACGAGACACCGCATTGATGCTTCAATACAGCCTCTCGCCGGGGAAAAACACAACGAGACACCGCATTGGGACTTCAATACAGCCTCTCGCCGGAGAAAAACGCGACGAGGCACCGCGTTGAGGCTTCAATACAGCCTCTCGCAGTGGAAAAACGCGACGAGACACCGCATTGATGCTTCAATACAGCCTCTCGCCGGAGAAAAACGGGACGAGACACCGCATTGGATGTTCAATACAGCCTCTCGCCGGAGAAAAACACAACGAGAGACCGCATTGAATCTTCAATACGCCCTCTTCCATTTATTGTTCATCGTTTTTATGCAATTCTAGCGATACATAGACATGTGTCCTTCATTAGACTATAATAGTAAAGAGAACATTTTCGCAAAATTTTTTAAAAAGATATTGCTTCTCAAATCAAAACAGAGTAAGATTAAGATTGTTATCTAGATAACAATCCCTATCAAAAATCAAACATCGTATCTACTTCTCCAGTTCTAATTAATAGAGTAATCCAAAAAATAATTACATATAGAAAAGATGTGAAATAGAAAAGTAACGACTATGAGTACATACCAAAAACTTCAACTCTAGCTTCAAACAAATTTCCGTCTCATTCGTAAGTCATAATAAATGTTATAGGTGTGGTGATTGAATGTCATTAACAATTGGACAATTAGAAGAGCTAACATTGAAAGAAATCTACACGTTAGCAAGAGAGTATAAAATTTCATATTATGCAAAGTTAACAAAGAAGGAACTTATTTTTGCTATTTTAAAAGCCCAAGCAGAAAAAGACGGCTACTCATTTATGGACGGAATTTTGGAAATAATACCATCTGAAGGATTTGGATTTTTACGACCGATTAATTATTCGCCAAGTGCTGAAGATATCTATATATCAGCATCGCAAATTCGTCGTTTTGATTTAAGAAATGGGGACAAAGTATCCGGAAAAGTCCGCCCACCGAAGGAAAATGAACGCTATTTTGGTTTATTACATGTTGATGCTGTTAATGGGGATGACCCAGAAGCGGCGAAAGAACGAGTTCACTTTCCTGCTTTAACAGCACTTTATCCAAATCGTTTTATGCAATTAGAAACGACTACAAATCAATTATCGACTAGAATTATCGATCTAATGACACCAGTTGGGTTTGGTCAACGTGGCTTAATCGTTGCACCACCAAAAGCTGGCAAGACAATCTTACTTAAACAAATCGCTAATAGTATATCTGTGAATCACCCAGAAGCTAAACTCATTATTCTATTAGTAGACGAACGCCCGGAAGAAGTCACTGATATTGAACGATCTGTTCACCCAGATGTCGATGTCGTCAGTTCAACATTTGACGAACTACCAGAGAACCATATTAAAGTATCAGAGCTTGTTTTAGAACGAGCGATGCGATTAGTTGAACATAAAAAAGATGTTATTGTTCTGATGGATAGTATTACACGACTAGCACGTGCATACAATCTAGTCATACCGCCAAGCGGCCGTACTTTATCAGGTGGAATTGACCCAGCAGCATTCCACCGTCCGAAGCGATTTTTTGGAGCGGCAAGAAATATTGAAGAAGGTGGTAGCTTTACTATCTTAGCAACCGCTTTAGTTGATACAGGCTCACGTATGGATGATGTGATTTATGAAGAATTTAAAGGAACCGGGAATATGGAGCTACATCTTGATCGTCATCTAGCAGAAAGAAGAATTTTCCCTGCGATTGATATTTTACGTTCCGGCACGAGAAAAGAAGAATTACTCGTTGACAAGTCTCATTTAGAGAAAATGTGGGCCATCCGTAAAACGATGCAAGATTCGCAAGACTTCCTCGAACGTTTCCTTCGTCGTCTAAAAGCTACTAAATCCAATGAAGAGTTTTTAGAAAGAATGGAAGAAGAGATGAAACGCCGTAAGATGAAATAATCAATTGCTAAAAAATATTTTTTACAATCTATCTATTGCATTAAGAACGACACATTGGTATAATCTTAACGTGAGTTTAGAAAAGGTGTGCGAACCTAAAGAGGCTCTTTACAATAACTCTGTTTCCAAAGGATTCAGGGCAAAAAGGAGTGGAAAGACATGAAGAAAGGTATTCATCCGGAATATAGAAAAGTTGTATTTCTTGATACAAGCTCGGATTTTAAATTCTTGAGTGGTTCAACAAAAACTTCTGACGAAACAATTGAGTGGGAAGATGGAAATACGTATCCACTTATTCGTGTGGAAATCAGCTCAGCTTCACACCCGTTTTACACAGGTAAGCAAAAAGCTGATAAAGCCGGTGGACGTATTGATCGCTTCAAGAAAAAATATAATCTTAAGTAAGCAAAATAAATAAAAACAGGCAAACCCACTGTCGCTTGCCTGTTTTTTTTACGTGTATTATCTGTTTACTGTCCGCTAACTGGTGAAAGGAGATACCCAGTATGTACGTTATGCAACAAAATGGTTGGGTTGAAGTGATTTGTGGAAGCATGTTTTCAGGAAAATCTGAAGAATTGATTCGTCGTATACGACGAGCGAAATATGGAAAGCAATCAGTCATCGTATTTAAACCTGCCATTGATGATCGCTATTCGGAGGAGCATATCGTTTCTCATAATGGAACATCTTTTACGGCATATCCCATTAGCCAATCAATGGAAATTCTTGACATTGCTACTAGCGAAATTGATGTTGTCGGTATAGATGAAGCCCAGTTTTTTGATGAGAAAATCACTAAAGTCGCTGATCAATTAGCTAAGCGAGGGATTCGTGTCATCGTGGCAGGCTTAGATACGGATTTCCGTGGCGAACCATTCGGGCAAATGCCAAAACTGATGGCGTTAGCAGAATCGGTCACAAAGCTCAATGCTATCTGTCCCGTATGCGGTTCACCAGCTAGTCGTACACAGCGCTTAATTGACGGCAAGCCTGCATCGTATCATGACCCTGTCATCATGGTTGGTGCGTCAGAATCATATGAACCAAGATGCCGTCACCACCATGAAGTCCCGAATACGCCTGAATAAAATAAAATACGCACTTGTGACAACATATAATTAGAATCCACGCCCCAACACGACGGGGCTTTTTTAATTAATTATGACTAAGGGTTATCATAGAATATAACACGACTGCCGCGTTCAATGCGACGTAACCTCGTTTCTCATTCATCAGAAAAGGGCTCATTTTATCCCTAATGCAATCCAATCTCGCTTCTCGTTCATCCAATAAGGTTTCATTGAGCCTCCGGTACGATATAATCTCCTCAAGATTCTTCCGATTAGCTAGCGTTAAAATTAATCATCATAGGAATGGCATCTTATTTATTTCAAAAAAGCACAATTTCTTAAGAAACGCCATTCCGACTTTGACCAGACGCTATTGGATATACTATAATTATACTGTTAAGCATAGTGAGGTGAACAAAACATGTTAGAACGATTACAGTCGATTGAAGACCGTTATCATACATTAAATGAAAAATTAAGTGACCCAGAAGTCATCAATAATCCAAATAAGCTTCGTGAATATTCAAAGGAACAATCCGATCTTCAAGAGGTTGTCCAAGTGTATCGTCAGTACAAAACGGTCATTGAAGAATTGAAAGATGCTAAATCAATGATAGAGGACGATCTTGACGAAGAAATGCAAGAAATGGTTAAAATGGAAGTAGAAGAATTATCCGAACAAGAAACACAATTAGCAGAACAGCTGAAGATTCTCCTCTTACCAAAAGACCCGAACGATGACAAAAACGTCATCATGGAAATTCGTGGCGCTGCTGGTGGGGATGAAGCAGCATTATTTGCTGGTGATTTATACCGGATGTATTCACGCTTCGCCGAAAGCCAAGGTTGGAAAACGGAAGTGATTGAATCCCATTCGACAGGAGTTGGCGGTTATAAAGAAATCATTTTCATGATCCATGGGAAAGGCGCTTATTCCAAGCTAAAATATGAAAATGGTGCACACCGTGTCCAACGTGTTCCAGAAACAGAATCTGGCGGACGAATCCATACATCAACAGCGACGGTTGCTGTTTTACCAGAAGCGGAAGATGTCGAAGTTGATATTCATGAAAAGGATATCCGAGTCGACACTTTCGCATCAAGTGGACCAGGTGGCCAAAGTGTTAACACGACGATGTCTGCTGTTCGATTAACACATACTCCAACAGGGATTGTCGTCTCCTGTCAAGACGAAAAATCACAAATTAAAAACAAAGAAAAAGCAATGAAAGTTCTCCGCGCACGTGTATACGATAAATTCCAGCAAGAAGCACAAGCTGAGTATGACGAAACACGTAAATCAGCCGTTGGAACCGGTGACCGTTCAGAGCGGATTCGGACGTATAATTTTCCACAAAGCCGTGTCACAGATCATCGCATCGGCTTAACATTACAAAAGCTCGAGCAAATTTTAGAAGGAAAATTAGATGAAATTATCGAAGCATTACTTGTTGAGGACCAAACGAAACGTCTTGAAGAAATAGGAAGTAAATGATATAACGAAAACGGTGGAATGTATGAAAAACAATGCTAAACAATATGAAGTCCTCAAATGGGCTTCTCTTTTTTTAAAAGAACATCAGCGCGAACCATATGTAGCAGAGATCTTATTACAACATTATTTAAATATATCACGTGCCCAATTCCTAGCGAATATGCGAGACATAATTCCCGTAGCAATCTTCGAGAAATATAAACAGGCCATCTATCGACATGCGAAAACGGGTATCCCAGTCCAGCATATCATCGGAAAGACTTTTTTTTACGGACGGGAATTTCATGTGACAAAAGATGTTCTCATTCCCCGTATGGAAACAGAAGAACTTGTACAATGCGTTCTGAAAAAAACACAAACTGAAGAATCGCTAACGATTGTTGATCTCGGTACGGGAAGTGGTGTCATTGCGATAACACTCGCATTAGAGTCGCCACATCAAATCTTTGCTACTGATTTATCAGACAAAGCACTCGAAATCGCTCAAAGAAATGCTGCATCATTAGAAGCAACTATTCATTTTTATCAGGGGGATTTTTTACAACCGATAATTGATCAAGATATCTGTCCGGATGTTATCGTTTCAAATCCACCCTATATCGCCCGAAAAGATGCATCATATTTATCAGACACGGTAAAAGACTTTGATCCCGCTTTAGCATTATTTGCTGATCACGACGGCTTAAAAGCATACGAAACAATTGTTCACCAAATAACCAAATTAAACAATCATCCAAAGCAATTATTTTTTGAAATCGGCTATAATCAAGGCGAAGCCGTCGCTAAGATTATCCGCCAATCATTTCCAATCGCACAAGTATCTGTCCATCAAGATATAAACGGAAAAGACCGAATCATCCATGCCCAACTTTGAACGACTCACCACTTAACGCACTAAAGAGTTTGAAGTGAGAGTCTTCCATTAATCATAAATTATTTAAAAATACTAGTTTAAAAGATTCATCTCTTGCCCATAATGTAAACAAATCAATTTTAAAGGGGTCCAAGATGATGCGAAATAAACTAGTATTTTTTGTCTTTATTATTGTCTTTTTAATATTTAGCCACCCTGGCGTAGGTGAAGGGAATCCGTCAGAACCATTAATCATTCCAGATGAAGCGATTCGTTTAAGGATATTGGCTAATAGTGATACACCATTTGACCAAGAAATAAAATTGCATATTCGTGATGAAGTTAACGAGCAAATTTCAACTTGGGTTGAACATTTAACTGATCTTGAAGCAGCAAGACAACTCATTTCTAATAATATAGATGCCATTGAGCAAACAATAGAAAACACTTTAAGACAATACAATGTCACATATGATTTTCAAGTTTCTTACCAGGAAAAGGTCTTATTTCCCGATAAAACATATGGTAACATACATTATCCTGCTGGTGAGTATGAAGCAGTGCTTATTACTCTTGGCTCTGGGGAAGGTAAAAATTGGTGGTGTGTCTTATTTCCGCCGCTTTGTTTTCTTGATTTTGCTACTGAAGTTGAAGCAGCAACAGAGCCTTTAGATGAAGCGGAGACAGAAGATGAAGAAGTTGAAGTCAAATTCTTCCTTTTGGATTGGCTAGTTAATCTATTTGAATAGCATAAACACATTTCTTCTATCATATGTTTAAGTAATATGAAAGGAGAGAGTCTGATGAAACTAGCAAAAGCCCATACTGTTCAAGGCCCTTTACTAGAATCTTTTATCAAAACAGCTACATCCTTGGATAAAGGTCATTTAATTAAAGAGGGTTATGTCATTCAAACAAACGATTGTATTAAAGGATGTTTTATTTTAACACAAGTTTCAGATGAAGACTATTGGCTAAAACAGTTATTTATTCATCCAGAAATGACACGAAATCTACCAATCTTACTTGAAACAATTATCATGATGACGCGAGAGTTAAATGGAAGGAAACTATATATTCACAGTCATCAAGTCCTATTAGATATCATTTTAGATGCCTTATATTTTGAAAAAACGCGTGATATACCATCTGCACTTGAAAACATTCAAAAGCAGTCTGGGAAATGGTGGCATTATTGCACAATTTCTTAACAGAATTTCCAGACTTATTCACAATATCCACAAACACATGTGAACAACCTGTGTAAAACGTTTATTTCATGTTAATAAATTGTAAAAAACATGTTTATCCATTGAGTTTTTCCACAAAAACAGCTATAACTGTGGACAACTCAATCAAAAACTGTGCATAACATGTTGATGACCAATAAATTGTTAAAAAAATAGCGAAATTTACTCGTTTCTTCTAAAATAGAATAGAGAAAAGAGGTAACAGATATGATGAAGACAATTTATTGGCATGTAACGGAAGATGATGAACAACAGATTGAAGCAATCCGAGAGGCGGCACAATTATTAATAGAAGGCCATACAGTCGCATTTCCAACTGAAACTGTCTATGGACTAGGTGCTGATGCAACAAATGAACATGCCGTCAGGAAAATTTTCCAAGCAAAAGGACGGCCACAAGATAATCCGCTCATCGCCCATGTCGCGACAAAAAAACAACTTGTGGATATTGTGGATAACTATAAACCGTATGTGGATAAATTAATTGATGTATTTTCACCAGGTCCGATTACGTATATTTTACCGAGCAATGATACATGTGCAATCAATGTGACAGCAGGACTCGATACGGTCGGTGTACGGATACCTGATCATCCGGTAGCTTTACAGTTATTGCAAGAAGCTAATGTGCCGGTTGCAGCACCAAGTGCTAATTTATCAGGAAAACCGAGTCCAACAACAGCTAAACACGTCTGGGATGATTTAAATGGTAAAATTGCAGGTATTGTTGATGGTGGATTGACTGGTGTGGGCGTTGAATCAACTGTGGTTGATTGTACACAGGATATACCGGTCATTTTAAGACCGGGTGGTATTTCACAGGAAGAGCTTGAGCAAGTTGTCGGTCCTGTCAACGTCGATCCCGCCCTTAAAGATAAACAGAGTAAACCAAAAGCACCCGGAATGAAATATAAACACTATACACCAGAAGTTCCTCTCTTGCTAATTGACGGTCCGATTGAAAAATTAAATGAAATCGTAGCCCAAGCCCAACAAGAAGGACATCGAGTTGCCGTATTAATTAAAAATGACGATATCGATAAGATTCAGGTCGATCAATATTACCCACTTGGGACTAGCTTACAAGATATCGCCAAACATTTATATGACGCACTACGCTCCTTTAAAAGGGAGGATACAGACATTATCATCTGTCAGACAGTCCCAGAAACTGGAATCGGGCAAGCAATCATGAATCGGCTAAAAAAAGCAGCACACAAAATCATCTCGCCCTAATCATAAACCCCCTTATTCAGACATATAGTGTACAAGCATATCTGAAGGGGGTTTTCTTGTGCCTGTCAATCTGTTATCAGAGATTGGTTCATTCTTGTTCATCGCTATTGCACTTGGGATGGACGCTTTTTCTATTAGCCTTATTCTTGGCATTCAAAACATACGGCTCAAAACAGCACTCCTATTATCAATATTAATTGGTACTTGTCATATGATTTTACCAGCCATTGGAATTGTATTAGGGCAAGCCCTGTTAAACAATATCGGACATGTAACAACTATTCTAAGTGGCTTATTATTATTTGGTATCGGAATACATATGTTTATAGGCGCATTTTCGTCTTATGAGAGGAAAGCCTTTCAACTAGCTGGATTTGGCTTTATCCTGTTAGCCTTATCTGTTAGTATTGATAGTTTTTCAGTTGGGTTAAGCTTTGGCATGTCAGGCATTCACTCCTTTATAATGATACTCTTATTTGGCTTCGTAAGTAGTTTTCTCACTTTACTTGGTCTTCTCATAGGTAGAAAAATAAGCGGCATGCTCTCAACCTATAGTGAGTTATTAGGTGGTAGTATTTTAATGATTTTTGGGCTCACTATCATATTTAGCTCACTCATGACCCGATAAATCTCATCAGCAGTTCAACGAATAATATGGTATATTAATCATAAGACTTTAGAATCATATTGAGGTGTGAAAATGAAGATATTATTCGTATGTACCGGTAATACATGTCGCAGTCCGATGGCGGAAGCACTATTAAAAACTAAACTCCCTGATGTTGACGTAAAATCTGCCGGTGTTTTTGCCAATCAAGGTGAACGAATTAGTACAAATGCAATTAAAGCCCTCGAAGAACGACAAATTGAATCAAAACATTACTCTCAACCCGTGACACCACGTTTATTACAATGGGCAGATCTTGTATTAGCTATGACAACCGGACATAAACAAACATTAATCATGCAGTATCCGAATTTTCAAGAAAAATACTACACACTTAAAGAATATGTTTCACAAGCCGATAAAGAGATATGGGATCAATTAAAGCAAACATATGCTCAATTTGAATTGAAACGTTCAAAGTATATTAAGGAAAATGAACATAAATTAGATTATCATGTTCTTGAACAGAATCTTGCTCAATTGCTGCAAAAAGAATTACACGAAATTAGAGAACTTGAACAAAATCTAATTAGCTATGATATTTCAGATCCCTTCGGAGGCCATTTATCTGTCTACCAAGCGACACTAGAAGAATTAGAAGAACAGATTGATTTACTCGTACAAAAAATACAAACAGGGGATGCTTATGAAAAGTAAAAAAACATACCGGTTTAGTCTACGTGTAAAACTCATGTTGTTTACGACTATTTTAGCGATCATTACGTATTCGACAAGTGCTTTTTTCTTGTATTATGTGTATGAACTGATCGTTAATAAATGGCAATGGTTTCATATGTCATTTGAATTATTTACTATTATTACATTACTACTCGGAATTATCTGGTCAGGTATTTTAGCTTATGTAGCGGGGCGTTTTATTACAAAACCATTGGAAGATTTAGAAGAAGTTGCCACAGAAGCAGCTAATGGTAATTTAAAGCAGTCCGTACATATTCCCAAGTCAGATGATGAAATCCGTGCATTAAGCCTTGCTTTTGAAGCGATGTTAAATAACTTACGTGAAATGGTACATAATATTGATGATAATTTTAAGCAGACGAACCAGACAGTCATTCAAATGAAACAAGCATCCGATCAAGTAAGTATGAGCTCAAATATGATTAGTCAATCGACAGATGATATTTCAACAGGTGCGATCACATCTTCAGAAGCCATTCAACAAACAGTTGAAGCGATTGAACATGCGACAACACTAGCACAACAAGTACAAGAACAAGCCGCATCATCTCAAGAAAAATCTGTCATTATGTTAGATATTTTGGAAAGTAGTATGGCAGCGGTGAACCACCTCATTACCGGTACACAAAACTTGGCAACAAGCCAAGAAGCCGCTCTCAAAGATGTTGACCAATTAAAAGATCATGCCTATCAAGTTGAATCGATTATTACGATGGTTGGTGAAATTGCTGAACAGACAAATCTTTTAGCGTTAAATGCATCGATTGAAGCGGCTAGAGCCGGTGAACATGGAAAAGGCTTTGCGGTAGTAGCTGAAGAAATTCGCAAGCTCGCTGATCAAAGTGCACAAGCCGCACATCGTATTTCAAATCTCATTCAGGCTATCCAGATAGATATCAATCATGTTGTTAAACAAATGAATGAACAAGTCACGGCAACAACTGAAGAAGCTACAAAAGGTATACATGCCAACGAAAAGATAGCTGACATGTCTCGTTCTGTCGGAGAAATGGCTGGCGATATCACACGTATTTCAGAGCTTGTTGATGAACAACTAGAAGCGATTCAAGCAACGGCTTCACAATCTGAAGAAGTAGCCGCCATTGCAGAACAAACGACAGCAGGAACAGAGGAAGTAAATGCTGCTGTTCATGAACAAGCAACAACAATTGATGAAGTAGAAGAACTAGCTAATGAACTTGAGATACAAGCCGAAAATTTAAAAAAACAAATTCAACAATTTACTGTGTAAGCCCTTTATCTGGAAAGGAAATAGACCTTTCCAGATTTTTATTTTTTTGATTGGAAATTGTATGCTAGAATAGCCTATAATAAAAATGAAACGTGTTATTGAACAGAATATTTATTTTAGCCTTAAAAGAAAAGGAGTGAAAATCGTGAAGGTTATTATTTCAGGTGATCACGCTGGTATGACACTTCGTAATGAAGTGAAAAGCTTGCTAGATGAAATGAATATTGAATATGAAGACATCGGTTGTAGCTGTAAAACATCTGTAGACTATCCGGATTATGCCCTCCCTGCTGCCGAAAGAGTTGCAAATGGAGAGTTTGACCGTGGCATTTTAATTTGTGGAACCGGAATAGGTATGTCAATCTCAGCTAATAAAGTAAAAGGCATTCGTTGTGCACTTGTTCATGATGTGTACTCAGCTAAAGCAACACGTCAACATAATGATTCCAACATTTTAGCAATGGGAGAGCGTGTCATTGGTCCGGCATTGGCCCGCGAAATTGCTAAAACATGGATTGAAACCGAATTTGAAGGTGGTCGTCACGAACGTCGTGTTGGTAAAATCTCAGCCTATGAAGAAGGACAGTAATCCATTTTAAAAGCAGGTGATTGGTTATGGAACAGTTGCAAAATGAATTGGAAAACATTGTTCATGAGTGGGAAGAGAGTGGCATTTTAAAGAAAGACGATTTACTCGTTATCGGCTGCTCTACGAGTGAAGTAGCCGGTGAAAAAATTGGTACAGCAGGTAGTGAAGCGATTGCGGAAGAGATTTTTAAGGCAATGCAAACATTACAAGAAAAGACTGGCGTCCAACTCATTTTTCAATGTTGTGAGCATTTAAACCGCGCACTTGTCGTTGAGAAAGAAACAATGCATGTGTACAATCTTGAACAAGTTACCGTTATACCGACACGTGATGCGGGCGGTGCGATGGCTGCTTATGCTTATAAACATTTTAAAGATCCCGTAGTCGTTGAGACGGTCGAAGCACATGCCGCTATGGATATCGGTGACACACTAATCGGGATGCATTTAAAGCGAGTGGCTGTCCCAGTTCGCTTTAAGCAACAAACACTTGGTAAAGCACGGGTGAATATCGCTAAAACACGACCGAAACTAATTGGTGGTGTCCGTGCATGCTATGAATGACCTAAGAAAAAAAGCACGATTTTTTATTATACATACATCCGACAGGGAGGAACAATGATGGAACACGTAAAGCAAACAGATATCGAATTATACGAAGCCATTCAATTAGAAAAGAAACGCCAACAGGAGAATATTGAATTAATCGCATCAGAAAACTTTGTCTCTGAATCAGTGATGGAAGCGATGGGTTCTGTCTTAACGAATAAATATGCAGAAGGTTATCCAGGTCGCCGTTACTACGGTGGTTGTGAATACGTTGATATTGCAGAGAACTTAGCAAGAGATCGTGCTAAACAGCTGTTTGATGCTGAACATGTTAACGTTCAACCACACTCAGGTGCTCAAGCAAATATGGCTGTTTATTTCACAGTTTTAGAACAAGGCGATACGGTCCTTGGGATGAACTTAAGTCATGGCGGTCATTTGACACACGGAAGCCCAGTTAACTTCAGTGGAAAACTGTACAATTTCGTTGATTATGGTGTCGATAAAGAAACAGAACAACTTGATTATGATGCTATTTTAGCGAAGGCAAAAGAAGTCAAACCGAAATTAATTGTTGCTGGAGCAAGTGCTTATCCACGTCAAATTGATTTTGCTAAATTCCGTGAAATCGCGGATGAAGTCGGTGCTTATCTTTTAGTTGATATGGCTCATATTGCTGGATTAGTCGCATCTGGACTTCATCAAAACCCTGTAAAATATGCTGATTTTGTTACAACAACAACGCATAAAACATTACGTGGCCCACGTGGTGGTATGATATTATGTAAAGAGAAATACGCTAAACAAATTGATAAAACCGTATTTCCAGGGATGCAAGGTGGCCCATTAATGCATGTTATTGCTGCAAAAGCGACATCATTTAAAGAAGCACTATCTGATGAGTTCAAAGCATACTCTAAACAAATTATTAAAAACGCTAAAGTTCTCGGTGAAGCCCTTGTTGAAGAAGGCATTCGCATCGTATCTGGTGGTACCGACAACCATCTTTTATTATTGGATGTTACACCACTGAATTTAACTGGAAAAGTAGCAGAAGAAGTGCTTGATGAAGTCGGTATTACTACGAATAAAAATACCATTCCATTTGATACAGAAAGCCCATTTGTCACTAGCGGTGTCCGTATTGGAACGCCAGCTGTTACAACGCGTGGCTTTAAAGAAGAAGAAATGAAAGAGATTGCATCAATTATGGCGCTTGCTCTTAAAAATTATGAAAACGAAGCGGTTTTAGAAGAAGCAAAAGCTCGTGTAAAAGCATTAACAGATAAATTCCCATTATATGCTTAATAATCGAAACAGGTGGAGAATAAGTGGATTCTCTTCACCTGTTTTTTCCATCTGGAATGATATTGGAAAAGGATTTGGCTTCATGGGTTGATAATAATAGCATTTTATGATTGACGATCAAACCTTGGATCCACCGAACATATTGAGGCTCCAATCCGATTTGATCCATACAGTCCGTGTGCAAAAGGATTCATTTAAAGATTCAATGGCAATTCCTACTAACACTAAAAAAGGGAGTCCACTTGAATCTAAGTGAGTTTTTCTGTAAAATTTAAGGGATGTAAAAAAACAAAAAGGAGTGCAACGCATATGGGAACATTACACGTACTTGATCATCCGTTAATACAACATAAATTAACGTATATTAGAGATAAAAATACCGGCACAAAGGATTTTCGTGAACTTGTCAATGAGGTTGCCATGCTTATGGCTTTTGAAATTACAAGAAACCTGCCTCTCGCCGAAACGACAGTTGAAACACCAGTCAAAACAGCAAAAGCAAAAGTACTAGCTGGTAAAAAAATTGGTCTCATTCCAATTTTACGTGCAGGTCTTGGCATGGTTGATGGTATGGTTCGCCTTATACCAGCCGCTAAAGTAGGTCATGTCGGCTTATATCGCGATCCGAAAACATTAGAACCAGTAGAATATTACATAAAACTACCATCTGATATATCAGAACGCGAATTAATCGTTATTGATCCGATGCTTGCTACAGGTGGCTCCGCAGCTGATGCGATTCACTCCTTGAAAAAACGTGGAGCAAAGCAGATCCGTCTTATGTGCATCGTCGGTGCTCCAGAAGGTGTCAAGAAAATCCAAGAAGAGCATCCAGATGTTGACATCTATCTAGCTGCATTAGACGAAGGGTTAAATGAAGAAGCCTATATTGTTCCAGGTCTTGGTGATGCTGGAGACCGCTTGTTTGGTACAAAATAATAATGCTTTATGGAGCTGTCCAATTTGTCTTTATATGACAATTGGACGCTCTTTTTTGTTGTTTAAAATTTTTTTGCTTTTATCTAATGGAGATGTTCGACGCTCTATAACTCCGTGCCTAATCGCCGACTTGTATACCATAGAAACCTCAAATAGCTTTTCGTATGTTTTACCTTTTTTTTCAAACACTATAACAAGCAGTCATATACAAGTTATTTTAAAAGGAGCGGTTGACATGTTTCGTCTTATTCCGATTATATTTGTATTAGGAACCATATTAAATATTCCAAATGACAAGAGTGAGCAACCAATACAAAATGAAGAACAAGCAATTATAATAGAAACGAATGGCGAACCGAGTGAACATAAAGAGTATATCGAAACATACTATCCAGCGATTGAAGTCGTCCATGTTTATGAGCAAATTTTTAATGGGCTTGCTTTAAAAGGACGCCCCGATAAACTTCAAGCTATTGGTGAGCTTGATTTTGTTCATAGTATTCACCCGGTGAAGACATATCAGTTGTCCCCGGATGTGAAAGAAAATCCTGTATTTACAAATGAAGACAACATGAAGAATCACACATCATACACGGGAAAGGGAATAAAAGTCGCGGTCATAGATACAGGGGTTGATTATGAACATCCTGATTTACAAACTAATTATAAAGGTGGTTATGATCTCGTTGATTTAGATTCAGATCCTATGGAAACGAAAGTATCTGAAGGGATGCCGACATCACATGGGACACATGTTGCTGGCATTATCGGTGCCAATGGTTACATAAAAGGCGTGGCACCAGAGGTAGAACTATATGCGTACCGAGCACTTGGCCCAGGAGGGGTTGGCACATCGATTCAAGTCATTGCAGCGATTGAACATGCTGTCAAAGATGATGTCGATATTATTAATTTGTCATTAGGTAATACAGTGAATGGTCCAGATTATCCAACGAGTCAAGCTGTCAATAAAGCGGTTGAGTTAGGGAAGCTCGTTGTTATTGCTAATGGCAACAGTGGACCACAACAGTGGACAGTTGGTGCACCAGCGACAGCTTCAAAAGCGATAGCTGTCGGAGCCTATCAACCAGCTACACAAATTTCTTATCTCTACCATTGGAAAGAAGAAACAACAATCCCACTTCATTTACTTTTAAGTTCTGTCCCATGGGATTTAACCAAAGCTTACCCTGTTGTCTACACAACCTTACAAGAAAAAACGTCACTTCACGGGAAAATAGCTCTCATTCCAAGAGGGGAGCGCCCCTTTTATGAATTAGCGAGAGAAGCAGAACAAAACGGTGCGGTTGCAGTGCTCTTTTATAACAATGAATCAGGACAGTTTCGCGGCTCCTTACAAGGAGAGAAGCGAATCAACATTCCAGTTGCAGCACTATCACAGCAAATGGGTCATTGGCTAAAGGAAAACATCGCAACCGAATATACATGGCTAGAAACGAAATATCAGTCATATGCCGAGCAAATGACATCATTTAGTTCCCGTGGACCTGTGACGGTTAGTTGGGGGATTAAACCAAATATCGTCGCACCGGGAAAGGATATTATCAGTACGGTACCAGGTGGATATGCAGCTTTTGATGGAACAAGCATGGCTGCACCATATATCGCCGGTCTTCTCGCATTGATGAAGCAAGCACATCCGAACTGGACAAATGAACAAATTCAACATGCTCTACTTTCAAATGCTAGACCACTAACATCACACCATAAACAATTTTTAAAGCCAAGCTTACAAGGAACGGGACTTGCACAAATTGAACAAGCTATAAATGCCAAGACGATTATTCATAATCCTTATCTAACTTTTGGGAAAACAGATAGCCCGACTTTTCGTAAACAACAAACGATAACGATTGAAAATATGACCAACCAACCACAAACCTATTCATTTAACATCCCGGAAAAAGAACGAGGGATACGATGGCAACTCCCACGTACTTTCACTCTGCAAGGAAGAGAAAAAAAACATGTGACATTAGAGTTAGATATTCAATCCATGCTCGCTGCGGAAGGAATCCATGAAGGCTTTTTACAGCTTCATGAAGGAGAGGAAATATATCATCTTCCGTACACCTTTATCCATAAAACAGCTGATTATCCGAAGACAAGTGGTTTTGAATTTACACTGAAACCATTTGACCCTGAAACATTTGTCTATCGGCTATATGTCACGGCAGAGGAGATTGAACAAATTGATATTACATTATATGAGGCAGATAGTTTGTTATATAAACAGCATCTATTAACAATTAATCCAGTTAAACAAGGGATTCATGAAGGGCAAATTAACCGTCGACAGATTCAGGAACCTGGTTTATATCGTGCATTAATCACGCTTCGTTTGGCTGATGGAACATATGAGAACAGCGAAACAGAGGTTTACATCACACCTTAGCAGGTTAAACTGATGGTGAGAAGCGATATCCACAATGAATTTTCTGATATTATGGGGAAACTTGGCTAATTTCAACAAAAACGTTCACAAAAATGTTACAATTAGCGCGAAGGATAAATATTATAATGGAGTGTAGGTGCTTTATCATAGATTTTGATTTTGCTTGAATTAAGCTAGCTAACAAATGTTTACATTAACCTCTCATTTTCTACAATTTTTCCATAAAAAAGATAAGGAAAATAACCATACATAGAGCGATTTGACAGGGTTTTAACCCCTTGTTAAAAAAATCACGATAATTGTAGGATACTAATTGACAACGAGGTTTCCCTAATGTAAACTTGCTTAGTGTGGAACGCTGAAGGTTTCGTGATAGCATGCGATAACAGTCTTCTTTAATGAAGATAAATCAGCAGTTTGTATTTAATTGAAGTAACAACTATGTAGCTACCGATGAATAATTGAGGAGTAGAGTAATATGACGGAATATAGAAAGATGGTCATACGACAACGAAAATGGATGCTCTACCTCTTAGCTGTCATTGTACTAGGGGCTGGTTTCAGTCCTTACCCCAGATTTTTCAGTGGACTCGTATTAGGTACCGCGTTTAGTTTCTATCATTTATGGTTACTCCATCGAAATATGGAACGCTTCGGTGCTATGATTATCCATCAAGGGAAGAGAGCTGGTACGGGGACGTTTATCCGATTAGGAGGGGCTGCATTAGCTGCGTTAATCGCACTTCGCTTTGAAGAGCATTTTCATATTATCGGTGTTGCGATCGGACTATGTACAGCATATGTCATAATCTTCATAGATCTTGCTGTCCATCACCTTAAGGAAGAGAGTCGTTCGAGATAATCCCCTGAATATGAAAATATTCTTCTCTCAAGCTATAATTTTGCCTGAAAAGAGGTGATGAATGTGGAAACAAAAGCACCAATCGTAGAGAATGTGTTTGGTATTTCCTGGCTTTCCTTTAACCTATCAAATGTGTTAATGATTACCCTTGTTTCAATTATCATTTTCATTCTTTGTGTCGCAGCAACGAGAAATTTAAAAATGAAACCAACTGGCGCACAAAATATCATGGAATGGTACGTTGACTTCATTAAAGGATTAATCGGTGACACGATGGATTGGAAAACCGGAAAAACCTTCCTACCACTTGGTCTAACGCTCTTTTTATTCATCTTATTTAGTAACGTGATTGGGATGGTAACAGTCGTCATTGTTGATGACTACTCCTGGTGGGGTTCTCCAACAGCAGATGCTGGTGTCACGTTAGCACTAGCCATGATGGTTGTCTTGTTATCTCATTTCTATGGCATTAAACTTCGGGGTGGTAAAGAGTATGGTAAGAAATTTTTTGAACCTGTCTTCTTTATGTTTCCGTTTAAAGTCATTGAAGAGTTTACGAACACGTTAACACTTGGTTTACGTTTGTTTGGTAACATGTTTGCTGGTGGAATGTTAACAGCACTTATTATTGGGATCGGAGCGAAAAGTATTGGTGGAGCTTTAGCGGCTGGTATACCAATGCTCATTTGGTCAGGATACAGTTTATTTATTGCCGGAATTCAGGCGTTTATTTTCACAATGTTAACGATGCTTTATATCTCACACAAAGTGGAAGCAAGTCACTAAGAATCGTTTGATTTACGAAACCTTTTTTAAAATCTGTGTTTTAACTTTAAGAAATAACATTTTTCTTAATGTAAAATAAAAAATTTTATGTAAATATAAAAGGAGGAACTTTAGAATGGGAGCTTTAGCAGCAGCAATTGCTATTGGTTTAGCAGCATTAGGAGCAGGACTTGGTATTGGATTAGTTGGTGGAAGAACAGTTGAAGGGATTGCACGTCAACCAGAATTACGTGGACCGTTAACAATTACAATGTTAATGGCGATCGCACTAGTTGAGGCTATTCCTATCATGGCTGTAGTTATTGCATTCATGGTACAAGGCCGATAATATTCGTTTTACTTAAAAATTTATATGGCGGGGTTCGTTTCCGAATGAATCTTCGCCATTACTTTATGTACGACTACAATTCAGATGATTCATTTAAATATCTTAATCGAAAGATCGTATGTTAGATATTGAAAGGAGTGAATTCTGTGCATTTTTACAGTGACTTTTTGACATTGGGAGCTGTCGGAGGCCTTAGAGCAGGTGACATGATTTTCACGCTCATATTCTTCATTATCTTAATTGCTTTACTTAAAAAGTTTGCATGGGGTCCATTAATGGAAACAATGGAGAAACGTGAAGAATATGTTAAAAACGAAATTGAAATGGCTGAAAAAAGCCGACGTGAAGCAGAAACTGCCTCGAAAGAAGCAGCAGCCCAATTAAGACAAATGAAAGAAGAAGCACAAAAGATTGTTGACGAAGCTCGCAATACGGCAAAACAAGAAGAGCAGAAGATTATCGAGGTTGCACGACAAGAAGCAAGCCGTCTCAAAGAAGCTGCTGAAGCAGATATTCAAAATGAGAAGGAAAAAGCAATTCAAGCCTTACAAGACCAAGTTGCCTCATTATCCGTTCTTATTGCTAGCAAAGTGATTGAGAAGGAAATCAGTGCACAGGATCAGGAACAATTGATCAATGAATATATTAAAGAGGTAGGAGAAGAGCGATGAGTGAAGCTGTAGTTGCTAATCGATATGCAGATGCTCTCTTTCAATTTGGGACTGAAAAAAATATATTAGATCAATTAGTTGATCAATTCCGTACTGTAAAAGAAGTTTTAATAACAAATCAATCATTCCGACTTGTATTGGAACACCCACAAATTTCTCGAGAAAAGAAGCAACAACTTGTTGAAACAGTGTTCCAAGGGATGGATTCGCATGTTATTCACACAATGAAGTTACTTGTTGAAAGAAAACGTGTCGCCATCATTGGACATATGGTTGAACGTTTAGAACAACTCGTTAATGATGCAAAAGGAGTCGCAGTTGCACATGTCTATTCGGTTCGTCAACTAACTGATGCCGAACTTCAAAGCATGGCACAGGCAATCGCAAAACGTTTTCAAAAACAAGAAGTGAAAATTAATAATATTGTCGACCCAACGATTATTGGCGGCTTAAAAGTCCGCGTTGGCAATACAATTATAGACGGTTCAGTAAGTGGCAAATTAGAGCGACTTGAGCGCCAATTTGCAACTCAGAACAATTGAAGATAGGGGTGAAATGGTATGAGCATCAATGCTGAAGAAATTAGTACGTTAATCAAGCAACAAATCGAAAATTTCGATTCAAATATTGAAGTAAGCGATGTCGGAACAGTTATCGAAGTTGGTGACGGAATCGCGCGTGCTTACGGTCTAGATGATGTCATGGCCGGTGAGCTTGTTGAATTTTCTAACGGCACAATGGGTATGGCACAAAACCTTGAAGAATCTAACGTCGGTATCGTTATTCTTGGGCCATACACAGAAATTAAAGAAGGCGATGAAGTTCGTCGGACAGGCCGTATTATGCAAGTACCTGTTGGAGAGGAGTTATTAGGACGAGTCGTTAACCCACTCGGTCAACCGATCGATGGTCGTGGACCAATTGAAACAACAAAAACACGCCCAATCGAATCTCCAGCACCAGGAGTTATGGATCGTAAATCTGTTCATGAACCATTACAAACAGGGATTAAAGCGATTGACGCCCTTGTTCCAATCGGTCGTGGACAACGTGAATTAATTATCGGTGACCGTCAAACAGGAAAAACAACGGTCGCAGTTGACACAATTTTAAACCAGAAAGACCAAGACATGATCTGTATTTATGTCGCTATTGGTCAGAAAGATTCAACTGTTCGTGGTACAGTCGAAACATTACGCCGTTATGGTGCACTTGATTACACAATTGTTGTAAGTGCATCTGCATCTGACCCAGCACCATTATTATATCTCGCACCATATGCGGGTGTTTCAATGGGTGAAGAGTTCATGTATAACGGTAAACATGTACTTGTTGTATATGATGACTTATCAAAACAAGCGGCAGCATACCGTGAACTTTCCCTATTATTACGTCGTCCTCCAGGTCGTGAAGCTTTCCCTGGTGATGTCTTCTACTTACACTCACGTTTACTTGAACGTGCTGCGAAGTTAAGTGATGCTAAAGGCGGCGGTTCTTTAACAGCCTTACCATTTGTTGAAACACAAGCCGGAGATATCTCTGCTTATATTCCAACAAACGTTATTTCCATTACTGACGGACAGATTTTCTTACAATCTGACTTATTCTTCTCAGGTGTACGTCCTGCGATTAACGCTGGATTATCTGTGTCCCGTGTTGGTGGAGATGCGCAGATTAAAGCGATGAAGAAAGTTGCTGGTACATTGCGACTTGACTTAGCCGCATACCGTGAGCTTGAAGCATTCGCTCAGTTCGGTTCAGACCTTGATAAAGCAACACAAGCGAAATTGAATCGTGGAGCAAGAACAGTTGAAGTTCTAAAACAAGGCTTGCATAAACCATTAGCCGTCGAGAACCAAGTCATGATCATCTATGCATTAACAAATGGTTTCTTAGACGATATTCCAGTTGACGATATTCTACGTTTTGAAGCAGAATTTAACACATGGCTTGCACACAATCGCGAAGAATTACTCGCTAGCATCCGTGAGACAGGCCAATTACCAGATAAGAAAGATTTAAATGATGCAGTAGAATCATTTAAGAAAACTTTCTTGCCGTCTGAAAAATAATGCACGTCAGTTAAGATAAATAATCGAACGGTCTATGAAGGAAAGCAGCTTTTACTTTCCTTCAACTAAACCGTTACGGTGAACAGACTTCTGTTAGGAAGGATGGTGAACAGCTTGGCATCTTTAAGAGACATTAAACAACGGATTGATTCGACTGAAAAAACGCAGCATATAACAAAAGCGATGGAAATGGTTTCTGCTTCAAAAATGAGTAAAGCAGAAGAAAATGCGCGTTCATTCGTTCCATATAGCGAGAAGCTTCAAGAAGTTGTTGCACATATTGCTGCTAACACAGATGCAACACATCCAATGTTACAAAAACGTGATGTGAAAAAGACTGGTTATGTCATTGTGACATCAGATCGTGGATTAGCAGGTGCATACAATAGTAATATCTTGAGAGCTTTTCATCAAACCGTTGAAAAGCGTCACACATCAAAAGATGAATATGCAATCATTGCAATCGGTCGTGTTGGCTATGAGTTCTGTGCAAAACGTGATTTACCAGTTGTAAAAAGCATTCTTGGATTAGCCGATCAACCGAATTTTGCAGATATTAAAAAACTCGCGTCTGAAACAGTACAGATGTATACAGACGAAGAGATTGATGAGTTAGTTATTTTCTATAACCATTATGTGAGTGCTATTTCACAAGTGGTAACAACAAAAACATTGCTTCCAGTCACAGAAATGGAAGCAGGCGAAACGAGTTCAGTAGAAAGTCAATACGAATATGAACCAAGTGAAGAAGAAATTTTAAAAACGCTTTTACCTCAATACGCAGAAAGTCTTATTTATGGGGCACTATTAGATGGTAAAGCGAGTGAACATGCTGCGCGTATGACAGCGATGAAGAATGCTACAGATAATGCTGAAGAGCTTATTGGTGATTTAACATTAGCATATAACCGCGCACGCCAAGCAGGAATTACACAAGAAATTACCGAAATTATCGGTGGAGTAGCAGCATTAGAATAACTCCATAATCGATAGTTCTAAGTTCGTTAGGAGGGAAATGGATGAGTAAAGGACATGTTACTCAAGTCATGGGGCCTGTCGTTGACGTCAAATTTGACGACGATAAGCTACCTGAAATTTATAATGCATTGACTGTCCACTTTGATTCAAATAACGAAGGTGAAGATAAAAGGACACTAACTCTTGAAGTCGCACTTCACCTTGGAGATAATACTGTCCGCACCATTGCTATGGCATCCACTGATGGAGTTAAGCGTGGTATGCCGGTAACAGACGCTGGTAGCCCAATTTCTGTTCCTGTTGGTGATGTGACATTAGGTCGAATTTTTAACGTATTAGGTGAAAATATTGACCTTGATGAACCATTACCAGCAGATACAAGAAAAGACCCAATTCACCGTGAATCACCAAAATTTGAAGAGTTAACAACTGAAACAACTATTCTTGAAACAGGAATTAAAGTTGTTGACTTATTAGCACCATATATTAAAGGTGGAAAGATCGGACTATTCGGTGGTGCGGGTGTTGGTAAAACCGTTCTTATTCAGGAATTAATTAACAACATTGCTCAAGAACACGGTGGTATCTCTGTATTCGCTGGTGTTGGAGAGCGTACACGTGAAGGAAACGACCTTTATTTTGAAATGAAGGATTCCGGTGTTATCGAAAAAACAGCGATGGTTTTCGGTCAAATGAACGAACCACCTGGTGCACGTATGCGTGTTGCCCTAACAGGTCTAACAATGGCTGAGTATTTCCGTGATGAAGAAGGCCAAGACGTGCTCTTATTTATTGATAACATCTTCCGTTTCACACAGGCAGGTTCAGAGGTATCAGCTCTACTCGGCCGTATGCCTTCTGCGGTTGGTTATCAGCCAACACTTGCAACAGAGATGGGTCAATTGCAAGAACGTATTACATCTACAAACAAAGGTTCTGTTACATCAATCCAAGCGATTTATGTACCAGCGGATGACTATACGGACCCAGCTCCAGCAACAACTTTCGCACACTTAGACGCAACAACAAACCTTGATCGTAAACTTTCTGAGCAAGGTATTTATCCAGCGGTTGATCCACTTGAGTCTAGCTCACGTGCATTAGACCCTGAAATTGTTGGTGAAGAGCACTATGAAGTCGCAACAGCTGTTCAACGTACACTACAACGTTATCGTGAGCTTCAAGATATTATTGCCATCCTTGGTATGGACGAATTATCTGATGAAGATAAATTAACGGTTGCACGTGCACGTCGAATTCAGTTCTTCTTATCTCAGAATTTCCATGTTGCTGAACAGTTTACTGGTCAGCCAGGATCTTATGTACCGGTTAAAGAAACCGTTCAAGGATTCAAAGAAATTCTTGAAGGTAAATATGACCACTTACCAGAAGATGCATTCCGTCTCGTTGGTCGTATTGAAGAAGTTGTAGAAAAAGCAAAGCAAATGGAACAATAAGTTTTGATATAGGGCGGAAAGGCTAATTATTGGCCCATGATGGGAACCGATGACTGCCCCAGAAAGATGTTGTATCATCTTTCTGGACTCTTGCCTGTCTAAGGAGGGGTTTCATTGAAAACACTAGAAGTGAGTGTTGTTACTCCTGATGGCCCAGTTTTGGAAGACAATTTTGAAATGGTTGTCTGTAAAGCTGAAAATGGTGAAATCGGTATACTACCACAGCATATACCATTAGTGACACCACTCGATATAGGCGAAGTCCGTCTAAAAAGTGGCAACGATACCGAATTCGTCGCAGTAAATGGTGGCTTTCTCGAAGTGCGCCCAGATAAAGTTACAATCCTTGCTCAATCAGCAGAGAAAGCAGCAGATATTGATGTTGTTCGTGCTGAAAGAGCAAAAAAGCGTGCCGAAGACCGCCTTCAGTCCAAACAAGACCATGTTGATTTCCAAAGGGCTGAATTATCACTCAAACGAGCGATGAACAGATTACGAGTAGCTCAAAAATAATAACAGGACTCTCGCTTAATGCGGGAGTTCTTTTATTTTAATAATACATATAAAATCTATTATTCTTAAATTCATGACATTATTTGTCGGAAATAAATAATTTAAAATGTAATATTACCCGGGAAATATCGACAAAATAATTTAATACATATAAATCATCGACGGTTATTAATTATTCCTTCATCTTCTTTTGACAAGCATTCCTTAACACATTCTTTGACAAATGCATCGAGTAATGGCAAAGTACAATTATGTTATTACTAAAGGATAGGAGAAATAATAATGTTTTCAATCGGTCAAACAGCAATCATGAGTATGGTATCACATTTATTATTTATATTAATAACGTGGCGGGTTATGCAAGCAGTTAAATTTGATCCGCTCGTTCGTAAAGGACGTGTCTTTGAAGCACGAATTTTCCTCTTATTTATCGCCATAGCGATTGGTACTGCAGTAAGTCGCTTCTTTTTAGAGTTTTTACATTGGTCAGGAGATCTGATTTATTTATTTTAAACATATGTATTTACTTCATTCAGTTGTAACTAAAATGAAACCATTTTTGTATAGAAATTGTAGACAATTATGGTATATGATATGAATTATGACATTTATTTTAACGATTGTTTACAAATGTTCAAACAAAGCAAATTAGCTTGTCTGACAACCTTAAGTAATGCTATAATGAGACGTGATTGCTTTTTTATATGGAATAAACTAAATTCTGTTTAGCAAATGTTTATTTTAATTACATATGATTAAAAGGCTACCACTTTTCTAATAAAAAAAAGACTTAAATCAGTGTCGAAAAATGCTGTTCTACAGCGTTTTAAATTCGATTGTACGGGTAAGCTAAAAAAACTGAAATAAATGAATAAGTGTCATTGGAACACCTAACTTTAAATTTGAATATGATTATAGTGAAACTGGATCTGAAGGAGACTTGACATATGGAAAAAATCATTGTAAAAGGCGGAAAAGTATTAAATGGTACCGTCAAAGTAGAAGGGGCAAAAAACGCAGTACTACCTGTACTTGCAGCAAGCTTACTACCTAGTAAAGGAACAAGTATCATTCATGGGGTTCCTGTATTAGCTGATGTATATACAATAAATGAGGTTTTACGTAATTTACATGCAGATGTTACATTTGAAAATAATACGGTAACCGTAGATGCATCAAAACGGTTGCTTACAGAAGCGCCGTTCGAATATGTCCGACAAATGCGTGCATCTGTCCTTGTGCTCGGACCATTATTGTCACGCTATGGTCATGCAAAAGTGGCAATGCCTGGAGGTTGTGCCATTGGCTCACGTCCAATTGACTTGCATTTAAAAGGCTTTGAAGCAATGGGTGCCGAAATCCATGTTGGAAACGGCTATGTCGAAGCTAAAGTTGATGGGCGACTTAAAGGAGCTAAAATATATTTAGACATGCCGAGCGTTGGTGCAACAGAAAATATTATTATGGCAGCCGCATTGGCTGAAGGTCAAACCATTATTGAAAACTGTGCGAAAGAGCCAGAAATCATTGACCTGGCAAATTTCCTCAATAAAATGGGTGCCAAAATTGTTGGAGCTGGAACCGAAACGATACGCATTGATGGTGTAGAAGAACTACACGGTGCTGAACATACCGTTATTCCTGATCGTATCGAAGCCGGTACGTTTATGGTTGCAGCGGCAATCACTGGAGGAAATGTTTTTGTTGAGAATGCAATGAGTGAACACTTGCGTCCAGTTATCGCAAAGCTTCGCGAAATGGGTGTCACAGTTCATGAAAAAGATAATGGCATCCAAGTCATCGGTACAGGCCAACTTAAGGCAACAGATATCAAGACATTGCCATATCCAGGATTTCCAACAGATATGCAATCACAGATGATGGCATTAATGCTCTGTGCAGAGGGAACAAGTGTCATTACCGAAACCGTATTTGAAAATCGTTTTATGCACGTAGAAGAATTCAGACGCATGAACGCACAAATGAAAATAGAAGGCCGTAGTGTCATTATCGAAGGACCAAGTAAGCTCCAAGGAGCAGAAGTAGCGGCAACAGATCTTCGTGCAGCAGCAGCTTTAATTTTAGCAGGTCTCGCTGCCGAAAACTACACACGAGTAACAGAACTGAAGCATCTTGATCGCGGCTATGTTGATTTTGTAGAAAAACTGTCAGCGCTCGGTGCAGATATCGTCCGAGTAGATGATCGTAAAGTCGTCAAAGCTGTTACACCAAAAATCGTCGCAGAATCATAATAGAAGTGTTTTGTGGCACCATAAATGTGCTTTTTATGAAATCTGAAAAAATGCGCGTATGGCATTACAGTACAAGTAGATGCTTTTTAACCGAACTGAAAGTAGAATAAGGAAAGAGATAGGCAGAAGGGCTACCACAAATTGGTAAATTTAATTGTGGCAGCCCTTTTTGTGCTTCTTAGTTTCTTCGCTATGCCATGTCGTACACTCCCCACAGCTATTGGACTCTTGGACTAATATTAATATTTTGGTGAATCGTCAATGTATGCTCTCGTTCCCTGAAAACCTCGTGAGACACCGTATTGAGCGTTCAATAGATGCTCTCGCCCGCAGAAATCTTCATGAGACACCGCATTAAGCGTTCAATGCATGCTCTCGCCCGCAGAAATCTTCATGAGACACCGCATTAAGTGTTCAATGCATGCTCTCGCCCGCAGAAATTTTCATGAGACACCGCATTAAGTGTTCAATGCATGCTCTCGCGCACAGAGATCGTCGTGAGGCACCGCATTGAGCGTTCAATAGATGCTCTCGCCCGCAGAAATCTTCATGAGACACCGCATTAAGCGTTCAACGCATGCTCTCGCGCACAGAGATCTTCGTGAGGCACCGCATTAAGTGTTCAATGCATGCTCTCGCCCGCAGAAATCTTCATGAGACACCGCATTAAGCGTTCAATGCATGCTCTCGCGCACAGAAATCTTCGTGAGACACCGTATTGAGCGTTCAATAGATGCTCTCGCGCACAGAAATCTTCGTGAGGCACCGCATTGAGCGTTCAATAGATGCTCTCGCGCACAGAAATCTTCGTGAGACACCGCATTAAGCGTTCAATGCATGCTCTCGCGCACAGAGATCTTCGTGAGGCACCGCATTGAGCGTTCAATAGATGCTCTCGCGCACAGAGATCTTCGTGAGGCACCGCATTGAGCGTTCAATAGATGCTTTCGCCCGCAGAAATCTTCATGAGACACCGCATTAAGCGTTCAATAGATGCTCTCGCGTACAGAGATCTTCGTGAGGCACCGCATTGAGCGTTCAATAGATGCTCTCGCGTACAGAGATCTTCGTGAGACACCGCATTGAAGCTTCAATACAGCCTCTCGCCGTAGAAAGTCGCTATGAGACATCGCATTGAAGCTTCAATACAACCTCTCGCCGTAGAAAAACGCCATGAGACACCGCATTGAAGCTTCAATACAGCCTCTCGCCGTAGAAAATCGCCACGAGACACCGCATTGAGCGTTCAAAAGCGAAGTTCACTCAATTTTATAAGCGAATATTTCCAAAACATAACATAATAAAAACAATTCCCATTTTAAGCTTTATTTTTATTAAATTATATGGTATTATTGATAGAAAATTAGAAATCTTATTTAGGACAGGAAGTATTTTTTTAGAGTAATTATGAAACCGCTTACGAAAGATGCGGTTGTAACAGAAATACAAAACTCAAAGTTAATTAAGGGGAAAGCAATGAGAGCATTAACTCAACAAATCGAAAAAATCATCAAGGATTCTGATGGAGTGTGGGGCATCGTTCTTGAAGATTTACAAACGAAAGAAAAATGGACATACAATGAGCAGGAACAATTTCCAGCAGCAAGTATTATTAAACTGCCAATTATGGTCGCAGCATTTCAAGCGGCAGAAGATAAAATTATACGCCTAAGTGATACATATCAATTATTGCAAGATGACCTTGTTGGTGGGAGTGGTGTTTTGCAACATATGACACCAGGTACAAATATGACGATTAATGACTTGATTACACTCATGATTATCCAAAGTGATAACACAGCAACCAATATATTAATCGATCTGTTAAATATCAACTATATCCAGGAAACAATGAGACGAATGGAGATGAATCAAAGTGCGTGTTATAACAAATTAATGATAGTCCCTGTGAATCGCATTGGGACTAACCATTTAACAGCTCAGGATGTGTCACATTTACTAAAACAGCTTGCTCAAGGAGCACTCGTTTCCGAGCACGCCTGTGAACAAATGATTGAAATCATGAAAAAGCAGCAGATTAAAGATGGTTTTCGGGGCAAACTGCCATCGCCACAAGAAACAAATATAGTTGGTGCCATTCCGAAATGGCAACTTGCTAATAAAACAGGCAATATAACGAAAGTCCGTCACGATGTGGGAATATTTTATGTAGGGAACCGTCAACTAATCGCTACTGCTTTATCAAAGAATATGAATGACTTTACGGCAAAAACATATTTGATGGAAGTAGGAGAATCGATTTATCAATATCTGCAAAAAGTATAAGACCCGCACAGAATACAAAGCACGCATCATCATACGAAAGACAATGAGGCACAGCACCAATTTAGAGCCGAACAATTACATGTCAAAAACGGGTACGGCACCAATATAGAGCCAAAACCGAAAAGGCACTGCGCTAGGGATATCACACGATCACAATTCAAAACAAAAAATCATGCGTATCCCTAACAAACCAATTCGATTTCAAAAAACAACATACGCTCTAAAATTACGACATCATTAGGAGTGGGGAAATATGTTACGATACACGTTAAAACGATTGCTCATTATGCTCATCACCTTATGGATTATCGTTACTTTAACATTTGTACTGATGGTATCCATTCCAGGTTCACCATTTAACAGTGAACAATCGTCCAATGAAACGGTACAAGCAAACTTAGAAAAACATTATAACTTAGACCAACCGTACCATATTCAATATTTACTATACATAAAATCAATCGTGACTTTGGACTTTGGCCCTTCAATATCACAGCCAAATCAAACGGTCAATGATTTACTAGGTCGAGGCTTTCCGATTTCTTTTGAACTAGGAATCGTCACGATTTTTGTCGCTGTTATATCGGGAATTATCCTCGGCATTTTGGCCGCTTTAAGGCATAACGGAATCATCGACTATTTAGCAATGGGAATCGCTGTATTAGGGATATCGATTCCGAACTTTATTTTAGCAACATTACTTATCCAAAAACTAGCCGTTGAAAGGGAACTTCTACCCGTTGCAACTTGGGCAGGACCAGAATATATGGTTCTTCCAGTCATTGCTCTGGCAACAGGTCCAATGGCGATTATCGCACGATTAACACGATCAACCATGCTCGATGTTCTTACACAAGATTATATTAAAATGGCACGAGCCAAAGGGTTATCACCATGGAAAATAATCTTTAAACACGCGTTAAGAAATGCCCTCATGCCTGTTGTAACCATAATGGGGACATTATTAGCAGGTATTTTGACCGGTACATTTGTGATTGAAAAAATATTCGCCATCCCAGGTATGGGTAAATATTTCGTGGAAAGTATTAACCACCGTGACTATCCCGTCATAATGGGGACGACTGTCTTTTATAGTGCCTTTTTAATCGTTATGTTGTTCCTCGTTGACATCGTTTACGGCCTATTAGATCCACGAATTAAAGTACATCAGAAGGACGGTGAATAAAGTGAATCAAGCAAACAAACAAGCCATTACAACAAACAATATACCTGATTCTTGGTTTAAACCAGTCAAACAAGATAAAGCAAAAGCCGAAGCCGTCTCCAGACCATCATTATCATATTGGCAAGATACTTGGCGCCGTCTATTAAAAAATAAACTCGCGATGCTTGGATTAATTTTCCTTATTTTATTAGGCTTTATGGCCATCTTCGGTCCAATCTTTTCACCGTATGAAGTGAACCAAGCAGATTTACCAAATCAGTATCAACCACCATCAAAAAAACATTGGTTTGGAACAGATGCTTTAGGGCGTGATGTCTTCACTCGCACATGGTTTGGTGCGCGGATTTCCTTGTTTGTCGGTTTAATGGCAGCGCTCATCGATGTTGTCATCGGCATTGTCTACGGTGGTATTTCTGGATATAAAGGCGGTCGTACAGATAACATCATGATGCGTATTATTGAAATTCTATACGGCCTACCTTACTTATTAGTCGTTATCTTATTACTCGTCGTCTTAGGCCCAAGTTTAACAACGATTATTATCGCCTTAACTGTTACAGGCTGGGTCGGAATGGCGCGAATTGTAAGAGGTCAAGTCTTACAAATTAAAAACTATGAATTTGTGATGGCTTCACAATCGTATGGGACGAAGACATCTCGTATTATACGAAGACATTTATTACCAAATACAATGGGCCCCATCATCGTCCAAATGACACTCACAGTTCCATCAGCTATATTCGCCGAAGCCTTCCTTAGCTTTTTAGGATTAGGTATTCAAGCACCATATGCGAGCTGGGGTGTGATGGCAAACGATTCATTAGGTGCTATTCTATCAGGGAATTGGTGGACCTTATTTTTCCCAGCATTTTTCATATCATTTACAATGTTTGCATTTAATGTATTAGGGGATGGGCTACAAGACGCTCTTGATCCGAAATTAAGAAAGTAGGTGGCACCATGACGAAAACAGAAGATCCTATTCTAAAAGTAAACAACCTCCATGTCACCTTTTCAACTTATGGTGGTACTGTAAAAGCGGTGCGTGGTGTTGATTTTCATTTAAATAAAGGTGAAACATTAGCGATTGTTGGGGAATCAGGCTGTGGGAAAAGCGTCACCTCTAACGCAATCATGCGCTTAATCCCCAATCCACCTGGAAAAATAACAGCCGGTAATATTTATTTTAAAGGCGTTGATTTAACAAAGCTCTCAGAAAAAAAGATGCGCTCCATCCGTGGTGTTGATATATCGATGATTTTCCAAGACCCGATGACAGCGCTAAACCCAACGCTAACGATAGGGACACAGCTAACAGAAGGGTTACGCCAACATCAAAACATTTCAAAAGAAAAGGCAACTGAAAAAGCACTCGAAATGATGGAAATTGTCGGGATACCGAATCCAAAAGAACGTTTAAAACAGTATCCACACCAATTTAGTGGTGGGATGAGACAGCGTATCGTCATCGCAATGGCACTTATATGTGAACCAGAACTTCTCATTGCCGATGAACCGACGACAGCACTTGATGTTACGATTCAAGCGCAAATTCTTGAGTTGTTTGAAAAAATTCAAAAAGCAACAGGTGTATCGATTATATTAATTACCCATGACTTAGGTGTTGTTGCTAAAATAGCGGATCGCATTGCAGTCATGTACGCTGGTAAGATGATTGAAACCGGGGAAAAACGGGATATTTTTTATCACCCACAACACCCATATACGAAAGGGTTACTCCGTTCTGTGCCACGCCTCGATTTAGCAGGCGAAAAACTCGAACCAATTGATGGCACACCACCAGATTTATTCTCACCTCCAATTGGATGTCCGTTTGCAGCAAGATGTCCATATGCCATGGAGGTGTGTAATAAAGTATTTCCTGTTCAGACGAAGCGTACCGATTCACATACCGTGAATTGCTGGCTTCAAGATGAACGCGCAAAACCATTATTGGCTATGATGGCCAATGAATAAACAAAGGGGGAAATCATAATGAAGAAATGGGTACTTCTTTTATTAGCAGTTGTGTTGACTTTCGGTTTAGGAGCGTGTACAACAGCCACAGATTCTGGTGAACCAGATAAGCCAAAACAGACAGACGACGGTAAGAAAGATGATAACGAAGGAAAAAACGATGAACAAGGGGAAAAGGTACTCCGCTTGAACAACGGTACAGAACCGAAATCATTAGACCCGTCAATCGGGTTTGACTCGGTATCATGGACACCATTAAACAACTTAATGGAAGGATTAACACGCCTCGATGAAGATTCCCAACCTCAAGCCGCAACCGCTGAAAAATGGGATATCTCAGAAGATGGTAAAACATATACCTTCCATATTCGTGAAGATGCGAAATGGTCGAATGGTGACCCTGTTGTAGCGGAAGACTTTGCATTCGCATGGAAGCATATGTTAGATCCAGATACCGCATCACCAGCCGCATTCCTAGCTTACTTTATTGAAGGGGCTGAAGCGTATAACGATGGAAAAGGTTCAGCAGATGATGTGTTGGTAAGCGCGAAAGATGAGAAAACGTTAGAAGTTGTGTTAACAGCACCGACAGGGTTTTTCCTAGACTTATTAACGAATCCAGCCTTCTTCCCAATTAACCATAAAGTAGCCGAAGAAAATCCGAAGTGGCATGCTGAAGCAGATTCATTTGTATCAAATGGACCGTTCGCATTTGAATCATGGAAACATGAAGAAGAAATGGTCTTCGTAAAGAATGACCACTATTGGGATAAAGATGTTGTGAAACTAGATAAAATACATTGGGCAATGGTCAATGATGAAAATACACCATATCAAATGTTCGTTAGTGGTGAATTAGATGTCACTGGCATACCAGCAGAACTATCTGATGAACTCATTGGTGGGGATAATGTCTATATCGGTGACCAAGGTGGATTAGAATTTTACCGATTTAATATTGAAAAAGAGCCATTCCAAAACAAAAAAATTCGCCAAGCATTTGCATATGCTGTGAATCGTGATGAAATTGCTGAATTTGTTGTCAAAAATGGTGTCAAACCAGCTTATGGTTTTGTATCACCTGGGTTTACCGGTCCAGACGGAAAAGACTTCCGAGAAGGAAATGGTGATCTTGTGACATTTGATGCAGACAAAGCGAAGCAACTAATAGAAGAAGGTATGAAAGAAGAAGGATATGATGAATTACCAGAAATTACGTTAAGCTATAACACGAGTGATACAAACAAAGCGGTCGCTGAAACGGTCCAAAATATGCTCAGCGAACATTTGGACGTTGAAGTTAAACTAGAAAATCAAGAATGGAACGTCTTTTCAGAAGCACAGATGAATCTAGAGCTTCAATTTTCAAGAAGTTCATTTATCAATGACTATAGTGACCCAGTCAACTTCCTAGAAAGCTTTATAACCGACTCATACATGAACCGGACAGGTTTTTCTAGCAAAGAATACGATGAACTCATCCAAAAAGGAAAAACAGAAGCCGATGAAGAAAAGCGTTGGAAGTATTTACATGAAGCAGAAAAAATGCTTGCTGACGAAATGATCGCCATGCCAATTCGTTACTATAACATCGTCGCATTAGAAGCCGATGGTGTCACAGGGCTTATCCGTCATCCAGTGGGCTATCTTGACTTAAAATATGCTGATAAAAATTAATACGCAAAACAAGGGATTGTCTTACTTTTGACAATCTCCTTGTTTTCATTTTATAGAAATATAAACAGAATAGGTGAATAATATGTCCGATTACATACATCGAGAAAAAATTTTACAAGTCAATCATGTAAAAAAATACTTCCCAATGGACCGAGGCAAACTATTAAAAGCCGTTGATGATATCACATTCCATGTATATAAAGGAGAAACATTTGGCTTAGTCGGTGAATCAGGTTGTGGTAAATCAACAATCGGCCGAACGATTATGGGGTTATACAACAAAACTGCAGGTCATGTCATGTTTAAAGGAAAAAATGTGCATGCATTAAATGAACGGGAAAAATTAACACTGTATAGTGAAATGCAAATGATTTTCCAAGATCCATACGCATCACTCAATCCTCGGTTAACCGTACGAGAAATCATTTCAGAACCGATGGAAGTACATCAAATGTATAAGGATAAACGCAAACAAAACGAACGGGTGGATCAACTACTTGAAGAAGTCGGTTTAAACCGCAATCATGCTAATCGCTATCCCCATGAATTTAGTGGCGGACAACGCCAACGCATCGGGATTGCCCGCGCTTTAGCATTAGACCCTGAATTTATTATTGCTGATGAACCGATTTCCGCCTTAGATGTATCCGTACAAGCCCAGGTCGTTAATCTCCTTAAAAACTTACAAACGGAAAAAGGGCTCACATTTCTGTTTATCGCACATGACTTGTCGATGGTTAAACATATCTCAGACCGTATTGGTGTGATGTATCTCGGTCATCTTGTCGAATTAACCGAAAGCCATACATTATATGATGACCCATTACATCCGTATACAAAAGCACTCTTATCAGCCATTCCAATACCAGACCCAGACATTGAAGAAAAACGCGAACGCATCATCCTTGAGGGTGAATTACCGAGTCCGATTGACCCACCAAGTGGATGTGTATTTCGTACGCGTTGCCCTGTTGCGATGGATATTTGCGCTCAAAAAGCACCGACTTGGCAAGAAGCTAAACCGAATCATTTTGTCGCTTGTCATTTATATAATGAAAATGGACCTAAAGTAAAGATTCAGGGACAGACAGGTAACGATAAGGATTTTAGCGTTGTCTGATAAAACTTCGCTTAAATCGTGCTTTACTTGTTATGATTAAGCAGAGTTGATGATTTTTTTTAATAGAATATATGTTGAGGCGCTGATTAGATAATGTTGACTAATCAGGCGTCTTTTTTTGTGCCAATTAAAGGGTAATGCCATTACATACCTCAATAACAACAGACAGTTAAGTTTTAGAAATCATCTATATGGAAGAGACGAATTCCAAGAAAATTGTTCTATTAAATGTCCTATCTGTATACATTAAATAGTAAAGATAATAGAGCTACTACCATACTGAATGAAAAATCGAAACAAGGAGGAGAACAAATTGAAACAATGGTCACCAAAAAAGTCGAAAAAGATTCGTAGTCTACGTCCGAAGCCAAATCGTTTATTTACATTCATGCCTGTTCTTGCGTTTTTATGTATTATTGCCATCGTGCTCATCATCCCTACAATCATTGTCATACCATCACAATCAAAAGAGCAAGTGACACCTGCTAAAGAAGATATTGAGATAAAACCAATAAAAAATAGTGAAGCAGACGCCATCACCGTTTCTGTCATGCGTAAACAGACTAAAGATATTGAGAATATCCCGTTAGAAACATATGTCTCACATGTCGTCGCGAGTGAAATGCCCGCAGAATTTGAACTCGAAGCACTAAAAGCTCAGTCACTCACCGCAAGAACATATGTCGTTAATCAAATGTTACATAACCAATCAGAAGCGGATGTAACCGATACGACATCGGACCAAGTGTTTCAAGATGAAACAGAACTAAGGGAGAGATGGGGTGACACCTATCATGAAAAAATGAGTAAAATTAATGAAGCTGTTCAAGCAACGCGAGGAAAAATTTTAACTTATAATGAAACACCTATTTTTCCAGCCTATTTTTCCACAAGTAACGGCTACACCGAGAATTCAGAAGACTACTGGGATAATAAACTTCCATATTTGAGAAGTGTTAAAAGTCCATGGGATAAAGACTCCCCCAAATTTTTAGACCAAAAAACAATCTCAATTCAAGAAGTATCGCGTTTATTAGATATTCCTTTACAACTGGGAACACCCCTCCCGATTACAGTAACCCGAACAAAGAGCCAACGTGTAAAAAACTTGAAAATCGGCGAAAAAACATTGACTGGTCGCGATGTTCGTGAACGACTCGACTTACGATCCAATGATTTCACCGTTACGCAAAAAGGCGACTATCTCATTTTTAAAACAAAAGGATTCGGGCATGGGGTCGGTATGAGTCAATACGGTGCAAATGGGATGGCAAAGGAAGGCAAAACCTATGATGAGATAGTCAAATATTACTATAAGGATGTCGAAATCAGTTCCATCGATGAATCTGCCCCGGCACTCTTAACGAAGAAGTAAATAGCCTACATTAGATATGCTTATTCTAGTAATCGCGCAATTTTGCATCTGAGATTGTGCGATTTTTTCTTTGAACCGTTCACTTCTTCACGTGACAGATGGAGCCGTTAATTTCCAATCTATATATCTACTTCTATAGTCCTAGTACAAAAACACCTTTATTTCGAATCATAAGAAAACACTCCAAATTGCCTTGAAATATAAAAATAATCATGATAATTTTAAGAAAGTTAACACAGATTTTACACTCTATTGACTTTTGTTTAATACAGCTTTGCTAGACTGAAGTAGGGATAATAAAAACAAGGAGGAACATTCGTGAGGAAAAACAAGATTTATCAAGCATCTCTCAATCTACTATTGTCGATTTTACTCATTGTATCGTTCATGCCTCTTCATGCATTAGCAGAAGAAGCTGGGGCAAATGAGTTTGACTTAACGGTCATGCATATGAACGATACCCATGCACATGTTGAAGCATTACCAAAGATGTTGACAGCCATTAAACAAGTTCGCGCTGAAAAAGAAAACACAGTACTTTTACATGCAGGGGATGTGTTTTCAGGAACGCTTTACTTCAATGAATTTAGTGGACAAGCAGACTTAGCCCTTATGAACCTGATGGGCTTTGATGCGATGGTTTATGGAAACCATGAGTTTGATAGAGGTTCTAGTGAAGGTGGTCATAAATCATTAGCGGAATTTGTAGCAGGAGCAAATTTCCCATTACTAGGGACGAACTTAGACTTTTCAAGCGATCCTTATATGGTAAGCCTCGTTGAGAATCCAGGAAAATTCGTCGAAAATCCAGAAGGCGGAAAAACATATCACAGTATCGTTAAAGAAATTGATGGAGAAAAAATTGGTATTCTCGGTTTGACAACAGAAGATACGCCAGCGATTTCCAGTGCTGTACAAGTACAATTTCTCAATTATATAGCAGAAGCTAAAGAAGCTGTAAAGCAATTTGAAGAAGTCGGTATTAATAAAATTATTGCCGTCACACATCTAGGTTATGACAGTAACCCAGCAGTCGGAAATGATTTAGTCCTTGCTGAACAAGTAGAAGGAATCGATATTATTGTTGGCGGTCATTCCCATACGAAATTAACTGAGCCAACTGTTATTGAAGGTAAAGAACCAACTGTTATCGTTCAAGCAGGACAATACGCAGAGAATTTAGGGAAATTAGATGTCACATTTGATGAGAACGGTGTGATTACAGAGCATTCCGGCGTATTAATTGCAACAGAAGATAAAGCTGATGATCCAGAGGCAGCGGAGGCTTTAAAGGAATTTAGTGATGATATAGAACAATTGAAAAATAAACCAAGTGGAGCAGAAGCAAAAAAAGATTTACCAAATCCACGTCAAGAAAAATCAGGTGACGACAGTGTTCGTGCAAATGAAACAGAACTTGGCAACTTAGTAACAGATGCCATGTTAGCAAAAGCAAAAGAGAAGTTCCCAAAAACAGTCATTGCTCTTCAAAATGGTGGTGGCATTCGTGCGCCAATTAATAAAGGACCAATTACGACTGGCGAGATCATTAGTGTCCTTCCATTCGGAAACGACCCTGTTGTTGTGACACTGACAGGAGCTGAGCTAAAAGAAATTTTAGAACATAGTGTTCGCCTTGCACCAGGAGAAAACGGTGGCTTTTTACATGTATCAGGCATGCGCTATAAATATGATAGTGCACAAGAAGCCGGAAGCCGTGTCCTAGTCATGGAAGTTAAAGAAGGCGACACATACGTACCGATTGAAGAGAATAAAGAATATATGATTACAACGAATCAATTTACAGCAATGGGTGGCGACGGATATAATACTTTTGCTAAAGCCTATGCTGAAGGTCGTGTAACAAATATCGGAGAAATTGATTGGGAGCAATTAAAGGATTATATGGTAAATGAAGAATATTTAGATGGTCAAGTCGATCCTGTTCGTGAAGGACGTATTATCGACATTGCCCGTGATGAAATCGTATGGGGGCAAGTCGCACCAATTGAAATCTCGCCTGAAGCAACAGAAGTTGAAGCAGGAACAATGATTGGGTTAACAACAGCTACTAAAGATGCAACAATCTACTATACGATGAACGGTTCAGATCCATCCGAAACAAATGGTTATCTGTACGACGGTCAAATAGAGATTGATCGCGATGTCACCATTAAAGCGATTGCTCTTAAACACGGCTATTTACCAAGTGACGTAGCAGAATTTACATTTACAATTAAACAAGATTCAAAAGAACCAACAGATCCAAATGACGATAACAACAAAGACGATGGCAACAAAGATAAAGGTAAGGGATCTGACAAAGGAAATGATCATGACGACCAAAAAGATGGTGGTAACGGAACAAATAACAAAAACGACAACACAAATGATCCGAAACCATCAACGAACGACACGAACAAAACAAACGATGGAACAGGTGGAAATAAACTACCAAACACAGCAACACAAATGTATAACTTCATGCTTTATGGCGCCATTTTACTAATCATTGGTGCAAGCATCGTTATATATCGTAAATTTAAAACGAACTAAAAATAGACAAGGCCTTTTATTCCAATTGTATAAAAGGCCCTTTTTTTCTAAATCATTCAAAGGAGATAGATGCATGCGAAAAACGGCATTTCACAGACGTCAGCAAAAATTGCTCGCGTACGTATCAATCATCGTATTATTAATCTCTAATTTAGCATTTGTTTCACCGACACAAGCAAATGAAGGCGTTATTTCTGTAGAAGAAGCGATTGCAAATAATAGCGGTACAAAAACAGTCGAAGGTTATGTTGTTGGATTTATTAAGAGCCAGACAAATGTTACGAATGATCCATCTGAATTTACAGCCGATACAAACATGGCCATCGCTTCAAGCCCAACTGAAACAAATCTTGATAACATGTTATTTGTACAAATAGCAAAAAGTTTCCGGGCGGAATTTGGTCTTCAGTCCAATCCAGATAACCTCGGAAAAAAGGTGCAAGTAACAGGTAGTCTAGAACCATACTTTACTAAACCCGGATTAAAGTCTCCATCAGCTATGACTTTTGTAGATGATACAGAAGCACCAGACCCTGGTGAAGAACTAGAGCTGATAACGATTAAAGAAGCTCGTGATCAACAGACTGGCGACGTGAAAGTTAAAGGTGTTGTCACGGCTAAGCTAAAGAATACGATTCACATTCAAGATGATACAGCGGCATTAGCCATCCGTCCACCAAATTTAGATGTCGAAATCGGTGATGAGGTATCAGTTTCAGGAACACTACAAGAATATCGCAATCTCTTACAACTAGACCAAACAACAATCGAAGAAAAACATGGAAAACGAGCTGTTGCAGCGAAAATCGTAACAGGTGAAGACGTCAACAATGAAGAAAATGAATCAAAACTCGTTACAGTGAAACGTGTCACATTGACAGCCGATCAACAAGGCAATGGCTGGGCGAATTATGAAGCAACAGACGGCACAGAATTCGTTGTAAGAGACGAACAAGACAATCTCGGTTTGGAAATCGGAACAACTTATGATTCCATAACAGGCATCATCACGCAATTCGATGATATATACCAAATCATTCCGCGTAATCAACAAGATATTATTCAAGATGAATCACGTGTACGACCGGTTTATGCGACACCGAGCCAAGGGGAAGTTCCAATTGGTACTGAAGTTGCATTGAAGTCTAACACTGAAGGGGCACAAATTTATTATACATTGGATGGCACCGATCCCTCAGATACAAATGGTGAACGATATCAGCAACCACTTGAAATATCAGAGGACACAACAATTAAAGCGATTGCGATTAAAGACGGACAAAAGGCAAGTGAAGTAACAACTTTTGTTTATACCGTTTATGATCCTGCTAAGAAAATGCAAATCCATGATATCCAAGGTGCTGGTCATGAATCACCATTAAAAGGCACTGTTGTTACAGATATTGAAGGAATCGTCACTTACACGTACAATATTCGTGGTTCCCATTACTTCCATATGCAAGCTGAGGAAGAAAATTACGATGATAACCCGCATACGTCCGAAGCGATTATTATTTATACTGGAAGAGCAGAGAATATATCAGTTGGTGACCGTGTTGTAGTTGAAGGGAAAGTTGATGAATACTATATTGACGGTTATGATGATCGCCAACAAACGGATTTGTCAGTGACACAAATCAATGCCCGTGATGATCGTGGAGGAAGTATCGAAGTTGTTGAAAGCAATGTCGACTTACCGGCACCCGAAACGATAACATCTATTGATATTCCAGAACGAATGATTGGTCCAGATGGATTTTCAACATTTGATCCTGAATTAAATGCGATTGATTTTTGGGAAAGTTTAGAGGGGATGCGTGTCGAAGTCGCACCATCTAAAGCCATTGCACCACAACAACATGGAGATCTCGTTGTTGCAACAGAAGAATTTGCAACTGAAACGATTCATGGTGGTATCCGTCTAAAAGAAGATAAAGCGAACGCCCAGTTCATTCAATTTAAATTACATCCGAATGTGACAGCACGCGGCTTCAAAGTGAAAACGGGTGACCAATTGACAGGGCCAGTCACAGGTGTTGTCAATTACGGCTTCCAAAATTATAAAGTGTATGCTGATTTAGCTGATGTCGAAGCAGTTTTTCAAGAAGGTTCAACTGAGCCAAAGCAAACAAAAATTGAAAAAGACGAGGAAAAATTATCAGTTGCAGCCTATAATGTTGAAAACTTCTCAGCTAATACGCAAGAAACATCACATGAAAAGGCAAACAATATCGCTAGAGCCATCGTCCAAGATATGCAATCACCAGATATTATTGGCTTAACTGAAATTCAAGATAATAATGGAACAGAAGCAGGCCCTAATAATGCAGACGCATCTGAAACATATCAAAGACTCATTGAAGTCATTGAAGAAGCAGGTGGACCAACATATGATTATGTCAACATTAATCCAGCATACAATGAAGACGGTGGTGCACCGAATAGTAATATTAGAGTCGGTTTTATTTATAATCCTGAACGTGTGTCATTAAAAGATGGCGCATCGGGAAGCGCAACAGATACCACTACGTATGAAAACGGTGAACTGTCACTTAACCCAGGTCGGATTAGCCCGACAGATGAGGCTTTTATGAATTCACGAAAACCACTCGCTGCCCAATTTGAATTTGCTGGTGAGAGTGTTGTCGTTGTTGCTAATCATTTGAATTCCAAACGTGGTGACCAACCATTATTCGGTAAACACCAACCACCACAATTAAAAAGCGAAACACAACGTATGAAACAAGCAGCGTTAATTAACAATTTTATAAAGGAAATTAAAGCAGATAACCCAGAAGAAAATGTCATCGTCTTAGGGGATATGAATGACTTCGAGTTTTCTAATCCATTGCAAACACTAAAAGGCGAAGAACTAACGAATATGATAGACTTTGTTCCGGAAAACGAACGCTATACGTATATCTATCAAGGAAACTCTCAAGTGTTAGATCATATTCTTGTATCAAATCATCTTGCTATGCAGACCGAGGTTGACATCTTGCATATCAATGCGGATTTCACACCAATGCATGGTCGAGCAAGTGACCATGAACCCGTCTTAGCACAAATTGACTTGACGGCTAATGAAGAACCAACAGAACAAGTAGCCACAGTCATTGCATCACATGAATCAGGTGAAGTAGACTTAGGTACCGAAATCGAATTAATGACAGCGACAGAAGATGCCATCATTTACTACACAACAGATGGAACCGAACCAACAGCAGCAAACGGCACACCATATGATGAGCCAATTGTCGTAACAGAAGATATGTTAATTAAAGCGGTTGCTATTAAAGATGGATTTTTACCAAGTGATGTGACAACATTTAACTATACAGTTAAACAAGATGTACAAACAGGTTCACTCATTATTCGCCATATCGAAATAGATGAAACCGGTCAAGAAGTGCGTGAGTTATCAGTTATCAAACAAACGGATTTAAACGTTGGAGAAACATACGTTACAAAACCATTAGAACTTGACGGCTATTCACTTGTTGAAGTAGATGGCGAGGCAACAGGTACAATCATAGCTGGTACAACAACGATCACCTATAAATATGCAAAAGATGATCAGGATGACAAACAAAAAAACCCAGTCCCACCTGGTCATAAAGACAAAGATAAGAACAATGGTAAAAAAGATAAAGATCATAAAAATAAAGACAAAGGTAAAGGTAATAAAAACAAAAATAAGAACAAAGGTCAGCATAAAGGACCTCAAAACAAGAACAAGCGTGCCAATGATCAAGCAAAATATAAGGGAAAAGGACAGAATGGTAAAAAATTACCCAACACCTCTACCCAAACGTATAATTTTTTATTTGTTGGTGGTAGCCTCATATTGATAGGTTCAACATTTATAATATATAAACGTCGAGATGCGTAAGTCTAAAGCTTGTAGGAATGATTCATTCCTACAAGCTTTTTAATGACAATTAAAACTAGCACATCATCACCTAGTAATCTATAGTTGTTTTTGAAAAAATTCCCCCCCATAATCAGCGCCAAAGCAACATTTTGTAACAAAACTTATGAAAATCGTAAAAAAATTGATGATAGAGGTATAGTTTATAAGTTTTCTGAACAGAATGGTTGCTGAGGTGATGAATATGAAAGAAGAAAATAAAGGCACTCCTAAAAATGCATGGAGTCGCCTGTATCGTAAAAAGTGGTTTTTTCCAGCGGTTTATCTAGGTGCTGCAGCCCTTCTGTTAACTCTAGTTATTTGGTTCCAAGGTGGAAATAAGCAACAACCAGAGGCTGAAGGAGATCTCTACAAGCCAAATGAACATAATCAAGAGGCAGTACCTGTCGTTGATCAAGATGAAGTCATTAAAATGCCAGTCAAAGACGGTGCACAAATGGAAGTAGCTACGAAATTTTATGACTATGATGCAGATCAAAAAGACCGTCTAGCCGCATTAGTTTACCACAATAGTCGCTATTATCAAAGTACTGGAATTGACCTTGTTGCAGAAAATGGTGAAACATTTGAAGTACTCGCTGCTTTAAGTGGAACCGTTTCCGAAGTCAAAGAAGATCCACTCCTTGGAAATGTCGTCAGCTTAGATCACGGGAACGATGTTATGACCTATTATGCGAGTCTCGCTGATGTTGATGTCAAAGTCGGTGAGAAAATTAAACAAGGTGATGTCCTCGGCACAGCGGGAAAAAACTTATTTGGAAAAGACCATGGTAACCACGTCCATTTTGAATTAAGAAAGAACGACAAAGAAGTCAACCCAGAACTTTACTTCAACCAACCAGTAAGTAAATTAGATGAGGTTGTCAAAAAGGACGAAGGAGAAAATCCAGTTGACGCTGATGAAAATGGTGACAACCCTGCTGATGAGAACGAGGACAATCCAACAGACGAAGATAAAGCAGATGAAACACCAGAAACCGAAGACACAGACCACGACGAAACAAACCAAACAGATAAAGAAGAAAAACAAGATCAATAATATGATTGGTAAAATCCCGAATCCATCTGTGATTCGGGATTTTTTTCGTTTAGAAAAACAATCGCGCAATCCCGGGCCAAAATCGCTCCACCACCGTAGATTAGAATCGAGCAGTACACCCCGAAAATTGCGCGCTGCGCCTCAAAATCCAGCGATAGAATAACCACACCAAACCAAGGTCAAAAACTCTCATCTCAAAAAACAAAATTCCCCCCACCACCAAAATTAATCATAATCTTAGAAATCCAATAATAAAATATTACAAACCAAGTACACGATTATCATCTGAGGTGAAGCTTGTGTGGCTATATGTGAAAGTTAATTTTCATTAATTGAGATACATATTACATTTTCTTTTAGTACTCATAGCATGTTTATCTTTTATTTTTCATGATGTTAATTTTGACTCATTCAAAAATGTCCTGTAAAGCAGTCGCTAAGAGAGTCTGTTCCTAGAGCGATGTTGAGCCACCATGTCATATGACTTATGAAAAAAAGCAATCTGAAAACAGCATCATTAACTAACCTTGTCTCACTCCACACCTCAGAATTAATGACATCATAGGGAGGAGAACGGTGTGCACGATTACATCAAAGAAAGGACGCTTCGAATCGGGTTTTATTATGTGGAGACGAGGAAGACAGTCCGGAAAATTGCGAAAGAATTTGGTGTGTCTAAAAGCACAGTTCATAAGGATTTAACAGAACGATTACCTGAAATAAATCCTGAGCTTGCGGCGAAAGTAAAAGAAATCCTTGAGTATCACAAATCAATACGACATCTTAGAGGAGGTGAAGCGACACGACAAAAGTATAAACTGAAATCATTGGAAAAGAAACGAGAAACAGAAGCCACATCACAATGAATGCTTGAAGTCAATCTTTCTCCTGACAACAAAAAATAAAACAACAGTTTCCTTTCTGCTTGTAGGAAAATCTTTTCCCTACAAGCTTTTTCAATTATTTACGAACGAACCAAATACTCACTAATTATCAAAAATCAACATCCGCTTCAATGATCTGTTCAGTTTAACGAAGAAAAAACCTTAAGTAACTTCAGCTCCTGTCACCCAGCGATATTTGCACTTATCACAACGAATAGATGAAATGGATGCCGCCGTTCCATTTTTTACTGAAATCCTAATTAAATAGCCTTTTGTTCATATTTATCTTCATTTAATTTAGCCAAAAATCCTCAACATCGGATCCGAAATTCCCCAGTAACTAAAAAAACGACAATTCTTTACAATTTATCTAAAGTTTCTTGGATATTATGCACTTAATTGTTTCAATTTGTGGTAAAATATGATATTAGTTGCATATATAGTTTACAGGCGAAATGAAGATAATTAGGAGGAACCAGACGATGTTTTCGCGAGATATCGGAATTGACCTTGGAACGGCCAATGTGTTAATTCATGTTAAAGGAAAAGGAATTGTTTTGAACGAGCCTGCCGTCGTGGCTATGGATCGAACGACTGGAAGAGTTTTAGAAGTGGGCGAAGAAGCACGCCGTATGGTTGGGCGTACGCCTGGAAATATCGAAGCCATTCGTCCGCTGAAAAATGGTGTTATTGCAGATTTTGACGTCACAGAAGCAATGTTAAGACATTTTATCAATAAGATTAAAGTACGCGGATTTTTATCTAAACCACGCATGCTTATTTGCTGTCCGACGAACATTACAAAAGTAGAACAAAAAGCGATTAAAGAAGCAGCCCAAAAATCCGGCGGTAAAAAAGTATACCTAGAAGAAGAACCGAAAGTCGCAGCGATTGGTGCTGGAATGGAAATCTTCCAACCGAGTGGGAACATGGTTATCGATATCGGTGGTGGAACAACTGATGTAGCCGTTTTATCAATGGGTGAAATTGTCACATCTGAATCCATTAAAATGGCCGGAGATACTATTGATCAAGATATTCTACAATACATAAAAAAGGAATACAACTTGCTCATTGGGGAACGAACAGCAGAAGATATTAAAATCAATGTCGCGACCGTATTTCCAGAAGGAAGAGACGAAAGCATGGATATTCGTGGTCGTGATTTAGTGACAGGATTACCACGAACCGTGACAATCCACTCTAAAGAAATTGAAGAATCATTACGAGAATCTGTCTCTATCATCGTCCAAGCAGCAAAATCAGTTCTTGAACGGACACCACCTGAATTATCAGCGGATATAATTGACCGCGGAGTCATTTTAACTGGTGGTGGCGCACTTATTCATGGTATTGATCAATTACTAGCAGAACAATTAAAAGTTCCTGTCCTTATTGCTGAAGAACCAAAAAACTGTGTTGCCAAAGGAACCGGTATGATGCTAGCAAATATCGATAAGATTGAACGCAAGAAAATTATTTAACCAATGTAAAAGCAAAACTGAAAACGCTTAGCTTACAGGGAAAGGGATGTATGAATCGTGTTAAGAGGTTTTTATACGGTAGCTAGTGGGATGATTGCACAACAACGTTATCAAGAAGCATTATCTAACAATATCGCGAATGCGAACACACCAGGATACAAAGCTGACCAAGCAACATTTCGCGCATTTCCGGAAATGCTGATGCATGAAATCAATGCGAAACAACTTCCAGTTAAACACGGAATGCATGTCCCAACAAAGCGCCCAATTGGTGGCTTAAACACAGGTGTGTATATTCAAGAATATGTTCCAAATTTTAATCAGGGAGATATTCGTGAAACAGGCCTAAACACTGATTTAGCCCTTATTCAGGAAAATGTACCTGATGAGAATGGTAGCTTCTTTTTTGCTGTACAAGATGAATCGGGTGATATCCGTCTTACGCGTAACGGGAATTTCACGATCGATGGTGAAGGATACCTTGTGACAACACAGGGCTATTATGTGTTAGACAGTAACCAAAATCGGATTTTCACAGACGGCTTAGAATTTATCGTTTCTCCTGAAGGTCAAGTACAAACAGATAATCAAGTGTCACAATTAGATATTCGTTATGTTGCTGATGCCCATACATTAGAAAAAGAAGGCAACGATTTATATAACGGTGAAACAGATGCGATACCTGCTGCTGCACAATTTCATATTCAGCAGGGTTTCTTAGAACAGTCAAATGTCAATACGCTAGAGACGATGACACAAATGATGGAAGCATATCGTATATTTGAAACGAATCAACGCGTATTAAAAGCATATGATGAAAGTATGGGGAAAGCAGTTAATGATATTGGACGGCTTGGTTAAGAGTAGCTTCCTTGAACATGATGAAGATGACAACTGATTGGATGACATGATATTCATTTATTTTTCATCCATGTTTTAGGCTTCAAGACGATTATTTCCATATTTCACATAGCTAATTTTTTGGAAAAAAATAGACGAAATGGAGAGAAAAGCAGTATGTCACGTATGATGATACAAGCAGCAGTGACGATGAATCAACTGCAAAATAAGTTGGATACCATTGGCCATAATTTAGCAAACAGCCAAACAACTGGGTATAAAAGTCGTCAAACCGAATTTTCTTCTCTATTATTTCAACAAATCAATAATATGACAAATCCCGCGAATGCTGACGGCCGACTGACACCAGATGGCATCCGTGTAGGGTCAGGTGCTAAATTAGGTTCGATTCAGCGAAATTTCGCTATTGGATCAATTAAAGAGACAGACCGTGTATTAGATACTGTCTTGCTTAAAGAAAATCATTTCTATCCTGTGCAAGTTGATGCTTCAGGTAATATTGAGACTCGGTACACAAGAGATGGTGCGCTTTATTTACACCCGACAGAAACAGATGGTATACTACGACTTGTCACATCCGATGGCCATCCCGTAATAGGATTAGCCGGTCCGATTGATATTGAAGAAGGGTTCGATGATTTATCCATCCGTTCAAATGGCGCTATTTACGTCACACGAAACGGTGTAGAACAATTTGTCAACCAGCTGTCCATTGTTGAAGCCATTCGCCCACGCGTACTCGAGGCTGCTGGTGACAATTTATTTCGACTGCCAGAACTTGAAGCTCTCGGCTATAACGAGGCTGATATCATTCAGGATGCAGATTTTACCAGTGAATTAGTCCAAAGTCACGCATTAGAACAATCGAATGTAAACATGGCAGAAGAAATGACGAATCTAATTACAACACAGCGCTCTTATCAAATGAATGCGCGCACGATTACAATGGGCGATCAAATGATGGGATTAATTAACCAAATACGATAATGAAATTTTTCATTAATCATTAAATGATATGGTATAATAACCGTATTCTAATAGATGTAGATGAGAGAAAGAGGCGAATTTTGCCATGGGAACAAAACAGTTAGAAAAACCAGCAACAAGAAGAGAAAACAAACAAAGAAAGATAACGAAAGCATTACCAGAAAATGAAACGCTTTCGCGAAAAGAACGCAAAAAGAGCAAAAAAGCAACGAAACGAAAGACAAAAAAACCGCGTCGCCGGATTTTTCCAATTTGGCTCCGTTTAATTGTGATTGCTATCTTAGCGGCAGCTGCTCTTATTGCTGGTTTGATGATTGGATATGGTGTTCTTGGAGATGGCGAACCGAAAGATGCCTTAAAAATAGAAACATGGCAACACATCCTTGATATCGTTAATAAAGAAAAATAATTTCAACTGAAAAAGCTTGCATCTCCATATGTTGCAAGCTTTTTCTCTCAACATACATAAAAGAAAAAAATGAAAGGAGTTATGACATGGATATCGAACAAATTAAACAAACGATTCCACACCGTTACCCATTCTTGCTTGTTGATAAAGTATTAGAAATGGAAGAGGGAAAACGCGTCGTTGGTATGAAAAATGTCACAGCAAATGAACCATTTTTCCAAGGGCATTTTCCAGAATATGCCGTAATGCCGGGTGTACTCATCGTTGAAGCACTTGCCCAAACAGGTGCTATCGCGATGCTAAACATGGAACAAAATAAAGGGAAGATTGGCTTCTTAGCTGGTATAGATAAATGTCGTTTCAAACGTCAAGTTAGACCAGGCGATACATTGAAACTTGAAGTCGAAATTCTCCGTATGAAAGGCCCAATCGGTAAAGGCAAAGGCGTTGCCACTGTTGATGGTGAAATTGCCTGTGAAGCGGAAATTATGTTTGCGATTAAATAATGAAGCGAGCGTCTCATCAGTCGTGATTTTCGACATGAGGCGCCTTTTTAAAAAGTATCATCCTTTCGAAACTCCAATACATCCACATCAAGCATGGTATTCAATATTTTCCTTTCATCTTCCTCAACTTCACTTAAGTTTTCCAAAATAACCCGCATGACTTTTTTAAAGCGGGACAAACTAATCATTGTAAACCATTACAACACGATCGTTTGAAGGAGGGATTATGATGAAAAGTAAATGGTTAGTTCGTCTACTCGTTCCATTTATGGCTCTGACCGTTTTTACGGCATGTGCTGCTCCAGATAATAATAACAATGATGGTAACAACAATGCACCACTCGATCAAAATGGTGATAACGGCAACATCAATCAAGACAATGGAAACGATATGGGAGACAACAACAATAATCGATAGGGCATTTTTTGTATCATAGAGGGCATGGTTAAAATACATATGCTCTCTTTTTTTCTGCCCAGAATTAATAACACTCATTTTATGGTATCAATAAAAACTCATTCTATCAGAGTGTAAACTAATGCAAATTCATGCAGCTAATAGTACAATTATCTTAAAACCCATCACACTTGATAAATAACGACGATGTGACTACACTAGAAAGGTAAATGAACTACTCGCAAGGAATAGCCACCATTATTCAAACCAACAAAGAAATAGCTTACATAACATGGACCTACATTGAATAATAGTAGAGATAGTAAACCAGTCTTAAATTTTACCATAATCATTGTCATCATAAAATTATGAAACAATAATCCAGCTTAATCGTATGATCAATAAGAAAACGAAAAAGAAACGAGGAGTCAAACGGATGAAGAAAACACGCTATTTGCTAATTGCCATATTCATACTTACTCTATTTAGCGCATGCACAGATAAAGATGAAGATACAGAAAACGTAAAATCGAAAGAAAGAGAAACCCCTGTCGAAGTGGCTGAGGTGACTAAAGGGGATCTCGTTGTTGAACAAACCGTTTACGGAAGAACAGCACCACAGACAACGACACCGATTATGCTACAAGCAGCAGGAGAAATTGATTCCATCGAAAAAGAAGAAGGATCCGATGTGAAAAAAGACGACGCTTTATTTGTCGTGAAAACGCCTTACGGTAAACAAACGATCAAAGCACCAAAAGATGGAACACTCGTTAATTTCTCCAAAAAAGAAGGGGACACTGTTTCAACAGAAGAACCAGTCGCACTCATCGCAGATTTAGAAACATTAAATGTCAGTTTTTCCGTCACAGAAAAAGACCGTGACCATTTTAAAAAAGACCAAACATTACAAGCGACTTATAATGGTAAAAAGGAAAAAATTACGATTACATCAATTGGCACACTACCTGGCGATACTGGGCTTTACCCGATTGAAGCAACAATTGAAAATAAAGACAACAAAATCGTTTCAGGAACCATTTTAAAAATGACCGTTCCAACAAAACGGATTAAAAACACATTAAAAATACCGACTGAAGCACTTGTTGAAGAAGCAGGGGAAACATTCATTTATATTGCTAAAGATAATAAAGCAGAAAAAGTAAATGTTACGATTAAAGAAACACAGTCTGACTATACAGCCGTTGAAGGAAAACTAAAGGAAAAAGATCAAGTCATCGTTAATGGCCAATTAACGTTAACTGATGGAAATAAGATTAAAGTCGTCGAAGAAAGCGGGGAATAGATCGTGAAATTAGTAAACACTTCTGTTAAAAGACCAGTCGGTGTCATCATGATCGTCCTTGCTATCATCGCACTAGGTGTTGTATCCGTACGAAGCCTAGTCGTTGATTTATTCCCAAAGATTGACCTACCCGTTGCCGTTATAGCGACAACCTATGAAGACGCGGCACCACAGGAAGTCGAGAACTTAGTGAGTCGCCCGATTGAATCAGCGATTAGTTCTGTCGAAGGAATTAACACGATTCAATCACAGTCACAATCAGGTAACTCACTCGTTTTAATGATGTTTAATAACGGGGTTGATTTAGACCAAGCCCTCCTTGATGTCAGAGAACGAGTAGACCAAGTGAAAAATATGCTGCCCGACCAAACAGGCGACCCGAATATTATGCGTTTTAGTCCGGACCAATTGCCTGTTATGTGGCTTAGCTTAACTGGAAAAGATGCTGCTGTCTTAACAGAACTTGCCGATAACCAAATCGCACCATTTTTTGAACGTCAAGAAGGTGTTGCTTCCGTAACGATTGATGGGGCAAAAGAACGCGAAATTCAACTCATACTTGATGAAGCGAAACTGCAACAATATGGTGTGAGCCCACAATTGATTACCCAAGCAGTCAGTAGTCAGAACCGATCCGTATCTGTCGGTTCCGTCGAAAAAGGAAATAAAGATTTACAACTCCGCGTCGTCGGTGAATATAAATCTCTTGAAGATATTAAAAAAACACTCATCCAATCACCAACAGGTGCGAAACTCCATGTCGAAGATGTTGCAACGGTAGAAGATACATATAAAAAATCAACGTCCGAAACATTAGTCAATGGTGAACCAGCCGTTGTGTTATCGATTATGAAAAAGACAGACGCCAACACAGTCGCAGTTGCGGATGAAATTTTAAATAATCTTGATGAAATCAATAATAAATTAGCGTCAGACGTTAAACTTGATGTCGTCATCGACACATCTGAATTTATTAAGCTATCGATTGACTCCGTTATTAAAAATATCCTTATCGGTGGAGTCATCGCGATATTCGTCTTACTGTTATTTTTAAAAAGTATCCGGGCAACGATTGTCATCGGATTATCGATTCCGATTGCTGTTATCTCTACTTTTGCTCTCATGTATTTCACCGGGCAAACATTAAACGTCTTAACACTCGGTGGATTAGCACTCGGACTTGGAATGATGGTCGACAGTTCGATCGTTATTTTAGAAAATATTTACTCGTATCGTCAGCGTGGATACAGTCTTTTCGAATCTGCAACAAAAGGTGCATCCGAATTAGCACCAGCGGTTATTGCATCAACGACAACGACATTAGTCGTCTTTTTACCAATTGTTTACGTAGAGGGAATTGCATCTGACTTATTTACGCCACTTGCCTTGACCGTGTCGTTCTCACTGATTGCATCATTAGTTGTCGCCGTTACACTTGTACCGATGCTGTCATCGAAATTACTCGCCCGAGCAATGGAAAACCACGGACGACGATATTGGTTTAATCGCTTGCTTGAGCGAATGAATAATGGGTATGCCCGTGCCTTGAAACGAGTTTTAAAGTATCGTAAAACAACGGTAACTGTTACGATTTTAGCCATTGTCGGAAGTTTAGTTTTGATTCCATTTATCGGTGCGGAATTTATACCAGCAGCAGATGAAGGACAAATGGAAGTCACAGTAGAAACAGCACCTGGAAGTTCACTTGAACATGTCCAGACCATAACAGACCAAGTCAATGAAAAACTAGAAAAATACGAATCAGTGATTGAAACGAACTTCGTCACCATCGGTTCAGGTGGATTTGGTATGGGTGGTTCATCGGGGAATAAGACATCCTTTATGATGCAGCTTGTTCCAAGTGATGAGCGTGATAAAACGACAACCGAAATTGTCCAAGATATAAATGCCGACTTACAATCGATTGTCGGTGCAGAAATAAAAGTGAACGAAAGTCATGGTGATATGTCAATGGGGGACCCGATTACGATCGAACTTAACGGACCCGACCATGACACGCTTCGAGAACTCGCTGATGATGTCGTGAGTGAAATAAGTACGGTTGATGGCATCTATAACCCAGAAACAGCAGCAAACGAAGCCGTACCACAAATGCATATCGTCGTGGAAAAAGAAAAAGCCGCCCTATATGGATTGACACAAGATGATATCTTAAGTCAAGTGCAAATGCAATTTACAGGCCAAGTCGCCACAACATACCGTGAAGAAGGCCAAGAAATGAATGTCACTCTTCTCTATCCAGAAGACGAGCGACAAGAGATTAGCGATTTACAAGATATGAAAGTAACGTCTCAAGAAGGGACAACTGTCCCATTAGAAGAAGTGGCAGAATTTAAAGAAGTTCAGGGTCCTGTCTCGTTATTACGGCAGAATCAACAACCACAAATGAACGTCACAAGTGATATCGTTGACCGCGATTTAGGAAGCGTTCTTCAAGATGTGGAAACAACGCTTAAAGATATGGAAAAAGGTTTCCCAGAAGGTTATAGTTATAACATCGGCGGGCAAGCCGAAGATATGGTCGAGTCATTTGCTGATTTAGCAAAAGCTCTTGTCTTCTCCATTTTCCTTGTCTATGCCGTCATGGCCATCCAATTTGAAAACTTCCTATTTCCATTTATCATTATGTTTTCAATGCCAACGATGGTTGTCGGTGTACTCGGTGGATTATTCATTACAGGCTTACCACTAAGTATTCCAGGCTTTATCGGAATCATCATGTTAGCCGGTATTGTCGTCAACAACTCGATCGTACTTGTTGACTATATTAATATATTACGGCGCCGTGGTATCGAAAGGTACGAAGCGATTATTCAAGCAGGAAAAAGCAGGCTCCGTCCAATCTTAATGACGACACTGACGACAATATTAGGTATGGTGCCAATCGGACTCGCACTTGGTGAAGGAGCAGAAATGCAACAACCATTAGCGATTACGATTATCTTCGGACTCGGCGTATCCAGTATCTTTACACTGTTACTCATCCCAGTCGTCTACACATTTTTTGATGATTTAACAGCAAAATTAACACGCCGCAACAAAAAGGAAAAAGAAGCATAAATAAAAACACCGCTTATCTTAATCTTAGGATAAGCGGTGTTTTATGTTTGTTATGAGAGTGTTATTTGTTTTTCTTAGACTTCGGTTTTTTATTGATTTCGTATATTGGATCATTGTCAGACATGACAAAAGCATTAAAATTCCAATGATCGACTTTCCATTCTTTATCCTTTTCATCATATAGCAATGTAATATCAGCACCACGTTTATATTCATGCTTACTTTCATCTCTAGATTGCCAACCGCGTGGGCCATTCGGTTCATAATAAGTGAACATGGCACTAATCGTAAAGGCGTAAACACCACGCTCTTTATCATACTCCGGGTCTTTATAGCGATGCACACGGTATTGTCCACTTAATAACGTACTCTTATATTTCGGATAGTTTTTTTCTACATCTTTAATATCTTTTTCTAATAGTCTTTTAAAATTGTTCGTCGACAATTTATCATTAAGTGGTTCTGTACTTCGTTTGTTTATTGATTTCATATAACTATCCAGAACGTGATTAATCGTTTCGATAATTTTTTCTTCTTCTTCCTCTTGAATTGATGAAACATGATCAAATTTTAAACGATGCCCGACTTCATTTAGGATAAGTTTATCGCTTTGAATCGTTCCCCAAGGAAACTCCTTCTCCAGATAAACGGAAATGTTTTGGTTTACTGGAGATGGACCAAGCGATGTGTCGCCTCGGTTAATCACTTTATCAGTCTTCTTATCATCAATGTAAAGCGTTGCTTCATCTTTAAATTCAGAGTAAATCACAACTTCTTCTAATTCCATCTCGATTTCAGCAAGAACAGCTTGTGAATCAGTCTGAAATAGATCACCAACAAATGATTCCTCAGTCGAGAAGAATTCTCCTTCTAATTTAGCAATGATTTCATACGTTCCTGGCAGATAAGGACCAAAGTCTTTTTCATACACCCCTGATTTAGGCGTTGTCGTTACTTTTTTATCTTCAATAAATATATCGAGTTCTTGATCCGTCGTTGAGATGCGAATAAAGGCAGGCACAACAACAAATTGATAATGATCAAAGATAAGCCACTTTTTACCGACTTTCTCAAAATTTATCGTCGCATACGTTCCACTCGTTGAGATTCTTTCCCCGTGAGCTGGTTGATTAGCTTGCTCTTCAAATTGTTCTATTAATGAATTAAAATCATCATTATTTTTATTTAAATACGATACGAGAAATGCTGTGTTTTTTTCGTTAATCGGTACAGGTTCATCACCAGGTACGAGCATAGCTGCTACACTTTTTACATCCTCATTTATCACGGCTTCTTTAAAAGCCTTAATCTGTTGGTAAGGATCGAACTTCGATTTCCCAATCCGAAAAAACACGGACCCAGCAATGACCAGTGCTAAAGTAATGACACCGATTAGGACTGCTTTTTTTACCGACCACCCATTTTTAAAGAAAAATTCCTTTTTCTCCGGTTTTAAATAACTCCCACACTCCGGGCAGATTTCTTCTTTTTTATTTGGTAATTGAAAACCACAATTATGGCATTGCAATCGCTTGCACTCCCTAAACAATTATTTAATGAACTAATTCGTATCTAGCTTATTTCTTCTTGTTTTTCTTAGACTTTGGTTTCTTATTAATCTCATAGTAAGGCGTATCATCAAAGGTAAACATATGAGCTTTTTTCCAACTATCAACTTTCCATTCATTGTCTTTTTCATCATATATCATAGTAACTGTTCGTCCACGTTGATATTCATGATTGTTGTCACCATCGAAGAGTTTACCCAATGATCCATTTGGTTCATAGTAAGTGAACATCATATTAACTTCAAATACATAGGCATCTTGTTTTTCATCATATTTAGGTTCCTGATAAAAATCATTTCTATAATGTGCGCTTAACAATGTTCCTTTATATTTTGGAACTTCCTTTTTGACACGTTTCAAATCTTCATCAAATAATTCTTTAAAATTATCTGTTGTTTGTTTGTGTAGAACAGATATATCTTTTTTATTTAACGCTTCTGTATAACTATTAAAAACATCATTGACAAGACTAACAATTTCTTCTTCTTCAGTCTCTATAATTAATCGCAAATTATCAAAATTTATTTCTGGCCCTTCTTCATTTAGTGCTTTTTTGTCAGATTGAATCGTATCCCAAGGCATCTCTTTTTCGACATGGAATGTAATTGGTTCATCAAGTGGGAACTGTCCAATCAACTTTCGTCCTCTTTCAACTGTAATATCTGTTTTCTTATCATTAATGAAAAGTGTTGCCTCACCTGAAAAGGGTGAACTAACATGAACTCGGCCTATATTCATTTCAATTTCAGCACGAGCAACGTCTTCGTTCAAGTCAAATAATACAATATCCTCTTTTTCTTCAGCATCAAAATATTCACTTTCTAATTTGCCTTTTACTGTATACTCTCCAGGCATATATGGACCGTATTTCTTATTATGTGTTCCATGTTCAGATGTTGTATCCACTTTCTCATCATTAATTAATATATCAATCTCACTATTAGCTGAGGAGATATGGATATGTGCTGGTACGACAACAAAATGATATTCATCAAAAAAAAGCCATTTCTTTCCACCTTTTTCTAAATTAATCGTTCCGTAGACACCATCTGTATAAGATTTTCTTCCTTTCTCATAATCAGAAGCTTGATCTTCAAGACGTTCGATTAATTGATTGAAGTCATCATTATTATTCTTTAAATAATCTACAAGTTTTTTTGTGTTATCCTCAGTTATCTCTAATGAATTCTCACTTGATAAAAGCATCGCAGCAACATCTTTCGTTTTTTCATCCAAAACAGCTTCCTTGAAAGCTTGTATTTGTTTATTTGGATCGAACTTTGCTTTTCCAGTTGTATAGAAGACAGATAAAATGATAATGACAGCTAGAATAGCACCACCAATAAAGAATGGTTTTTTTCCTAATTTTTTCTTTTCGCCTGTTTCTTGATTAGTTTGTTTTTCTATAAAGCCACCGCAATTTGGGCAAACATCTTCATTATTAGTTAATTCATGACCACAGTGTTGACAGTTCAATTGAACCCCCTCCTATATCTTAATTTGTATAAATATTTTAACAATAATCGCCAAATAAATAAATGCGACTATGAGCC